>JBDNIG010000580.1:0-12738 GCA_041688415.1 Rhodopirellula sp. | reverse complement strand
GCCGTCCAACGAAAACTGCCCGAGATGCGACGCGATATCAAAACGCTGCAACGCGAAGTCAAATCGTTGGTGCAAATGCGTGAAGGTGAGTCGAGCAGTTCATCTTCCAGGGCTGCGTGACGCCGGTGTCCCTCATGCCGTCTCCTCCGCTCAACTCCGTGACGCGTCCGGAAAGACGTGATACCGATTGGGAAGATCGCGTCCGCCACAACATCGACGTGGCACTCGCACCCGGCGAGCCCGTCGGACTGGTTGCTGGATGGGGCCAATTCCCAATTTCCGTCGCGGCGAGACTGCGCGATGGTGGACATCCCGTCGTCTGCGTCGCGATCGCCGGTCATGCCGGCAACGAGCTCGACGCAATCTGCGACCACGTCTTATGGTCCGGAGTCGGTCGCTTCGGGAAACACTTGCGGTTTTTCAAACGACAGAATGTCACCCGGGTAACACTGGCGGGCAAACTGTTCAAATCGGATTTGCTCTATAGCGGATCGATCTGGCTGAGGCACTTTCCCGATTTAGTGTGCTTGAGAACATTCGGTCCACTGCTCTTTGGCCGTGGGCCGGACGCGCGCGACGATCGACTGTTGAGCGCCGTGATCGATACGTACCATCGCCACCAACTCGAAATCTGTTCGGCAACTCGCCTTGCTCCGGAGTTACTCGTGAAGGCAGGACTACTGACCCGCAGAAAGCTATCCGATAGCTGTCAGCGCGACGCGGCACTGGGCTGGTCGATCGCTAAAACGATGGGCGGACTCGATATTGGTCAGGCCGTGACCATCAAGGATGCGACCGTGATCGCGGTCGAAGCGATCGAGGGAACCGACGCGTGCATCCTTCGCAGTGGTGAGTTGTGCCGGCGCGGTGGCTGGACACTGATCAAGGTGAGCAAACCAAACCAAGACATGCGCTTCGATGTGCCGACGATTGGCACCCAAACGGTGCAAAATGTTGCCGATGCTGGCGGGATGGCAATTGTTGTCGAAGCGGATCGGACCATTCTGCTCGATCGCGAGGCGACCATTGAGCTAGCCGACCGACTGGGCATCGCGATCGTGGCGATGGCCTCACCCGACTCAGACGCGTCGGTGGATTAGAATTCGCGAAACTCTTGGGCAGCGTCGGTTTTAGAACCTTTCCGAGAACCTGTCGCTACGCTCGCCAGAGCGTGGTTTTCCGCCGTCTGGGTGACGTCGATTTAATTACTGACGAATCCACCTGTAGCGGAAGTCGCCAAGACTTTCGTTTTCCAGCATTCCCGAAACTCGTGGCGAGTTTCGCTACGCAGTAATTAAATCGACGTCCCGCGACGGCAGCTACGATCGGCTCTGGGTTTTCGGATCGTTTTTTATTCGGCACGCCCGGAACTTGATCTAATCCCCGCGTGCTGCCCGTTCGTGGTGCGGCGACGCGGTTGTGGTACGAATGGCTCCGCGTGCGACTCGATGACAATGTTCCCTACGACGAGATCGTCGCGGGCATCGTGACCGCGGAGAGTCGCCAAGACGATGAATCGTACCTGGAATACTGCGAGTCACTGACCGCCGCGTGCCAGCCCGGCAAGGAAAATCTGTATGCGGCCCGCGATGGCATGCCTTTATTCTGGGCACGGCGGAATCTGCAAAAACCAGAGGAACGGGCGATCGGTTTCGCGTACGCGTTCTTGGGCGTTCGCATTGAGTGTGCCCAGTGCCACAAGCATCCGTTTGATCAATGGTCCAAAGATGACTTTGATGAGTTCGCCAAACTGTTTCGTAACATCAACGCACGGCCCAATACCGTCGCCAGAGACGCCGTAAAAATACGCAAAGAGTTACTCGACGAACTGACCGGTCGTCCGATCACGCTGGTCCGCAATGGGAAAGTCATCGACGCCTTGTTTTCGTGAAAAAATCTCTTCGGTCAATGTGAAAACACCGCACACGCGTTGTCCGGCTGTGGCATCGGACTGCAACACCATTCTCCTAAAATGACCGATCCGAACTGGCACCGGATCGAAGAGAGACATGCTGCGACGGCGACGTATTTACGCTAAAATCTCCGCCCATGGGTCATGTTAGCTGCCGCTTCTCCGATACACCCGACCGCGAGCGATGGCAGCTCGATCGCGACCTGCACCAGGGGCAATACGATCGCTCCCTGACGATCGAAATCCACTCGCTCGGCACCGTGCTGGAATTGACTTCGTTCATGGTGCGGCAGTTCGCCTTCGCTGGCGCTCAGTTGTGGCCACAGTGGTATGACGGTGTGCCTGATTTTGCGAACCCCGCGGAATGTGAAACAGCGATCGATCGTATCGCCCGAGACTTGGCCGGGGTGGATCCTCGTTGGCTGCGGTCCGCCGCGGCAGCCTGCCAGCGAGGCCAGATCCCGCAATCGACCACGCACACCCGCACTCACCAACTGCGGCAACTCCGCAAGACATTGACCGGCGGTGAATTGATGGTGGGGATTTTTCTGTACGACCAATCGCCCGCGCCCTCGGCACTACGGGGCTTGGCGAGCGTCGCGGCGTGGGTGGCCCGCGAAGCGAGCGCCGAAGTACGAATAATCTGCCCGGCGGTATGTTTCGATCGGCCCGAGCTGGACGCGATCCACTCGCGTGTCCGCTGCGAAACCGAGCGTCCGCCGCAAACCGGCGACCGTGACACGTCCGACCCGAATGAGGAACCGGGCGGTGCGGGACGCGTTCGCGTCGCCCCCATCATCGGACGCCCGCATCCGGCCAGCCGGGGTGAACAATTGCTGGCTGCGGAGATTCGCCGAACTCCGATGCTCGCCCCCCTGTTCGCATGCAACCAGCCCGTGGAAACCGTCCGCCGCACCCGCTACCTCGTCGATCTGCTGTGGGCCGTCGGGCGCGTGATCGTCGAGGTCGACGGTTACTACTGGCACTCCACACCATCGGCTTTCCATGCCGATCGATATCGCGATTACGAATTGAGCCTCAGCGGCTATCTTGTGCTGCGTCTCCCCCACGACTGGGTCGTGGAGGATCCGGCCCGCGCTTGCCAGCAGATTGTCGATTTCGTCCAATTGCGTGAAAATTCCTATCCTATTATTAAAAGGTGAATCGGTGGAAATTGAACTCAAAGGCATGCAGCGACTGCTACTGTGGCAATTGGCCGTCTCTCGCGAGACGCTGTTTTTAAAAGATATCAAGTTATCCGTGACGGCCACCGACCGCAAAGCGTTGGAACGCGAGGGACTCACCCGCGAGGAAAAACAGCTCAATCCCACCTCGGGCCGGCAAGCCACGTGCGTGAGCCTGGAAGACAAGGGTTGGGCGTGGTGCCAGCAACACCTGCGCACACCAATCGGCACCAAGTCCAATTATGCCACGCCGATCCTGGAAGACCTGCTCGCACTTCTGGCGAACTATCTGGACGCTCACCAGGATACCCACTCGTTCGGTCAGTTCATCATGCAAGCAAGCCGCAAACCAACCGGCGATTTGGTTGCTGGCGAATCACCCGGTGAACCCGACGATCAAACAGCGGATCAACCATCCGGTGAACCTACCAAGAACGTGTCAGCGAGCGAACTGCCAGCGGCCGTGCGGGCGGCCTGCTTGGAAACCACCGGTGGCCAGCGGAACGTCCGCGTCCGCCTCGCCGATCTCCGCACGCGTGTTCCCACTGATCGCTCACGCCTCGACGAAACCTTGCTGGCGATGGAGCGAGCCGGCGAATTATCACTATTCCCCCTGGATAACCCGCGCGAGATCGGCCCGCGAGACACCGACGCGTTACTCTACACGCCCGCCGGGCATCCACGCCACATCGTTTACTACCAAGGAACCCCTACATGAGCATGGCGACCGATTCCCAAGACCTGGCGGCGATGCGCTCGGTCAATTTCGATTGGGCCGTTCAACTGGACGACGTGTGGCGCGACCCGCCCGGCGACGTCCCGGAATTGCATCTGTCGACACGGCAGCGTTTTGCCGAACAATTGCAGTCCATGCGTCGTTCCGCCGACACCCAGGGCGCTCAGCTGGCGGCGGATACGTCACCGCTGGGATGGATTATGATCGGCAGTGGCGGCGTCGGCAAAACGCACCTGCTCGGCGCGATGCGCCGCCAGTCGTCGGAACTGCGAGCCGGGTTTGTGCTCGTCGACATGACCGATGTATCGAACTTCTGGCAAACCGTGCTGCAGGGCTATCTCGATTCGCTGCAAACCCCCTACGTCGGCGATCAATACCAATACCAGGTGCTCCTGCAACAACTGTTCACCCGCTTGGCCGATCGCGACAAAGCCAGCAAATACCTGCAATTTTTGGCTGGCAAGAAAACCGAACAGCTTTCCGAGGACGTTAAAAAGGTTTTGCATTCTTTAGGCAGAATCGATCGGCGACGGGCCGCCCAGTTCAGCGACGTCATTCGCGCCTTAATCTGTCTGAATTCGGAAGACTTTGACATCTACCAGCAGGGCTATCAATACTTACAGGGCTCACCGCTGGACGAATCCACGCGTGCCGCCCTGGGGTTTGCCAATGCGCAGAAAATGCCACGCGAAATCGTTCGCGGTTTGTCCTGGTTCATGAGTCTGAGCGGCCCCACGGTGGTCGCCTTCGATCAACTGGATCCCTTGGTCCAGCAGATGAGTCACCGCGTTTCCGACCCCGCTTGGGAACGCTCCGAAGAATGCGGGAAGGCACGCTCGATTATTGAAGAGATTGGCGGAGGCTTGGGGACGATGCGGGACACGACGTTCCGCACGTTGCCCATCGTCACGTGTGTCGAATCAACCTACGACAAACTGCAAAGCTTGGTCCTCAACACGTACCTACATCGATTTGAGGAACCGCTACAACTCCAACGCCCCTCGTCGGGGGATCCGTTTCGCTCGATGATCGAACGGCGGTTGGCAGTCGCTTACCAAGCTCATGATTTTGTTCCGCCCTATCCGTCTTGGCCCTTCGCTGCAGAGGCCTTTCAAGCACTCGGCAACACATCCGTCCGCGAAGTGCTGAAGCTGTGTGATCGATATCGTCGTGAATTTTGCCAGCAAGGATCGATTCAAGAGATTGAACGTTTGCATTCGAACGTTTCGCAGAACGGTGGCCCAATCGAGCCACCCGCGCAAGAAGAGTTCAAACGGCTAGACGATCAATTTCAGCAATATCAGCAAGAGGTCGATGTCGCATCGTTGCTGGACGAAAAGCAGGATGACGGCGAACTCGCCCGGCTCTACCAGACGGCTTTGGAGTGTTTGGTGCGGGAGAACGAAGGTGGCTTCGATCCGCAAACCGATGCTCAGGTCGAACGCGATTTCGCGGGCGGCAAGACGACTAAACCGCTGCACGCCCGGTTGCGGATCGTGAGCCACGCCGAGCACAGCAGCGAACAACACTACAGCCTCCGCGCGGTGCAGCGAACGTATCATTCAGCGTTCAAATCGCGTCTCAAGGCCGCCATGACGCAGGCCGGCATCGACCGCGCACTCACGTTCCGTTATCTGGTCATCGTGCGTCGCAACAAACTGCCCGGCGGGGAACAGACGAAGCGGATGGTCGAGGAATTCGAAACAGCCGGTGGACGATTCCACAACCCGGCGGATGAAGAATTGCGGACACTCGCGGCACTGCGGCGGATGACGCAGGAACAGGATCCGCACTTCGACCGTTGGCTGAGCCATCGTCGCCCCGCCAGCGACTTGCCCCTGTGCCAAGTCCTGCAGCTTCCCTGGTGCGGCGAATCGCCCAACAGGACTGACGATTCACCGACCAACGGAACAGGATCGGAAATAGAAACGGAAGCCGGCGCCACAACTGGAAACGGAGCTGATGCTGAAATGATAGCTGACGGTGTAGTGGCGTCCGACACCGCATCGAGCACGGGCACCGTATCGGTGGCGGGGACTGGAACGGGAGCGAAGTCGAAACCTCAAACCGAGACGGGAACCGAGCCGGTCGTCGCGCCCGATCACTTGGAAATTGGCCAGCGGATGATTGGGCGCGGCCATCACGGTGACGTCGTCTCGATCCCCCTATCAGCGCTGACGAAACACACCATCATCCTGGGCGGCTCGGGATCGGGAAAATCGGTGGCGGTGCGACGCTTGGTGGAGCAAGCCGCCTTGGCGGGCATCCCCTCGATCGTGATCGACTGCGCCCAAGACATGTGTTGCTTCGATCAACGGTGGCCGCAACCGCCAGAGCACTGGCGACCGGGCGACGACGAACGCGCCGCCCGGTTTCACGAAGTCTCCGAGCAGGTCGTCTGGACTCCGGGAGCGCAGAGCAGCGGCAATCCGCTGACACTGCGACCGCTACCTGACTTCATCCCGGTCAAAGACGACCCCGAGGAACTCAATGACGCGGTGGCGATGGCCAAAGGCGCGTTGGAGCCGATCGTCGCCGCCGGGAAATCGGCGAAAGCCAAGATCAAGTCGGGCATTTTGGTCGCATCGTTAAAGTACTTTGCCCAGCATTGCGCCGAACAAAGCTTGGACGCCTACATCGAATTGCTTGCGAATTTACCCGCCGAAGCGGGCATGGGCGTGCCCAAAGAAGCGGAATACGCCAGCGAAATGGCGACGCACTTGACGGTCGAAAAAACCACCAACGCGTTGATGGCTGGCAGCGGCACCCCGATGGACCCCTTGGTGCTCTTCGGTGACGACACCCCCGAGCGACAGCGTGTGCGACAGCGCGTGCGAATCTCCGTGATCAGCCTGGTCAAGCTGAAAGGGCAGTCCGAAAGCCAATCGTTTTTGAATCAATTGGCGATGGAGCTATTTTCGTGGATCAAGCGGAACCCCTCGCCGCTGGATGGCCGCCCGCTGCGAGGACTGCTGGTGATCGACGAAGCTCGCGATTTCATCCCCTCGCAACGTGCCAGCGTGTGTAAAGAGAGCGTGATGCGGTTGGCCGCTCAAGCACGCAAATACCGCCTGGGCATCGTGTTGGCGACGCAGCACCCCAAGGATATTGAAACCAAGATCGTGGGCAACTGCGCAACGCATCTCTATGGCTTAAACAATTCTCCCGCATCACTGGCGACGTTGGAAGATTTGATGGCTCAGAAAGGCGGTAGCGGATCAGACATCGGCAGTCTCAAGGCGGGCCAGTTTTATGTTCACAACGCCGACGCGGGCCACCGCCAGCCCATCAAGGTGCAAATGCCAATGTCACTCTCCCGCTCACCGGACAACCCTCTGGAAGAAAATCAAATCATGCGCCTGGCTGAACGTTTCCGTTAGTTCACCGATCCGGGCATCCGAAAAAGTTAAAACTGCCAAAACGCGAGATGCCCGGCGCCGGTGCAACGGCTGGCTCTCCGGCGCACCCGGAGACACACACCAAACGCGGTTGACGAGGGCATCATCATATCGAAACGTTGAACGCGACGCGATCAACTTCAGGCGTCGGAGATTACGTGCGTTGGACTTTGTCGCCGTGCGCCGATCGTATCGGCTCGCGAATGAGCGCGGCTGACGCGTCAGAATGAGTCTAGCACATACAATTGTTGGCGTGTCGTCCAGACTTCCAATCCGGGAAGGTGTAACTGAGTCGGTTGTGTCAATTGCTGTTCAGTTTTTCCGCCTCTCATGGTGAACGCAAACCAAATCCACTCAGGCCCCTGAGGGCCGATAGCCCCTGCCATTGGGCGCGAGCCCACGGTGGCGAGTTTGAATCAGACAGAGCCCCGAGAGGGGGCGACAGCAACCGGTCTCTGTCGCCCAGTCGGGGCTTGGCGTGCAGGGAAGCAAATACAGCGGGGGTTGGCACCCCTGGCAATGAGCTGCCGCCCTTTCTGGGCTAAGACCACAAAAGCACAGAAGGGACCACCCACTTTTGACAACGACGCCGATTCGGCCCGGTCTACGGTCGCTGTCCAGGGCATCGCCCTGGCTCTGTTGAATAACGCCTTTGGCGTGGGGAACAAGAACAGCTAAGGTCACCAAGCTCAAAGGCGAACGTTTTGAGCAGACCAGGGTGGCCCCTTCTTTTCAGGGTGGCCCCTTCTTTTCAGCCCCTTCTTTCTTCTTTTCCTTAGGGATAAATCACCTTCACCGTTGTCGCATCGATCCAAATTTGGACAGCGATTTTGATCCTCTACCCGTTCTACCATTTACTTTGCACGACACGACCCGAAAACCCAGGCTACCGAAATTTCGTCGTTCTTCATCCGTGGCATACGGTCTCAACTGGCGGTTCGGTCGAGAAGCTAAGGTAAGTGGCATGCTGAGATCGGTAACCGCCAGCGTTCCGCGGGCTTGTAATCGCACCGCACCGTAACGGCGAAACCATCGTCGATAGCGGATCCGACACCCATGGCTGGTTGGCGAGTTGATTTCGAACTCCACTCGTCGGCGTCCGTGAAATGGCTTGATGTCAAGCACTAAGTTGATTTCCAAAGGCTGTTCGACGACGAGAGGAGACGGTAGTGGGATCGCGAATGATTTTACAAAGTCCGAATTCAAATGATTCTTTTCGGACTTGTGCTTCGTACTCTTGAAAACGGACTCTTTCACGGCAGGTGACAGATGTTTTGCGCTGCTGCGTTTGCGGTAAGACTTCACTAGCAGACGCACGACTTGCCCCCAGATCCGAAACCGATCCTTGGGCCGTACCTGGACCAAGCCTGAGAGCGTTTTGATGGGCTGGGAGTACGGTCGTAGTGACAACCCAAGTAGAAACGCTGACGGCACGTTGATCCCGAGACGTCCTTGAAAATAGTGAAAGACAACGGCAGCAGGAATCTGCAATCCCCGGGAGGAAATGATCTCCGCGAGAAGGTTCCAGTTCACGGGCTCGCGTTCCAAAATGGACGCACAATCCACCAGCCAGTCGCTGTGTGAATGACCGTCCAGTCCACTATGCCCGATTGCTAAGGCGATTCGGTCTTCGGCGCAAGGAACGAGGACCGGCGTTTCGCCAAGCATCGTGTCCACCGAGCGATTCCATAACGCCTGATCGTCTTCCGGCCCGCCCTGGCCTGGGTGAAACGGTTGGCTATGAAGATCGATATCGCCAAAGTTTCCCTTATAGAAATTGAGACTTCGAATCGATTCAAGGTTCTGCCGCAAATACTGAGGACTGGTGCCGGGCGAAGCCTGCCAATCGTTGGCGATCAAGGTATCAAAAGCGGGATAGAGTCCTTCACGCCGAACGACGAAGTCAACGTCCCAACCGACCCGTAATTTGCTTGCTGCGGCGTGTGAACTCAGCCGTGCTGCTCCTTTGATCAGCAGTATCGGATGTCCGGCCAATGCGATTTGCTGGAGTGGCCTCTTCGCTTCTTGCAGCGATAGCAGAGAACGCGACCAAAGAAGTTTTTGCATCCCGACGAGTCGTCGATAGGCTCGATGATGACTCAGCTCGCTGTTGAGCCGACCGACGATTGCTAAGAGCAAACGTTGGTCGCGAGAGGATGCTGTCTCCAGATCATTTTCGGTGAGCCATTGATAGGCTGCGGCGCAACTGGACTCGCGGTCGCTGCCAATGGCTGCGATTAGTAATTGTTCATGTGCATCACGGGGGAAGGCCCAACGAATCGGCCACGAGACGGCGGGAGCGGTTTGGCATTTCATTGGCTGGCGGCGGAAAGTCCAGAGGCAACACGTTTTCGGAGTAACGCTGCGCGTGCGATGTGCAAATAACCACGATCCTTGAGATCGTCGCGGCCGAACGCCAGGCTGCCGGGTCGAATTCGCCGTTTTGCCAAAACCTCGTTCAGGTGAGTGATTACGAAACCAGCCTCGCGCCCTTTTGCCAACCAATCAACCATCTCACCGCGTCGACCTGGAGGGTCCATAAAACCTCCAATTTCCGTGAATAGAGGGCGACGGAATACCATCGTGGTGCGCGACCACCCGTCTTGGATCTGTTGATCGTATTTCGGATGGCCGAAACATTGCATTTGAGCAAAAACCGCACTGCAATTTGGCGTGCATTGCAGATACGATAGCTGTCGATCCATCTTTGACGGCAACCAAAGATCATCGGAGTCAAGTGTCGCGATGATGGACGTTTCGCATTGCTGAACACCCAAATTGGTTGCAGCGCCTGGCCCCCGGTTGGCTTGCGTCAATAGTTGAACTCGGTCTCCATACGTATTCACGACAGCCTGGGTGTTGTCTGTTGAGCCATCGTCGACGACGACGATTGTTTCTGGAAGCATGGTCTGTCCAAGTATCGATTCCAACGACTCAGCGATCGTTGCGGCGGCGTTGAAGGCAGGGATGACGACGGAGTAGGATTGCATTTTAAGATGGCGAATATTCGGACAGTGTCTGTAAATTGAAAAGTTGTTTCGGCAGTCTGAGCGATGGGTTGTTGCGACGCCGCGTTGCCGAGCGATGCAGTGCCCTCATGATCGATTTTCGCAGCGTGGCGCGATCGCTCGTCATGTTGTTTCCGTGCTGCCGATAGAAGACGCAAATCGTGTCGGTCTGTTGGTAGGGCTGGCCCGTTTCGAATGCCCGAAACAGGTAGTCAGCATCTTCGGCCTGTTCAAACGTTTCATCAATGGTTCCCAAGCCGCGCACGAATGATGCTCGAAAAATCGCGGCGCTGAGGGAAATGCCACGCACCGTGACTTGGGACGATTCGGCTGGCGGTTCGTATGTCGTTTCATCGATTTGGTCAACGATCGTCATCTGCCCGTAAGTGAATTGCAAAGTTGGCATTTCTGCAAAAGCTGCGAGATCTGACGTAAAGCGATCGGCAGGGGAGATGTCATCGGAGTCAAGGAACGTGACAAAATCGGTCTTCGGCAGAAGGTTAGCCAACCCGATGTTGCGAGCTTTCGCTACGCCTCTGTTGGGGACGCTGATCATGCGAATTTGCGGATACTGCTTCGCCAACGCCTCGATCCGATTGGGGCCGTCATCAGTCGATCCATCGTTGACAACGACGATATCCAACTGGAAATCCGCTTCCTGCCGAAGTAGCGACTGGATCGCTAATTCAACGTACTGCTGGCGATTATAGAGCGGTATGATGACAGTTACGAGCATTGATATCGCCTTTCCATAAGTGCTGAAATTGTGTCAGATATTTCATGTGGGTCGGTGCCCACGTTTAGCTGGAAACAAGGTACGCTGCGGATCAGGTTCGAGAAAAACCTGACTCCCGAGTCTCGTTCGGCTGGCAACTGCATCAGGCTGCTAGGAGCGAGTGCCAGCATGGCGTGACTGCGTGAAAGCGGGTGGAACGAGGATTTTGGACCGCCGGTAATGTGCGGAATCACGATCGCCCCGATGGCCAGCCGGTCTGCCAAAGGTTGGCCAATGTCCTCTGACTTCAGTTCGTATTTATTCTGCCAGTTCGCATGGCGTGTTGGCCCCAGTAAATGCTCCAACTCCAATCGCTGGAGCCCTTTCAGATCCTGTTTAAGCGTCTGAAACAGGGGGTACGCCGTGGGCCGATTCTCGTTCATCTGAACGAGTACATAGTCGTCACCGACCGAACGGAGACCACAGGAAATCCCACCCACGACCGTACCCGATTTTCCGCTTCCGCCTTTTCCCACGAGGAGAATCCCACGTCCGCCCTTTCCGAGACTGCCAGCGTGAACCAGACGGTGCCCGAGGGTCTGGTATGCCCAATGAAGAAAGACTCGGAGGGGCGCCCCAGCTTCCCATGGAGGATGACGAAACTTGCCCGACATCCACTGCAACCCAAAACGCTGGTGGACGTCGTAGATCTGCCATAGACCGTCGTCATGAAAATAGGTCGCACGAAACGGTGTGTCTGATAGCTGCTTTTCGATTTCACGTGGATGGTAGATGGATTCTCCCCAGACCGGTGGGAGAGGCATCTCGCTGTCCTCACGAGACAGGACCGCGACGGTGATGCCGTTTTTTTGAGCGCCACTGGCGTGATGACACAAACGGTCCCCAACGATCTGCTGGTAGTGCTCATTATCGGTAAGAAGGGAGACTTCCAAACTGGGAAGATGCAGAGTCGTCGCTTGGGGTTTGCGAAGCGTGACCGCTTCCCATGCTCGATCCATCGCCCACTCCACAAATGGGAGCAGATTCGCACGGTCAATCTGCTGAAAGCGAACTGGATTCGAAGTTGAAAATCTCGCGGGCGACATGGGCAATGACCTTAGGCGGCTCGCTCCTTGGTATTCGCCATCGTGGGCCAACCGACGGCCTCATCGGTGTCGTGAATTGGATCGGCGAGAATGAGATCCGCCAAATCGTCGAACACCTCAATGGTTGGCCTGTCTGGCCATGACTTCGATTTCAGACGCAGCGTATCTGAAATCGCGTGCCCCGGAGATTCGAGTGTTGACGTGGGCATGATCAGGCCCAGAGTTACCAGTTTCTCGAAAAAGGCTTCCACGTCATCGCATTGGTACGCAGGACCGTGAAGCGTTGCCAAATTTTCGATCGCAGTACCCTGAAGCAGACTCTCGATCAAACGGCTGGCGGAAACACTCAATGCGTAGTAGGTACCCGAGGCGAGATTCAAAATAACGCATTCGCCATCAAATACTTCATGAATGATGTCGGGCGAAGCGAATCGATAGCTGCCACGAAGTTCAAGCATGCTCATTTACCTCAGAGATTTTTTTGATGTTGATCAGGCAACGAGTGCCAGCGAGATTGGCAGACGCAGCACCGAACCCTTTTTTTGGCGGGCGACTTGAAGCGCACTATGCAAAAACTTGGAATGCACTATGCAAAAAGTAGAGACTTGGCGTCAACGTCAGTTTTCGCAAGCCCCGGAACCGGGAACCACAGAAACAGATACCGGAATTCCATGACAAG
>JBDNIG010000579.1:0-3080 GCA_041688415.1 Rhodopirellula sp. | reverse complement strand
TCCGGTGCGAATGAAGTAGTTGCCTTGGGAGACCGCGATCGATGCCATCGTTTTTCCCTCCAGTTTATTCGTGGTGATCTTCTTGTATTGCGACCCGGGCTCCAGCACCGTGGTAAAACCTTCTTCCGAGGTGAGATAGATCCGGTTGTCGGCTAGCAGCGGCGATGCGGAGTAGTTGCCGTCGAGTCGTTCTTTCCAGACAATGTCACCCGTCGTCGCTTCGATGCAGTACAGGATGTTGTCGCGCGTAATCGTGTAGAGATACGGCTTGACGTACAGCGGCGATGGCAACGCCGGGACGCCGCGCGTCTGTTCCCAGACAATGTGCGATTGCGTCACATCCCCGTGGCCGCCCGGGCGAATGGCTCGGATTGTCGGCTCCTCGAAACCAGACGAGGTAAAGATCAAGCCTTCACCGAGCACGGGTGAGGGTGTCACGCCCTCGCCCTGGCTGTAGACCGACCAAATTCGCTCGCCTGTTTCAACGTCGTGCGCCTGGACGCGGTCGCCACCGGCACTGACCACGGTCCTCCCGTTGTCGATCGTGATCGGCGTCACGTGTCCAACCCGGGACAGTCCCCGCTGGCCGCGCCAGCTCGTTTGGCCGGTCTCCTTTTCGATCGCCAGCACGACGGCCTGGTCCCACGGTTCCTTCCAACCGACACGCTGCTGATCTGGACTGCTGCCATCGAAGGGCATGATCAGCAGTTCGCCGGCAAGAATCGGCGAGGCACCGAGGCCATGCAAGCTGTGGAAATCGACGTCTTCGTTCTTCCACACCAGTTTGCCGTCGAAGTCGAGCGCGACAACCGTTCCATCGTAGAATGCGGCGTAGACTCGTTCGCCGTCGGATACCGGTGTCGGCGTGGCGTAGGAGTTCTGGGCTCGCTTGGGTCCAGGTACCTGACGGTGGACTTCGGTGTTCCATAGCACCTCGCCACTCTTGCGATCGATCCCGATCACTCGACACGACGCGCCACCTTCGGTCGCGGTCGTCACGAAGACGTGGTCGCCCGACACGATGGGCGACGACCAGCCTTGGCCCGGAATCGGAGTCTTCCAGGCGATGTTGCTGTCTTCGGACCACTCCAGCGGCAGGTCGCTTTCAGACGTGGTGCCCTGTCCGTTCGGGCCTCGGAAGCGAGTCCAATCTTCACCGCGTAGCGAGTTTGGAACAGCCGACAAGCCGGCGACGAAAACCATCGTACAAAAAAGCAAACGCATGACAAAATCTCTTTGAACTCTTGAAAGGATGTCGATCATGATACCGCAAACCCACGTCGGGTGGACAAACCGAGGCGGCGAAGCGTTTTTCGTGCAAAGCAATATCGATCAACGCCGGCGAGTGGTCGCTGTTCATGTGCTGTAGGATACCCAGGGCCGCCTCGGCCAACGGATCAGGTTTCGCCTGCTCGAATTCCGAAATTTCGCCCCATCCCGTCACACCGAAGTCTCCGACGAAATAGAGATCGACGGGATGAAGACGCCAAAACGAGAAGTCCGCGAAATCGACGTAGTAACTGGCGTTTTCGTGACGTGCGAGATACGCCGCCGCCGCCAGATCGTCCTTCGGCACAGGCTCGGCGTTGCCCCATCAAAGTCATTCGGCCGGCGCCCAACGGATCGCTCTGGGCTTCGGGAGTGGTGACAAAAAAGGATGCGTGGGGATCAGCCTTCAGATTCTGCGTATGCATCGCCATCGCGCTGATCAGGAACAGCGGCCGTCCAGCGTCGTCCAGGGCGTAGGGCATTGTCGAGCCGAATGGGAACCCCTGGCACTTTTTCGAATAAGTGGATATCCGTTCACCTACAGGATGATAAAACGATGCGAAGCAAGATCGCGAAAGAGTTGGAGTCGCTGCAGCGTCGGGCCCACCGCCGACGATGGCCCATAGGGTGTCTTCGATGAATTGATTCGGGTCTTGTAGCCAAGCCTGAGTTTTTTTCCTCGCCAGCAAGCATGATGACGATGCACCACAGGGGTTGCGGGCAGCCCCGTCACGGTTGGCAGTAAGGTTTTCACGTTTGTGGTCTTGGTGGTGGGGCTGGGCATTGTCGCCATTCCTGCAGGATTGGTTGCCTCAGCGTTGTCGGCGGCCCGAGAGCACGAACCTCCACGCACGCTGTAGTGAAAGTCGGGCAGGTTTCAGGTCGGGAAAAGCCAAACTCTGCCAGCTCCGACGTCGGTACTTTCAGACCTGCCGAGCGCCTAAAGAAATGCCCGAACAGAATTGACGAGCAATTCGTCGACCGGGTCTAGGAAATGACCCGCCGCCGCTCAATACGTCGCGGACGCAGCTTTGCACGCAGTGCATAATTTGAACTTGGTTCGGACCACACTCTCCCTGGACTCTGGAAAGGAAAGATCCGATGGTCACCTGGAGTACTAACGAACCCAACCCAAGCCGAAGACGAGAAAAGGGGAAGGGGGTCGTTTTCCAGACTAACGGGTAATCGCCTACAACCAAGGCAAGCATCAACGCGACAATTCTACGCAACCACCAACAAAAGAGCGGATTTGCAATAGCGGGACTCAACCTCCAGAGCGGACGTTTAATAGAGAAACGCAGTCTATTACAGTTATGTCACTTTTTGGCGTTTGAGGTGGATGTGTATAGGGCAAGTCTTCGGCATTCCAGTTTCGCCAAAGCGAAATTTCATCTCGTTCAGCGGTTTGCCATGAATCAGAGCCCGGTATCCGGGCGAGAACGAATATAGTCGGAGTCAGGTCTACTGCCAATAGTTCCCTGATCCATTGATAGACGGGCGATGTCCGCCCCTCATGGGCCGCTTCGATATGTTCGTTGAGTCGAAGTTCACGACGCTTGTGAGTTTTACCGATGTAGCGTAAAGCGTTGGAACGTGGATCGAGCAACCCGTAGATCAAGTATCGGCTTGGAGAGCGAGTCAGCATTGATGCGATTTCAACCTAATAACGGCGGAATTTGTATGGTTAGAAATACAGAAAATCAGTGTACCAGCAGTCCAGAGTGATTACAACAAAATGGTTGAACTATCTCGCCGACGGATTGAGGGCGAGAGCGTCCCGCAAGGGACGGACTCACGGTACTGATGGAGCG
>JBDNIG010000578.1:0-30860 GCA_041688415.1 Rhodopirellula sp. | reverse complement strand
GCATTTCGCAGGAGAAACTTCCGCTGTATCTGGCGTTCTTCGAATTCGTTCACAACGCACGCAAACGCGGCACGGCGATCTTTGAAACACTCGTCAAAACGCTACTCAAATCATCAACCCGGAACCGGGGATGAGCCAAAATGTTTTGGTCCCTTCTCAGGCTGTCCATGGATTTCTACCGTCCCGGCGAAGATACGGTTACTCAAGTCCGTGTCGCCGACGCTCAATGGAAAACGCGAACGCGAGACATTGATAGGCTTTTGCAAGTCGATCTTCGCGATCCCCGATCGCCGAACCTGGCGAGAACGATACCGATTGTCCATCCTTTCGTGATCGTTTCGTCCATGCCACCGGCGACGGGTTCGCCATCGGCGTTGACTGTAAGAATCGAAAACGTTGCCGCGCAGGTATCCTGGAATGTTATCGCAGTAACCGCTCAGTGCGACCCCTTGCGGATCCGCAAGCATGCGTTCTTGCACACTCCCCAAGCGACCGCCCGAAACGTAGTTTCCACCGGTCCAGTGAATCTCGGAATCGGTGCTCTCAAGACGATCCTTGATGCGCGCGAAAACCTCCGCCTGAACTTTTGGCAACACCGTGTCGGTCACCTGCACGAGCGCCGATGCCGCGATCAGAAATAGCGACAGTGTCAGCAACAGATACGGCCACGTTTCCGATCGGAAATTCAATCGCCGCTCGTCGCTGGACGTCGACGCGTTCCAGGTTCGCCAAGGCAATCAACAAATCACTGGTGTCACCCCCGGCTTCACAGCGGAGCGGTTGACTCGATTCCTGATTCGTCAGCGACAAAGTGACGGCAGCGCCCGTTCGCGCGAGCGATTCAATGGATGCTGCCGCCAGTGCGAGAAGTCGCTCAAAAGGCTCGTGAACCGCTTCGGTTGGACGCCACCACTCAACGAACCGCCGCCATCGTCGTCGGTGCGGACGCACCACGTCTGGGCACGCATTGTCGATCCAAAGTCGCACCGATCTTGCTGCGGGCGTGCTGAACTCTCGCAAAATTGGCTTGCCCAACCGCGCCCACGACGAAAAGTCCCAACGCCGGACCGGGATGCCTTCGCGGTACTCCAGCGAACCGATGTAGTGAACCTGATCACCCTGAGCGATCCGCGTGGCAATCCCCTTGAGCGTGCTTTGAAGCGACTGCCACAACTCATCATCTTCCTCGGCCGGTGCCGCCGGCGTGACGGCAATGTTGGTGTGAGGATCCACTTCTCGATGCGCGCGAAACAAATAGAACGGAAAAGAGGATTCCGCCAAAATCGCCGGCAATGGGTGGATGCCACGACGAGGCAACTGCACTACTTTCATGGTCGCGAATTCACCTTTCGGGGGCAACCAATCACACCTCTGAGTCGTCTCAACCCACAGGTTCATCCCCGGCCAGTGACCCAATCCCGACAATCAAAAGGGATACCGACGCCGCCGTTAACGACCGCCGAAACGCCAGGGCCCATCGAACAGGATTGAGCAAATTCAATAGGAAAAGGGACGTTGATTTCATCCTTGCTGTGCTCGTCGGGAGTATTGAGTCAATTATTCGACAGCTCTGGCTTCGCGTAGATCGGGCTTTTCGGATTGCCTCCCGAACGCAGGTAAGCGACCAAGTCGGCGATCTCGTCCGCATTGAGCGTATCGAGTAGCCCCGTGGGCATCATGCTGACTTTCGCGGTGCTCGTTTCGGTGATGTTGTCACGATTGACATTCGTCAGGCTCGACGGATCGAGCATGTTCGTAAGTACGGAAAGACTCTTGCCGCGCATGTTGATCACTCGGCCCGTGACCACCTCGCCATCTTCGGTGAGGAACTGGGTCGCACCGTATTGGTCACTGATCACCTTGCTCGGTTCGATGATCGAGACGAGCATGTCATGGACGTTGTACTTGCCGCCCGCACTCGTCAGATCGGGTCCGAGGATCCCGCCCTGCAAGCCCATCCGGTGACATTTGAAACACTGGGCAGCCCCGAACAGGTTCTTGCCATGCTCGAAATTGGGCTGACGTGACGTGTTGCTGACGGTGTCGCCAAGCTCGTCGACGGTCCATTTTTTGACGAACGGGCGGGCTTCGGACGGCCCCGCTTCGCCCTTGGGCGCCGGCGGGTTGATCGCTGCGGCGAGTCGTTCGCGTTGCGCGTCGGACAAGCGATCGACGAACACCGCTTTGATGTTGTTGACGAATCCACCAAACGACATGCCGCCGCGCGCCGTGGCCATGTCATGGAACCAACCGAGATAGCGAGTCCGCATCTCATTGGTCCAGCCCTCACTGGCCTCACGCAGCGTCAGGGCGTAATGAATCTGACTCTCCTGGCTGGGCGAACTGAGCAATTTCTCGAGCACGGCCTCGGTCGATCCCGGTGCCTGAAGATAAACGAGCATGATCGCTAACTCGCGATCGAGTGAATCGATATCCGAGGGAAAGAGATCTCCGGTAGCATCCGTCAACGCGGCGCGTTGCTGATCGCTGAATTCGCCCAACCGCATCGCAACCAAACCGGCGGCGCGCAGGAATGCGATCTTGCCATTCGTGTTGAGCGAATTGAAATCCAGTTCCAGTAGACTCGCCATCGCAGCGGATTGATCCGCAGCGTCGCCGCAACGGGCCAGTGCGATCACACCGAGCATGCGAGCACCCGGTAACGGCGATGCGAGTGCCTTCGATTTCCACCGTTGCACGTCGCGATGCTCCAGTGCGATCCGCGACGCAAAACGAATGGCTCGGTCCTCGTGCGACAGAAACTCCAACGCCATCGCGGTGGCCGCATCGGCGTTGACGGGTAAGTCAGCGTCATCGACGTGCAACCGCTCGATCTGGCCACGCAGCACCCGCAACGAATCTGCTTGCAGTTTTGTGTCGTCGAGCAACGTTGCCCCGAGTTCCGCTTCGTCCTGAATCGCGGCGTCGGCGTCGGCAATGGTCTGGGCGTCGTCGGTGGGCGATCCGGTGTAGGAAATCCGGTACAACCCGCTCTGAGTTTCGCGGCCTCCGATCGTCAGATACATCGCGCCGTTGTGAATCACCATGTCGGTCACCGGCAGCGGTGCCGCAGTGGCGAAGGTTTCATACTCACCTGCATAAGACGCACCGTCTTCACTCAGATGGACCGCGTAGATGTTCCCGTAGCTCCAATCGGCGATGAAGAGAGCGTCACGATATTGCTCGGGGAAGTTGGCGTTGTAACCAAAGCAAATACCTGTCGGCGAACCGGGCCCAATGTCCACAGCCGCGCCGAAGGAATCAGGATAGTAGGCGGGCCACTTGCCCGTGCCGTTTCGCCAGCCAAACTCAGCACCGCTGATCACATGATTGACGCGGGTCGGTCGGTACCAGGGTGTGCCCACATCCCATTCCATGTCGGCGTCGTAGGTAAACAACTCGCCGTCGCGATTCAGCGCGATGTCGTAGGGATTGCGAAATCCCGTCGCGATCAGTTCCCGATTTTTACCATCGGGATCGAGCGACATGATAAAGCCACCCGGTGCCATTCGACCAGCATTGTGACCGCGCGCGTCCGGCATCCGCCCGAGCAGGTGGTCTTCGGCCCAGTTTCTCGGCACGCGGCTGTGCGCAAGTTCTTTCGGTAGATCCGTGATGTTGCCGGCGACCATCACGATGCGTTTCCCATCGGGGGTCAAAATCAAACCGTGAGGTCCGTGTTCACTGCCTCCGTTGAGCGGCACGATGTGCTCCTTTTGATCGTACTGATCGTCGCCGTCGGTATCCGTCAATCGCCACAGACCGGATGGAAACTGGCGGGAATTCACATTCGCGTAGAGCGACCCGAACGCGCACAGCAAACCTTGGGCGCCGGTAAACTCAAGATCGAGTTTTTCCACGCTCGCGGGATCGGCCGACACGTCGATGCGAAACAACCCTCCGTTTTGGTCGCACGCGATCAATCGGCCTTTTGGGTCGACGGTCAAACTCACCCACGACCCTTCGCTCGTGCTGTCAACCTGGTGGATCAATTCAACGTCGAACCCGGCGGGTACCTTGAATTGATCAGGCGGTGTCACGCCCAGTCCGCCCGCATCAGCGACGGAAGTTTGAATGGATAACAGGCAAGCCAAGAGCGTGAGCAAACGCGATAGCCAATTCGGACGAGGCGCAGATTGAATCATGGACGTCAGTCGTGTGAGGTGAAGGTGGGATCGAGAACCGACTCGAAAAGTCTCAGCCGATGGGACGAGCCGCGGGCAACGTCGCGATCGTTGGGTCGGTCTTAGAGGCAAGGCGGGAACGAGAACCTTCAGTCTAACCGTGGCAGTGGTGGGAGACCAACCATTGACCGCAAATTTCCCTCGCTCGTCACCTGATCGATGGACGCTCGCCCAGTCAGCAGCGAATAAAAAACGCGGACCTTCCCCCCGCGACACTGAAAAAACCCTTGCGGGGTGCCTCGCAAGAGAACTACGATAGTAGAAATGAGAGTCGACTGGTCTTCTTCATTTCTTATCTCAGTACTAGTGTGAGCACTGCTCCAATGATTCATTTCACTTGCGATCGTTGCCAACGTTCGATCGATCTCGATGAAGGTCCTCGCTATGTCGTCCGCATTGAAGTCGAGGTCGTCACGGACGCATCCGAAGACGTCAGCGATGACGAATCGATCGACTTTCTTGCCGAACTCAACGAGACGCTCGCGCATGAGTCCGCGAGTATGAACCCACCAATCGATGCCAGTGAACCGCTCGACGATCTTCACGAAGCTCTCTGCCGTGGCGACGACGTCGATCACCTCGACGCATCATTCTCCACCAACGACCAAGACCACGGGTTCGATAGTGAAAACGCGTCTCTGCCTCCGAGCTTCGATCTGTGCCCACTGTGCTATGCTGAGTACGCCAAAAATCCGCTCAGCCGCGAGCGTGCGTTGAAGCTACACTTCAGCAACAACTGAAACCGCCGCGCCTGCGGCCACCCCCGCCTCCTAAACGACAGCGAGTAAACAAAACTCGCTGAATGGTAGTGGACGACAAGTGACTTAGGCTTTCGTCTTCCACTCATTTTTTTCGTATTCCCAAAAGAGTCGACGGTACATGTGTTTCCAAAAAATTCCCCGAGCGTGGGTGCTGTGCTTTTCTTTCACGTGCACGTTCGCGATCTTTGCCGCGACGTCACCCGCCACCGAACCGGTTGCGGTTTCTCGCGACGCCAATCCCGCGGACGCGGGGAGCGATTGGCCGTCATGGCGCGGGCCGCATGCCGATGGCAGCGCTGATATCAAACAACGACCACCGACTCAGTGGAGCGAAACCGAGAACATCGCTTGGCAGACTCCCATCCCTGGTCGCGGCCACGCGTCGCCGATCGTCTGGGGCGACGAAATCTTCTTGCCGACCGCCGATCATGATCGCCTAGTTCAAAGCGTACTTTGTTTTGATGCGAAAACCGGTCGACAAAAATGGGAGACGATTGTCCATGAAGGCGGCTTCGATAGCAAAAATGCCGACAAGGCAAACTCCAAAGCGAGCTTCGCCTCGTCAACGATCGCATCCGATACTGAGCGTCTCTACGTCAACTTTTTCAACGACGACGCCATCTACACCACGTCGCTCGATCATTCGGGGCACATCCTTTGGCAACAAAAGATCACCGACTACACCATGCATCAGGGCTACGGATCGTCGCCGGTGCTGCATGGACCACTCGTGATCGTATCAGCCGACAACAAAGGCGGTGGCGCCGTCGCGGGTCTCGATCGCGAGAGCGGCAAAATCGTCTGGCGGCATGAACGACCAGCCAAACCGAACTATGCTTCGCCCATCGTCCATCATATCGCTGGTCGCGATCAGTTGATTCTCACGGGTTGCGATCTCGTCACCAGTCTCAACCCGCTGACGGGCGAAGTTTTCTGGGAGAACCCTGGAGCCACGACCGAGTGCGTAACGACGACCGTGACCGACGGCACGCATGTCTACAGTTCCGGCGGCTATCCCAAAAACCACATCGCCGCGATCGTTGCCGATGGCAGTGGCGAAGTCGCGTGGGAAATTAGAAAAGGTGTCTACGTCCCATCAATGGTGATTCGCGACGGTTATCTCTACATCACCTTTGACGATGGGATTGCTGGATGCATCAACGCGGCCACGGGAGAAGAAGTCTGGAAGAAACGGCTCGGCGGCACTTTCAGCAGCTCACCCGTGCTGGTTCATAACCTTGTCTACGTCACCAATGAAGACGGCGAAACGTTTATCTTCGGCGCCACACCGGACAAGTATCAATCAGCCGGCAAGAACAAACTCGGCCGAAGCGTCTTCGCCACCCCCGCCATCGTGGGCGGCAAGATCTACACCCGCATCGCCAAAATGGAAAACGACAAGCGTCAAGAATACCTGGCCTGCATCAGCGACTGAAAATGTTATCGAACCGAACCTGAGTGCTGCCATGGTCAACGCGGATCGACCATGCCCGTTTCCGCTTCCCGCATCTAAGCACAAGGGGCTCGTCAGGTCACGATTTCAGCACAACGCGTTCCACGCCAGTTCCAGATGAGCATCGGTTTCATGAATGCTCCTCGGGAGGGATAACGGGTGAGTTTTCAGGGTGCGGAATTTCGGCGTGACTCATCTCCTGTTTGACGTTCTGAACATTCTCCAACAATTTCTCAGACCAGTATGCCGCTTCGGCTGGGGCGTATTGGTAGAACCCTTGACCGCAGGCCGCTCCACAGAATCCTTGCTGGACCAATTCTTGAATCAATCGAGGGGGCTGCGTTGCTTGACTCAGTTCTGGAAATAGCCGTTTCATGACCTCCGCATAGGCCGCCAGTCCAGTCAAGTCCATCCACCGAAACGGACCCGCGACATTCGCCCAGACGGAAATCGCATTGACGAAAGCACGATCGATTGTTTCGATATCGGCAACTTCGTTCTCGAGTAACCAGAAAGCTTCGCGGTACATCGCGTAAGCCAACCGATTAACAATGAACCCCGGTACGTCGCGACGCACCAAGGTCGGGTCTTTTCCCAATCGTTTGCCCAATTCCAAAGTGATGTCCGTCGTCGCATCGTCAGTCCGTTCCCCGCGAACGACTTCGAGAAAACGTGTCAGATGGCAGGGTTCGGCCCAGTGCATTCCGATCACCCGCTCTGGATTTTCAAGGGGCTCTTGAATCAGCGTGATCGGCAGCGCCGAAGTGTTGCTGGCGATCGGAGTGGTCGATGGAAGCACTGTTTCCAGTTCTTTCAAGACTCGCTGCTTCAGTTGCAATTCCTCGGGAAGACACTCGATGACATAATCGCACGTCGCGAACTCATCCATTGTCGAAGCCAATTGAAAACTATTTCGCCAGCTCTCCGTGTACTTCAATTCACGCAGCGCGGTGTCGATATGCGTTTGGACGTCCGCAGCGATATCGGTTCGGCTGTCCAACGCAATGACGGATATGTCCTGAGCCAGGAGGGCCGCGCAGATACTGCGCCCCATCAAACCGAGGCCGACAATGCCAACAAGTTTCAATTTCATGTCTACGGCTTCGGTGAAAGGTTCAGTAGTTTCAAAGACTCGCGATGAATCATGTCATGCAGACACTTCTCGTTGAGTCGAGGAAGTGCCGTTCCTTCTAGCATGGTGTTCAGACTGCGGAGTCCCGCGATCGAATCGTTGACGTTGGTGAACGGGTAGTCGGTGCCGAACATTAATTTGTCCCACACGCCGTATTCTTGAACCAACATCAGCGAATGATAAAGTTGAAATGGGCGATAGTGCAGCGCCGAAACGTCCGCGTAAACGTGTTGGTGTTTACGAATCACCGCCACGCACTCGCCTTCGTAGGGATGCCCCAGATGAGCCAGGATCATGCGTTGTTCGGGAAATCGCATGGCCACCCGATCCAAGCGTCGGGGCAACGTATATTCCAGCGGAGCTTGCGCGATGAAGGTCGTGCCGGTGTGCAACAAAACCGGCAGCCCGTGTTTGGACGTGTATTGCCAGAACGGCTCGAGCGTTTCGCTATCGGGTGCAAATCCCGCGTACATGGGCAGCAATTTCACCCCTCGAAGTCCCAACGTTTGGTGTCCGTGCCGGAGTTCCTCCATCCAGTCGGGTTGCGTGGGATCAACCGACAAAAATCCAATCAGACGATCCGGATGTTTCGCGACGAAATTGGCGACGGTCTGGTCATCCACCCATAGCCCCGAGCGTCTCGCCTTGCCCCCGAAGACAATCGTGGTCACGTCGCTAGGCGCTGTCGCTTGGTAGTCTTCAAATCGGACGGTCAGGTCGACTTCATCGCCACCGCGGGCACGCGCAGCCTGTTGACGAAAACGATCGTCGAAGTGAGTTGGGTATTCCCAAACATGACTATGAACGTCGATGATCATTTCGCCTCCAAACTGTCGCACAGTAAATCGAATAGGCGATCAACCTCGGCGATCGTCTCCGAGTCGAGTCGGTACGCCTGCGGACCGCGAACGATCGTGTTGCGAAACACGCCTTGTCGAACCAAAAGATGTTTCTCAATCGAGAGAAAGGCATCCAAGCTATGCTGCGCCGCGACGATCGCCGAGATTGGTAGCGACAACTGATAAATACGCTGCGCGTCGCCGCCCTGCAACGCTCGATACAACGCCACGATACCGCGAATCAAATCGGAGCCGGGCATGGTTCCAGCAATCCCACGACGATAGCTGTCGACCAACGCGATGCCGCCGGTCCCCTCGAAAATTCGAGCTTGAGAATTGGTCGCATCGCGGAGTGCCGAGAGTCGTTGTCCGATAGGCGGGGCTTCCGGTTTGAAGTAAATTTTTTCGGGACCAAATTGCTGAAGCAGTTCCGCCTGCAGTTCAATGGACAGCGGCTTGCCCACGTAGCCACTGGCGTCCTGCACGATCACCGGCAGCGAAGTGGCGCGGGCGAGCGCGTCGTAATACGTCAACAATTCATCGCCCAATGCACCGATCGCAATCGGCGGAATTGCCATCACGGCGGTCGCCCCCACGTCCTCGGCATGGGCCGTGTTCTCCCGAGCAATGATCGTTGACTCGCCACCGACACTCAGTACAACGGGCCCACGTCGGTCGACCACTCGGCAAACAAACGCAGCAAGTTCTCGATTCTCCGAATGGCTCAATCGTAGTATTTCCGATACCATCGCCACGACAACTCCATCGGCGCCGCATTCGAGCAACCACTCGATCTCTCGCTCGAGTGTGCCATAGTCGATCTCGCCTGATTCTAAAAAAGGTGTTTGCACGACAGGCAATACGCCCCGCAGTGGATGTTGATGCTCGTTCATGATGTCATTCCTCGCGTGTCAATTTCCATGGAGGTTAAGTTACCATCCAAAGTCTGGAATAGGATTTGGTTCTGCAAGTTGATACAGGGACAAATATGGTTTGGGATAATCGTGACCCGTTCACCAAGAGCGGGCGGACACTCGCATTCGGTCAAGTCGAGTTCACCGTGTTCTTCGCTCAACCGTGTGATCGGGGCCGCCGGGTACTCCAGACAATGACCGAACCCCGAATCGGGCTGAGTCACATTCCGGTCAGTCGTTAGGGTCTTCGAGCCCGCATCAATCACGGCCTTCCCAGAGACGGCTGTACTGACGACGGTGCACACGATGGCAGCGGCACAGTCGTGCAAGTGACAGAAGCCCGCCCGAACGGTGTTCATATCGTTCAATAGATAGGTGCCGGGCCGAATTTCAGTCTGTGCGGTAACCCAATGAGACTGAAACGCCGTCGGCGTTGACCCGCCCGAGACAATCGATGCATCCAGTCCAGCAGAGTGCCACAGTGCCATCACGTCGCCAAGTCGCTCGTCCACTTGCGGCAACCGAGACCGCTGCTGCTCGGCAGGTTCCCAGATATGCCCGGGATAGAAAAAGATACCATCGAGTCGAAGCGGTCCCTCGTAGCGAGAAACGGCTTTTGCGAGTTCCAACGCTTCGTGTGCGGTCGAGACTCCCGTTCGATTCATTCCCACGTTGACATCAATCAAGACGCCAACGCTCGAGCCAGCCGTCGCGGCGGAATTCGCCAACGCGATGATGCCTTCCTCAGAGTCCAACGCAACTCGCAGGGTGTGATTTTTTGCCAGTTCCGCAATTTTGGTTCGACGCGGCAAGTCACTCGCCGGGTAAGCGACCAAGATGTCATCGCACACCTCCGCCATCACCGCCGCCTCACCGACCTTCGCCACGGTCAACCCGCGGCATCCGGATTCAAGTTGCAGCCGCGCGAGTCGTTGCGATTTATGCGTCTTGGTGTGCGGCCGAATGGTGATTGAATGCGACTCGGCGTAGGTCTGCAAGCGATTCAAATTCTGCCGAACGGTTCGCTCGTCAATCACCAGACTCGGTGTTTGTTCAACGCACTCCTTGGCGTTCTCGAAAATATTTACCACGCAGTCCATCCTCCATCGACAACGAGATTGTGTCCGGTGACGTAGCTCGACGCGTTACCGGCCAAAAAAATGGCAGGACCGACCAGTTCCTCCGCTCGCCCCATCCTGCCCATCGGCGAATGCCGCGATAGGTTTCCAACCAACTCATCATCGACCGACGGTCCCGGAAAAGGTCCAGGCGAAAGACAATTCACCCGTACCTTGTCGGCGGCCCAGTAGACAGCCAGGTGTCGCGTCATCTGAATGATCCCGCCTTTGAGCGCATGATAGGCCACCGGACTGGCCGGTCCAATCCCGGCATAGGCATCGGGGTACGAGCCAACCAGACCATACATCGATCCCAGAAAAACAATACTGCCGCTGGCTGAGCGAGACACCAAGTGATCTCGCAACAGCCGCGCCAACATGAAGTAACCGGTCGCATTTTGTAGCTGGAGATTAAACTCTTCGGCGGTCACCGATTTCCAATCCGACGCACCTGCCTGGTGCCCGTTGGCAATCAATCCATCGAGCGTCCCCACTTCGGCTACCGCACGGTCGAATCCTTGTTGCAGCGAGTCGTGATCGAGGTGATCGATTTGGGTCGCAACGTGACGGGCGCCGGACGGCGACGCCAACTCGTCGGCAACCGACTCCGCCGTCTCCATCGTCCGGCTGCTGACAACCAGTCTTGCACCGGCGTGAGCGAGCCCGTGGGCCAATGCGCGGCCCAGATGACCGCTTGCTCCCGTCAGCAAGATCGTCAGACCGCCCAGGTCAAAGAAATTATTGTTCGTAGACATCAGTATCCTTTGCAATGTGGGTCGATCGATTGCCACTGGCCACTGCGCCAGCTTGAAATCGCCGCGACATTCATTCGTAACGTTTGCAGCCCATCTCGTAAATCACACTGAGGCGCAGCGTTGCCTTCGACGGCATCCAGAAATAAATTCGCCTGACGAACAAACAATTCATCTCGATACAATGGTGCGGGGAGAGTGAAATTTTGCCAAGCGGTGTCCGGTGCCGTGCAAACTCCCCATCGTTGTCGATGATTTTCCATTCGTATTTGACCTCGTTCACAGACGACCGTGATGGTCATCTCGTTCGCAGGCTGATGTTGATTCAACACGTAACTGGCCATGCCCCCATCCTGATGCCGGGCCAGAGCATGAACCGTATCTTCCACTTCAACTCCGTCGAGTACTTGGTGCTCGGCGTCAACGACGATCCTTTCCATCGGGCCCATAAGCCAAAGCCCCACATTGAACAAATGGGTCAATGCGTCTTGAATCGCACCACCACCCGTTTCGTGGCTGCGGTAGTACGACTCACGATACGCGGGGCGATAGGTGGGAAAGTGCTGGCCACCGTAGGCAATGAACTCCAACGGTTTACCGTATTCTCCGGAGAGAATCGCGTCTCGCATTTGAACCAGCAACGGATTGGCTCGATAGACATACGCCACCGCAACGACCTTGTCCTGCTCTTCGGCAGTGGCCAGAAACGCCTCCGCCTCACTCAGATCAATGGCCAGCGGTTTTTCAATCAGTACGTCCAAACCTCGGTTGAGCATCGCCGAAGCATGGGGCAGGTGTTGTGGTGCCGTCGTCGCAATCACCGCAGCGTTATAATGATTCCAGTCAACGACCTCATCGAGCGAAGCAAATGAATTGACCTCTGGATAAAGAGATTCGATTTCCTGTCGAATCTCTTTTCGTGGTTCGATAAACGAAACCGCGGTTCGCTTGGTTCCTAAAAAACAACGGATATGACGATGGCCAATCGATCCGGCACCGACGACGATGACATGATGATTCATCTGACTCACGGTGCCACCTCGAGGTTTTGCCGCCCGGACGATTCACCGCGTTGCTCGCCGGCAAATCGTTCCGCCTGGGCGATCGAACCAGAGGTGGCCGCCCAGTTCTTTCCGGCGTTCTTCGCTGCTTGCGCGACCGTTTCCACTGCTCGCTCGATCAATTCATGATCGAGCTGGCCAGGGATCCCCGCCAGGATCGAAAAATCAGCCGGTCCCAACATCATCATATCGAAAGAAACGGGTGAACCAAGATGCCGGGAAACCCCGAACGCAGGTCGTCCCGATCGAATCGTCTCAAGTACTCTACTGTTTCGCATGGCATGTCTCTCAAGGTTAAGGACTAAGTTGCTGGGCCAATTTAAAACAAAGCCCCGCTTAATTTCTGGGATTCGCGTGAATTGGGATTTACGGTGCGCGGCCGTCCCGCCCGCATGCGCTCAAAAATTGCGGGCGTCCCGCCCGCGCACCATAGGAAGTGCCGAAATCACCCCAGCGATTAGGCGGGACATTGATTTAAGAACCGCTCGATCAATCTCCGTCGCATGTCGGCAGTACCGTAAACTTCAGCTTGCGGATTTACGAACGCAAGCTGGAAGCTTACGCCACATCGTTATCGAACGGTTCTGAAGTTTTCCCAAACGCAACCGAGCGTGGGCAGACTCATTGCCATCAACGTCACCGTGTGCGCAAACCGCAAACTCGACGCGGCCGAAGATGCGAGGAACCAACCTGCCACGGTGCCCACCAGCCAATCTGCAATCATTCATCGCGACGAGACCTTCAAACCACTGATCGTAAAGTCACTCGATGTGGCAGAA
Organism: Rhodopirellula sp.; assembly: GCA_041688415.1. Taxonomy (GTDB): domain Bacteria; phylum Planctomycetota; class Planctomycetia; order Pirellulales; family Pirellulaceae; genus Rhodopirellula. The sequence continues at coordinate 17,867 of JBDNIG010000578.1, read as the reverse complement.
CGCTCCTCAATCGAATTGTCGTTGTGGCATTGACGCGAATGCTGCAGCTATCTGCTTGACTGAATTGAGTAGAGATCAGCGTTCTTCATCGAGAAACGCAGTTGAACGGTGCGTCCCTGAAGGGCTTGCAGATCGATCTCCGCCGGCCAATCAACCCGATGAGCGGTCTCGTCGCCGGTGAGCGGTTTGGATTGGGCCAATACCTCTCCGCTGGGCGATTCCAAACTCACGCGAATTTGGCCCGCATCCTGCGTCGCGTAGTTAAGATTCAACGCCGCGCCACTGAACGTCAGCGGCTTGGTCAGCAAATCTCCGCCCTCGTCGCCAGCACGAACCGAGACGAATCCGTCGATGCGGTACGTGAACCGACGCAGGCGACTATCGGGGCCTTTGTAGTACGCCTCCGTCGCGTAAACCGAGTACTCCCGGTCGTTATCGGGAAGCGAAACCAATCCATTGGCCATGTAGTTACTTCGATTGCCCATGCGGTCCTCGGGAGCCGTCTCCGGAATGACCGGCTCATCCCAGCGATTGAAACGAATTCCATCGCGACTGGACATGAACAGCGGCTCGACCCGACTTCCTTCATTCGGCAAATAACGAGTCGGGAATCCGACGCGGATGTGTTCCGCTCGCGGATAAACGCGAATCGCGTTGGTGTACAGCTCCTGCGCCGGAGAACCGGGGTATTCCAGCGGTACTGGATCGGTCCAATTGAGATAATCGTCGGAATGACACGTCACGATCGTCCGTTTACCGTCCGTGAATGTGCGGTGATAGTCGACGTAACGTTTGGTGAACGAGTCCCAAAACGCGAGATTCTGCGAATCGAAAGCCCCTTGCGTGATCACCGGGTGGTCTGCCATCAATGACCAGTGAATCCCATCGGCAGACTCGAACACATACAGCCCTTTTTCTCCGACCGGTCGGCCTCGTGAGATCCCCTTGTATCGGGATTCTGGTGGGCAGTCGGGACGCGTGTCCTTGAAAGCGACAAAACAATGAGTGCCGAGTCCCTCTAGTATAATGTTGTTGTGTTTGGATCCGTTGAACTCAACGATTCCGAGATCAGGCTTCGTCCAGTGGATCCCGTCGGTGCTTTCGGCATAGCACGTGAACTCGGGATGCTCGGCATTCCCATTTCCTTTGCCCGAGTGCGATCCTCGGTAGTACATCCGGTAGCGATCATCGTCTTGGAAAATAGTGAAGTAAGCACTGGTGTTTCCCTCCCATGGTTCATCGGTGACGAGCACGACTTCGCCCGGCGTCGGTTGATGCAACTGCTGATGCACGTCGCCGCTCATTTGCGAGATCAGATAATCATCGACCAGCGGTTCGAGACGCGACCCGATCGCCAAGGGCTCCGCCGAATCGCTTTCATTGATTTTTACCGTGGCGAGGTAAATGCTTGTTTTCCCTTCATGCGACGAATAGTAGCTGACATACAGGGTATCCTCGTGGATCACAAAACCAGGATAAGAAGTGTCGCCTCCCGAGGGTAGCTTGAGTGCTTCGGTCAGTTCCGCCGTCTCAGGGTTAACCCAAAACAGCGACGTCCGTACTTTGCCGTCATACAAGCGTCCCCCAGCAAGCAGCCGGCCATCGGGGAGCTGGATCATTTCCGGACCACCGATTGATCGGTCGGCGACCTTCCACTGCCAGTCCTCGTAAGGCGGCGTGGCAACCCCCAATTGAGCCGGTCCTTTGCAACGCAACAAGCAATAGGCTTTGTCGCTGTCCCGGTCGAAGACAATCACACTTTCGTTGGGATAGACGTCGTTAACACCCATATTCTCGACGAGAGTATCGAAGTGCTCACCGTTTTTTGTTGAGTAAAGCCTGGCGTACCTGGGCTTTTTTGTGCGATAGCCGATGGAATAGCCGACACCCTGGTGAAACCGGATTCCCCACGTCCAAATATCTGGATCACCAACATCGTGCGGACCGTCCCAGTTCTTCAGATCCTTGGTGAACCAAGCGTGAGATTGATGCCTCTGCTCGGATGCGTCAAACAACTGAGTCGCGGTCAGTAGCATCAATCGACCATCGGGCATCAACCCAAACTTGGCATCGCGAATATCTCCGCGTTTCTGGTCATCGATCACGCCCGCGGATTCCCATTGCCGCGCGTCATCGGAGACAATCACGCGAATCTGGGAGCCCTTGACACCGCCGGTGTGCGCCGGCGCCTCGCGAAATCCACAAACCCATTTTCCCTGATATCGGACCAAATCGGTAAACGCGTTGTGGGCCGCCGCATCCCAGATCTTTCGCGATTCGATTAGTTCTAAATCGCCCCCCAATGCACTAGTGCCTATGGTGCCCGCGAGCACAACCGTCAACGCGAAAAAACGAACGAAAGCCAGTCGAAACATGGAGCTGAACTCTTGTTGAAGTTATGTAAGTTGGAATTCCTAAGTTATCTACAACGCTTATTCCCCACACACCAACCGGCCTTTGGTTTCCGAGACGCCCTTTGAGTGGAGTTAGTGCGGATGATCGCCACGTTAACGGCAGTGTGACCGCTACTTACCGAGAGATCAAGAGGTGCGTACCAAAGAAGGTCCATTTCGGGTCGATAGTCTCCGTTGCAGCCCCTAGGCCGATGCCCGAACTGCTGGTAATCATTGCGATTACCATTGTTTGAGAGGGCCCGTGATCGCCTTCCATTCAGGCGAATCGCCGGGCCGTCCGCCGCGCGTTCTGTTGTCTCGATCGAGCAGCGACTGCATCGATTCCATTAAACTCAAAGGAAAATAAGATGAAGTGTAACCAACTGCAGCCCCTCATCCACGTCGTTATTGCACTGGGGGTCTTCGCGATAAGCGTCCGTGCTGACGATGCCGTGCCCGTGGGGCTGAACATCGAACGAGCCGTAATGACTCGAGGCTATGACGGCACGATGTGCTGGGTTCACGCGCGTGCGGGAGCAATCCCTTCCCAAAACGAGACTTCGCGGCCGACGGTTGTGATGACGAGTCAGCCGTTGATGCTCAAAGGTTCTGACGTGTTTTACGCGTTGAGTTCATCGGTTAGTCTCGATCTTGGAAAATCGTGGTCGCCGCTGACTCCACAGCGGGGATTTGAGCGACAAAAAATTGATGATCGTATTGAAGAAACGGTCTCCGACTTCACTCCTGCCTGGCATCAGGCGAGCGGAAAACTGCTGGGTACGGGACACACGGTTCGCTACCTTGACAACCGGGTGATGAGAGTTCGACCACGCTTCACGGCGTATTCGGTTTATGATCCGATCGCGAATACTTGGGGCAAACCAAAGACACTGAAGATGCCCGACGAAGTGCGGTTTGAGAACTGTGGAGCGGGAAGTGTTCAGCGATACGACCTGCCCGATGGGAACATCCTGCTGCCGGTGTACTTCAAAGATCCCAAGTCGACGCAGTTTTCAGTCACGGTGTGTTTGTGTCGCTTTGATGGCAGCGAGATGACGTACGTCAAGCACGGCAGCGAATTAACGCTCGACGTAAAGCGAGGGTTCGCTGAACCGTCCATCACGAAGTTTGGCGATCGTTTCTTTCTGACACTTCGCAACGACGATCACGGTTACGTTGCAACCAGTTCCGATGGGCTGAACTACGAAACGCCGCAGCGATGGACATTCGACGACGGTAGCGATCTTGGCAACTACAACACGCAGCAGCACTGGGTGACGCATCCCGAGGGACTGTATCTTGTCTACACTCGCAGGGGAGCGAACAACGACCACGTCTTTCGACATCGGGCCCCCCTATTCATCGCTCAGGTTGATCCTGAAAAGCTGCATGTGATCCGATCGACCGAACAAGTTCTCGTGCCCGAACGGGGGGCGAGGTTGGGCAACTTCGGCGTCGCTCAGATCACGCCGACCGAAACCTGGGTCGTCGCTTCGGAATGGATGCAGGCACGGGGGGTGATTCCCGTGGATAACGAGTACGGTGCCGACAACAGCATTCACATTGCGAAAATCAAATGGCAGACTTCCGAAGGTGATTTTGTGGAGAGCGACTAGCTGTGTTTGCCCACGCCTGGCGACGCCAGAATTGCGATGGTGAGCAGCCCTGCTCGTTCTCGCGGATACGGCACGCGGGTCATCGCTTTGCGAGTCGACCATTCCACCACCAGCGGTCGGTGGGGCGCTCGTCGCGGATCGTGGAGAATGATTTCAGGCCTGGGTAATCCTCCATATGGAGGGGTACGAGTTCCTTGGGAGCGATTTCGACACCACCACTGGCCATCAGGACCTGGTGCCTTTTCCGACCGTGCTGATAACGGTGCAGGATTGCGATCGAATCGACGTGACGCGGCGGTGCGAGCGATCGCGCTTGTTCGGCCGCGAAATACATGACGGCTCGTTGCAACGTCTCGTGATCGGAAGTCATCGCCGTGCGTTTCCATAGTTCGCTGATGGCGGTGGCCATGTAGACTGATTCGAGGGCACCGTAGATCGGATACTTCGATCGAATGCTCCCCCAGTTCTGATTGAAATGGTCAACGAAAGCGAGTGAGGCGGGGTCAACGACTCGGTTTCCACGAGCACCGTCGAGCTGGGCTCGTTCGTTCTCCCCGCTCAAACGAACCGGGCTGCCAGCGAGCTGCACGATCCGATCGCCATCAACTTCACTCGCACGAACATCGAGGGCATGCGAGGTGAACCACAGTCGCAATAGTAAGTCCGTTGGCGGCGTGCCGTCACCGGTCGACGAGATCATTTGCAAATAGTTACGGACGCGATCGGGCAGCGGCTCGATCCCGAGGGCCAGGTGTTTCATGTGCCGATCGGCTTCCACCATCACATAGGCGACTTCATGGGACGCCGTCGTTCCGAATACCGTGATGTTCTGTCGCCCCAGAGCGGATGCGAGTTGGTCTGCGGCGTGCGCCATCGGGACGTCACCAGCAACAATTTGTTGACCGAACGCTGCAGCGGATCTCAGACCATCCGTGGTGGGATCGATTGTGCATCCGTAAGGCGTGCGACTGCGGGCGGCTTTGACACCGATCGCCAGCGACACCAAACTGATCGGGGGCAGTCCCGATTTCCGATCCACCTGCCAGCCATCGACGTCGTCGAACCCGGCGACGGGGCCAGCCAAAATCAAGTCGTCGTGGGTCACCATCACGACGGCGACACGTGAGAGCCCTGCCATGGCGCGGAAGGCATCGAGTGACTCGTCCGAGGCACCCGGCTCCGCCGATACCGCCGCGTCGGTGTTCCTCGTCAGTGTTTGTCGATGGAGAGCTCGTCCCGCGAGAGCTTGCATCATGCGGCGAATGGAAACGCAGCGAATGCGAGCGGGAGCGCGCCAATCGTTATCAATAGCGGCGAGTTCGTCATCGGCAGGGGGCTGGACAAGCAGCGCCGCAATGGCGGCTTCGTGGTCGCTCTGGCCGCCGTGCTTCGTGTCGATTTCATGCAGCAAGCCGTCGGGATCGACGATGACGCCTTGGGGATACGGGGCCATCGTACCGACGCCACCGAGAGCTTCCCAAGAATCCGGCTCGATGGTTGTTTGCACGAGGCTCATCAGGGGGCCGAAATTGGCCATCGAGCCACCGCCCGCAGCATTTCCTCCACCGCCAGCAACGTTGTCGTTGGCAGCCATGCCGCCCACGACCCCGGCATCCCCCGCGAGATTCACGCTAGCGCCCACGGGGGAATTGATCGCCGGCGGCTGAGCGGATGCACGGCCAGCGAGAATCGCCACGACCATCCCGCTCGTTAAAAATACCGTTTTGGACAAATTTCGACGCATCACAGTCCCCCACGCACACCCAAGCAGAAAAGTCGCGAGGCTCACCACGACGGTACTCTCGCGCATCGGTAGTATATCAGAGACGCGCCCCAGCCCCAAATGTTTTTTGCAGCAAACGTGCCTCATGAAACGTGCCTCATGAGCGCCCAGTATCAGCGCCCGGTATGAGCGTCCGGTACGTTGAGCTTGCCAAGATGATTGACCACGCTCTGTTGTCGCCCAATCCCACGGCGTGTACGTCTACGTACCATTGAACCGATCCCCCGATCCCAAAATGAAAGCTTCGAAATGCTCGATTGGCTGCTTCGCCCTTCTACCTTGTTCGCGATCGCTCATGCAGTGACCGTGTTGGCAGTGTTGGTGAGAGTCATCATGGCTCGTCCCGCGACGGGGGTTGCGTTGGCGTGGATTTTGATTGTCGCACTGTTGCCGGCGATGGGCATCACGCTGTACCTGCTGATTGGCGAACGCAGGATCGGCAAACGCCGTGCATCGCGAATTGCCAGCCTGACCAAGAGCTTTCGAGAGATCGGCGATGCTGCAATTCAGCAACGGTTGACGGGGGTTCGATGGGACCGACATCCGGCCGCAGCACGGGGAATGGACAAGCTCGGTCGATCCACGATCGGCAGCCCCACCGTCTGCGGCAGTCGATTCGATTTGATTTCCGATACGCAGGAGATACTCGCGCACATTGCTCGCGATGTGGACTCGGCTCAGGAGAGCGTGTTGATGGAGTTCTACATTTGGAACGAAGGCGGAGCCGCCGACGAGGTGCTCGACGCCGTGATTCGAGCGGCTCAGCGCGGCGTGCGTTGCCGAGTATTGATCGACGCGCTCGGGGCAAGGACGTGGTGGAAAAGTGCCCAACCGGCACGGCTACGCGCCGCAGGTGTTGAGCTGCGCCAGGCGCTGCCGGTCGGGATCTTCCGTACGTTGATCGGGCGTACCGACCTGCGGTTGCATCGGAAGATCGTGGTGACCGACGGTGATGTTGCTTGGACCGGCAGCATGAACCTCGTCGATCCCAGATTCTTCAAGCAGGATTCAGGGGTGGGGCAATGGGTTGACGCGATGGTACGGATACGCGGCGCCGCCGTCGCCCCGTTGGCCGCCACGATGCTGGGGGATTGGATGGTGGAAACTGGGGAGTCGATCCATCACTTGATCGAGGACTCCGGTGTGCGGTTGATCGAGCCGGATGGCAACGTCGACATGCAGATCATTCCTTCCGGCCCAGGCGAAACCGCCGATGGCCTGCTGCAAATGTTGCTTGGACTGATCAATGCGGCGCAGCACGAACTGATCATGACCACCCCCTATTTCGTACCCGACGATTCCCTGCTTCGCGCCGTTCGCGGTGCAGCCGGGCGAGGTGTTCGAGTTTCGTTGATCATGCCCGAAAAAGTTGACTCCCTGCTGACTCGCTACGCCAGTCGCTCGTACTACGACGAACTGATCGATGTCGGAGTGCAGCTCTACCTATACCGGGACGGACTGCTGCATACCAAGTCGATCATGGTCGATGGCACCATGGCTATGTTCGGCACCGTGAATTTGGATATGCGAAGTTTGTGGCTGAACTATGAAGTTGCGTTGTTTGTCTACAACGCTGACTTCGCGGCCGAGCTACGCACTTTGCAGCAATCCTACATCGACGATTCGGATCCAGTGCACGCAGATCAATGGGGGACGCGTGCATTCCTGCCGCGACTGTTGGAAAACACGCTCCGGCTCGTCAGTCCGCTGTTATAGCGATGTTGTGCGACGTCCTTGGGATTTCGAAGCATTCAAAATCGAGGGCCAATATTGTAGCCGCATGGGAACCCTCGCGGCGCCCTCATGCGTGGCGTTTTGTCGCAGTGGCGTCAAAACCTCCATGAAAACGCATTTCTTGTCGAATTCCGCGTCTTAGCCCCATCGACGATGCCCCCCTATTCTCCTTATGCTTGGCCTCCTCATGAATCTCGGGCGGGGCATCCACCTCACGCTGATCGAATTATCCTTCGTGTTTTTCGACGGCAGCGGAATGTTTTCCGATCGATTACCTGACCACTTGACCCCCTGTTTTACCCGCTCAAAAATTTACGGAGCTCTTTGAAGATGTTGGAAATGGCAATGATTTTGGCCCAGTCTGTCGGAAATGACTTTGGACGCATGGGTCTTGGTATCGGTATCGGCTTGATCATCGTTGGTGCCGGGATCGGTATCGGTCGCATCGGCGGCAGTGCGGTCGACGCGATGTCCCGCCAGCCCGAAGCGGGCGGCCGGATTCAAACCGCGATGATTATTGCGGCGGCACTGATCGAAGGTGTGACCGTGATTGCACTCGTGTTTATCCTGCTCTGCCGATCCTAGTCCGGGTTTTGCCCCCGACTTGGAACTCATGGTGCCGTGGTGGGCTACGGTCGCCTCGGTTCGTTACTCCCGTCTTGAATGTTTGTCACTGAGCTGATCGATGAAACGTTTTCTCGCCCTTTATCTGATGACCTGTTTGAGCCTTCCGGCGTTGTCGGGGACGGCCCTGTTGACGGTCGGTCTCGCGGGCACCGCAATGGTTGCTACACCTTCGCTGGCCCACGCCGACGTTGTGGTAGAGGGCGACGGTGCCGAAGGGGTGGCTGACGACGGCGAGGTGCATGGCGAAGCGGATGCACATGGCGAGCGTGCGAAGAGACCGATTTTGTCGTTCGATTTTGGATCGGCGTTTTGGAATCTGGTGATTTTCGTTTGCGTGCTAGCTGTCTTGTCGATCTTTGTGTGGCCTAGTGTTCTAGGCGGCTTGCAGTCTCGCGAAGATAAGATCCGTGAGGACCTCGAGTTGGCTGAGAAAGCAAACGCGGAGGCCCAGGCCATCTTGGCTGGGTATCAAACGAAGCTCGACGAAGCCGCCACGCAAACCCATGCCATGCTCGCTGAGGCTCGGCGTGATGCGGAAGCCAACGGGCAGCGGATTGTTGATCATGCGAAAGCCGAAGCGGTGGCGCAGCGAGAGCGGGCAGTCGCGGATATCGAGAATGCCAAGAAGGTCGCGATGTCCGATATCGCCTCGCGTACCGCCGAAATGGCGATGCAAGTCGCTCGTGGAGTCGTCGGTCGTGAATTGACCGCAAACGATCACGCCGATTTGATCGCTCAGGCGATGCAGAGATTGCCCAGTAATAATTAAACGACCCAGTTCTATTGTCTAGCCGATTCAGGGGGTTGGCCCTTTTTTCGGAAAGACCTCTAACACTTTTTGCAGCCTTCCCCTTGGGACTTCTGACGTGTCCGAATCTGTTTCTCAATCCACTACGCACGATGTCGGTGCCGAACAACTCGGTAAGACGTATGCCCGGGCGTTATTGAGTGCGACACAGGCAGAGGGCTCGACCGATCAGGTCATCAATGAGCTCAATGCGTTATGTGACGAGGGGCTGGCCCATAGTGCGAAGTTGCGTGCTGCGTTTGCATCGCCCCGTATTGATGCAAATGAGAAATGTCGTGTGCTCGAACGGTTGCTCGACGATGCTCATCCGACGCTACTAAAGTTCCTTAAAGTGATGGCTGGCCGTCATCGGCTTGCCTATGTCGGTGCCGCTCGCGATGCATTGGTCAAGTTGTATGATGAGGCAACGGGGCGTTTGCTGGCGGAAGTTCGCACGGCGGTGCCGATGAACGATCGCCTTCGCGAGGATGTCAACCATCAACTCAATCAATATTTCAGTAAGTCTGTTCGGCTGCACGAAGTTGTCGATCCCGACATCATCGGCGGGCTTGTGATCAGGGTGGGGGATACCGTATTCGATTCGTCGGTAGCGAGCCGATTGGACAAGATCGGTGATGCCGCCGCGGCCGGATTCGCGCGCCGATTGATCGAACAGTCAAGTCAATTCATGGATAACTGATCCAGCGTCGGTTCCCAATACATCGCTGTGCCTCGAACAGATTGGGGCGTTTCCAGCAAACAGTGTCCATTAAAAAATATCTCCTCAACGTCTTTATCATTGACAAATAACGGTACGGTCCAGTGAAATTCAACAGCGACGAAATCGCATCGGTCTTGCAAGCCGAGATCGAACAGTTTGACAGCAAGATCGATGTCCGCGAAGTCGGTACGGTCCTGGAAGTCGGTGACGGGATCGCCCGCGTTTACGGACTGTCAGGCGTCATGGCAGGCGAGATGGTCGAGTTCCCCAATGGATCGATCGGACTCGCGTTCAACCTCGAAGAAAACAGTGTCGGGGTGATCATCCTCGGCGACTATCTGACGATTGAAGAGGGCCACGAGGTCAAGGCACTCGGCACACTGTTGTCCGTTCCCGCTGGTGACGCGGTGGTCGGTCGCGTGCTCGATCCGCTCGGCAACCCACTCGATGGTAAAGGCCCCGTGCAAACGGACATCACCCGTCCCGTGGAAATCATCGCGACCGGAGTGGCCGACCGTAAACCGGTTACCCAGCCGTTGCAAACGGGCATCAAGGCGATTGACTCGATGACCCCGATTGGTCGCGGGCAACGTGAACTGATCATCGGTGACCGCAAAACGGGTAAGACCGCGATCGCGATCGATGCCATCCTGAACCAAAAAGGCCAGGGTGTAAAATGCTTCTACGTCGCCATCGGGCAGAAGGATTCTGCAGTTGCCAGCGTCGTCGACGTGCTCGAACGTTACGGTGCGATGGAATACACCACTGTTGTTGCAGCCGGTGCTTCGGCGCCCGCGCCTTTGCAATACATCGCCCCATACGCCGGAACCGCGATGGCCGAGCACTTCATGTTCAACGGTGGCCACGCCCTCGTCGTCTATGACGATTTATCCAAGCAAGCGACTGCGTATCGTCAAATGAGTCTGCTGATGCGCCGCCCACCGGGCCGCGAAGCTTACCCTGGTGACGTGTTCTATTGTCACAGTCGCCTACTCGAACGTTCGTCGAAGCTTTCTGACGAACTTGGCGGTGGCTCGATCACTAGCCTGCCAATTATCGAAACACTCGAAGGCGAAGTCTCCGCTTACATTCCCACCAACGTGATTTCGATCACCGACGGTCAAATTTATGTTCAGCCCGATTTGTTCTTCTCCGGTGTTCGTCCCGCGATGAACCCGGGGATTAGCGTGTCTCGCGTCGGCGGTGCAGCACAAACCAAGGCGATGAAAAAGGTTTCAGGCGGTTTGCGTTTGCAGCTCGCTGCGTTCCGGGCGCTCGAAGCATTCGCACAGTTGGGCACCGATCTCGATGCCGCGACGCAGAAAGAACTTGATCGTGGTTATCGGATGGTTGAGCTGCTCAAACAGCCTCAGTATCATCCGCTGTCGGTCGCCGAACAGGTGATCAGTATCTATGCCGGAACAAACGGACTGCTCGATGACGTGCCGGTGAAAGAAATCCAGCAATTCGAGCGTGAAATGCTTGATTTTGTTCATAATAAGCATGAATCGCTGGTCACTGACCTAACCAAGAAACCGGAACTGACCGACGAAATCGTCGAGCGAATTGTCGCAGCGGTGAAGGAATTCAAATCGATCTACCAAGGCGGCGAAAGGTAATCGGCCATGGCCAACGCACGTGCTCTCGACAAGCGACGTAAATCAATTCGCAATATCCGCAAGATCACGCGGACGATGGAATTGATCGCTACGGCGCGCTACAAGAAAGCGATGGATCGGGCTGCGGCTGCAACCGCGTATACCGACCAAATCACCAAGATCGTCAAACGCCTCGCTGATGCGGGCACCGACGTGCAGCATCCGCTGCTCGAACAACGCGACCAAATCAACGCGTCGCGGGTCTTGGTGCTGGCCAGCAATCGTGGTTTGTGCGGCGGTTACAACGCTTCGATTTTGCGCACGGCCATGCCCCACATCCGTTCCCTCGGCCAGGAGATTGGAAACGTCACCGTTGACGCGTCCGGTAAACGCGGCGTGAACGGACTCAAATTCCGTGGAATCGATACCGACAAGCAGTTCCTGCAGTTCGAAGATCAGCCTGCGTACAACGAGGTCGAGAAGATCGCTGAGGACTACTTGACACAGTACATCACGGGGAAGATTGACCGGCTCGACGTGATCTACACCAAGTTCATCAGCACATCGAAACAGGTCGCCATGATCGAAACGTTGTTGCCGATCGCTTCGCTCGCCAATGACTCGCTCGCGAGCGATGCGCCCACCAGCGCATCGGACTCCGGAGCATCGGCTGGTACGAACTCGCAATTTGAATTCCTGCCTTCGGCTGAGAGTATTCTCGAAGAAGTCGTGCCGACGAGTTTCAAAGTCAAATTGTTCAAGTGTTTCCTTGATTCCGCCGTGTCCGAGCAAGTCGCTCGAATGATCGCGATGAAGGGAGCCACTGAGAGTGCCGGTGACATGATCAAGCAACTCTCGAGAACCTACAACCGTGCACGTCAAAGTCAAATCACCGGCGAAATCATGGAAATCATCGGTGGTGTCGAAGCGATGGAAGGCTAACATTTTTTTAGCTACTAGCTACTAGCTTTTAGCTTTTCACGACTCCGATTTCTATTCGATTGAACCGAAAACTAAACGCCCCTTTGGGGCTGATCCATTTCTCATTTTCCGAGCTAGAAGCTAGCAGCTAATAGCTAGTAGCTAATCAAGAAGAGCTTTTCCCATGTCCACTGCAACTGAAAACCAAGCCGTCGGTCGTGTCTCTCAGATCATCGGATCGACATTCGATGCTGAATTCCCTGAAGGACAACTGCCGAAAATCTACAACGCCTTGACGATCCGCAGCGAACACAAGGGTGTCAAGATTGATCTCGTTGGGGAAGTCCAGCAGCACCTCGGCGGCAGTCGCGTGCGAGCGATCGCACTGGGCAGTACCGAGGGCATGATGCGGGGTATGGACGTCGTCGATACCGGCAAACCCGTGACCGTGCCGGTCGGCCAAAAGACGCTCGGCCGCGTGTTCAACGTGCTCGGCCAGCCGATTGATAAACGCGGACCCGTCGAAGCCGACGATTACTGGCCCATCCACCGGCAAGCTCCGCCGCTCAACGAACTGTCCACCAACACCGAACTGTTCGAGACCGGCATCAAGGTCGTCGATTTGCTGACTCCGTTTGTTCGCGGTGGTAAAGCGGGATTGTTCGGTGGTGCTGGATTGGGCAAGACCGTTATTTTGACTGAATTGATCGCTCGGATCGCCAGCAGTCACGGTGGTTATTCGGTGTTCGCCGGTGTGGGTGAGCGAACTCGCGAAGGCACCGACCTGTGGCGTGAAATGCAGGACACGGACATCGGTTCGACTGGCCGCAAAGTCATCGAGCAAACTTGCATGGTGTTCGGGCAAATGAACGAACCACCAGGCTCGCGCCTCCGCGTCGCGTTGTCCGCGCTGACCATGGCCGAGTACTTCCGCGACACCACGGGTGCGGACACGCTGTTGTTCGTTGATAACATTTTTCGGGTCTCGCAAGCCGGGGCGGAAGTATCGGCACTTCTCGGTCGGATGCCATCGGCGGTGGGTTACCAACCGACATTGGCGACCGAAATGGGTGCCCTTCAAGAACGAATTACCTCGACCAAGAAGGGCGCCATTACATCCGTTCAGGCTGTCTATGTGCCGGCGGACGATCCAACTGACCCCGCACCGGCGACGGCGTTCGGCCAGCTCGACGCGTTCATTTACCTCGAACGCTCGATCTCGGAAAAGGGAATTTACCCCGCCATCGACCCGTTGGCGTCGAACTCGCGAATTCTCGATCCGCAGTACGTCGGTGACCGTCACTACACCATCGCCCGCCGCGTGCAAACGATCTTGCAACGTTACCGGGAACTGCAGGACATCATCGCGATTCTCGGTGTTGATGAACTCAGCGAAGAAGACAAGACGATCGTGCACCGGGCACGTCGGATCGAACGATTCCTGTCACAACCTTTCTTGGTGGCGGAAGTCTTTATCGGCAAGCCCGGTGAGATCACCTCTCTGGCCGATACGATTCGCAGTTTCGAAGAAATCTGCGATGGCAAGTGGGACCACCTGCCCGAGCAAGCGTTCATGTACGTTGGTGCGATCGAGCAAGCCGAAGCGCAAGCCAAGAAGATGGAGTCGAAATAATCCATGTCTATTCGATGTGTTGTGGTCACGCCTGAACGAACCGAACTGGATCGGGAAGCAGACTTTGTGGCCCTACCGATGTATGACGGTGAACTCGGTGTGCAGACGGGCCGCGCTCCGATGATCGGGCGGCTTGGTTACGGTGTGCTGCGATTGCAGACCAATGAAGGTGCGAAGCGATATTTCGTCGATGGTGGTTTTGCCCAAGTCGAAGCGGATGTTGTTAGCGTCTTAACGGGCCGCGCCATCGCGGTCGATTCGCTCAGTGCCGACGAAGCGGCTAAGTCGCTCGGCGACGCGTTGGATTTGCCAAGCAACACACCGGAGCTGGCGAAAATCAAGGACACCGCCGTCCACCGTGCCCGCGGCCAATGGCGGGCAGCCCGCTAAGCGAGTCGGTAGTCGCGACGTTATCTTGATGTGAGCCGACGGCGCTAGCCGCGGGTATTGCACGGGTAAAACGGCACGCGGAACCCGCGGCTAGCGCCGTCGGCTCACTAAGTCAGCGTCAAGGTGAGGGCAAGATTTTGACAAATTTGTGCTGATTTGGGAAATCGAATGTCTCTCTCCGCGAAACGCCGACGACTCTTTATCGCGATCGCGGTGTTGCTCGGTTTGCTGACCGCGCTGGCGCTCAGCGAGGCTGGCCTGCGAGTCTATGTCGCGGCCCGAGGCTGGACGCCGAACTGTTATGTCACCAATCTCGCCCTGCTGGCTCCTGACCCAGAGGCCGGTTACACGCTTCGCAAAAGCGTGCGCGTCAAATCGTCCGGTGTGGACATTGAAATTAATGCACTCGGTCTACGCGGTCCCGAAATTTCGCGCGCCAAACCCGAGGGCACGATTCGCATCGCAGTCTTGGGTGGGTCGAGCGTGTTTGGGTACTTGGTGGGCGAGGGTGAAGACTCTTGCCGCGTCCTCGAAGATCTGTTGCAGACCCAAGGAATCGATGCCGAGGTGCTCAATGCGGGGGTCAATGGATACAACCTACGGCAAGTCCGCCACCGCTATGATGACGTCGTCGCGGTGCTGCAACCCGATTTCGTGATTTTGTACTTGGGCTGGAATGATACCCCACAATTGATTGCCGATTCTAGTAAAGCAGATGGAGTACCGACGTCAGCGGCGCCGCCGTGGCATGAGCGAATGCTGTCGCACAGCACTCTTTATGGGCTGCTGCGATACCGATTGTTTCCCGCCGATACGCCGGTGTTCGCGGCCCCCGAATCGGCGAAATCGCAGATCACACCGATCGGTGCGGCGAACTTCCGACGCGAATATGCCGGACTTGTTCAAACGATCGAGGCTTCCGGAGCCGTCCCCGTGATTTCGACCCAAGTGATGGCGACGGGCGAACATTGCCAAGGCTTGCGGTCGTATCTGGGGAGCACGCCGCAGCAGATCGCAGCGAACGAAGCCATCGGTCGCTGGATCGTCAATACCGAACGAGAGTTGGCCGCGGAAATGAACGTATCATTGATTGATTGTGAACGAGAAATCCCTTGCGATGAGCAAACGCTCGGTGACCCGATTCATTTGACGCGGTTGGGTCACGAGCAGGTCGCCGAACTTTGGATGCAAGGATTGATGCCGCTATTGATCACAACCAATACTCAAGCAACGTGGCATAGGCTTCCAGCCTGTGATCCAATTCAACACAGGCTGGAAGCCTATGCCACGGTGGAGCCACGGCGATGACTCTGATTCTGGGCATCTCAGCGTATTACCATGATTCGGCTGTCGCGTTGATTCGTGACGGCGAGGTCATCGCGGCGGCGAGCGAAGAACGTTTCACGCGTAAGAAACATGATGAATCGTTTCCTATTTGTGCGATGACAGAATGTCTCGCGATGGCGGATGCGACCGTTGGCGATCTCGACTATGTCGGTTTTTATGAAAAGCCGTTATTGAAATTTGATCGGTTGCTCGAGACCTACTTGGCCTACGCGCCGCGAGGCTACGGTAGTTTCTTCCGTGCGATGCCGCCCTGGTTAAAGACGAAATTGCATCTGCCTCGGGAGATCCGCAAACACTTGGGCAAAGAGTACCAGCGGCGAATCGTGTTCTGCGAGCATCACGAATCGCACGCGGCGAGTGCATTTTTCCCCAGTCCCTTCGACGAGGCGGCGATTTTGACGATCGATGGTGTCGGCGAATGGGCGACGACGAGTTGGGGCATCGGTCGCGGCAACCACATCGAACTGAGCCATGAGATTCGATTTCCCCATTCACTCGGCTTGCTGTACTCCGCATTCACTTATTTTTGCGGTTTCCGCGTCAATTCGGGTGAATACAAATTGATGGGGCTCGCTCCCTACGGTGAACCAAAATTTGCGGACCTGATCTTGGAACATTTGATCGAGGTTCACGACGATGGCAGCTACCATCTCAACATGGACTATTTTCCGTATTGCCATCGATTGCGGATGACCGATCGGAAACTCGAGCGTCTGCTTGGCGTGGCACGCCGCAGGCCCGAAGAACCGATTCGCGAAATTGACATGGACCTTGCCGCGAGCATTCAACACGTTACCGAGGAAGTCGTGCTCCGAATGGCGCACCATGTCCACGCACAAACGAAGCTGGATTCATTGTGCATGGCTGGCGGCGTGGCACTGAACTGTGTCGCCAATGGTCGACTGCTGCGAGAGGGGCCGTTCAAGCAAATCTGGATTCAACCCGCCGCTGGTGACGCCGGGGGTGCGTTGGGAGTCGCGTTGCTGATCTGGCATCAACTTCTCGGCAATTCCCGGACCGCGAAAGGGACCGACGCCCAGTCCGGTTCGCTGTTGGGGCCGCCGGCCGATCGTGAGTCGGATCTACAGGAACTTCGTGATCGTGACGCAGTGATCGAGCATCTGCCAGTCGACGATGAACTGGATAAGCGGGTTGCCGAGCTTTTGGCGGGTGGTAATGTGGTCGGTTGGGTGCAGGGGAAGATGGAGTTCGGTCCACGTTCGCTGGGCGGACGCAGCATCCTCGGTGATCCCCGCAATCCTGATATGCAATCGGTGATGAACGTCAAGATCAAGTACCGCGAGTCGTTCCGTCCGTTTGCACCTAGCATTTTGGAGGAACACAGCGGCGACTATTTTGAACTGCCGTCGGGAGCATCCAGCCCCTATATGTTGTTCACGTTTGATGTGCAGCAGCAGCGGCGCATTCCTCTCGATACGACCGTGCCTCGGGGGATTGAGCGGGTCAAACAGTCGCGAAGTGATCTCCCCGCCATCACGCACTTGGACTATTCCGCACGCGTGCAAACGGTCGATCGCCAGCGACACCCACGTTTCCACACGCTGCTAAAACAATTCTACGAACAGACCGGTTGCCCTGCGCTAATCAACACCAGCTTTAACGTCCGTGGCGAACCGATCGTTTGCTCGGCGGTCGACGCGTATCGGTGTTTCATGGCCACCGAGATGGATGCCTTGGTGATTGGGAACTACCTGATGCTCAAGACCGACCAGCCCACGTCGGCGCGCCGATCGAGCACGCAATACCTCACGCAGCTTGAGCCAGACTGATGACGCTGATTGATTTTGATTCGGCACCTTCGACTTCGATGAAACGCTGGTTCGGGCTGTCGTTATCGGCACTCATGCTGATCGTCGCATTCCTGCTGCGGCACACCGCCACAAACATTGCGATTGTTCTGTCGCTGGGCGCGGCATTGACGATCGTGGTCTATTACGGCTTGCCCGCAACGCAGCTTCAAATCATTCGGACGTGGCGGCGGATGACTTACCCCCTGGCGTGGGTGATGAGTCATGTGTTGTTGGCAACGGTGTTTTTCGCAGTCGTCGTTCCAATGGGATTGATTGCTCGAATGTTCGGCTATGATCCGTTAAGATTGAAACGTAAAGACTCGTCGACGAATTGGACCACTCGCCGTCCCCCGGAAGGCGTTTCCCAATACTTCAAACAATTTTAAGCGAGTAAGCAGATACTGGGAAATATTTCGGTGGAATCGACAATCCTAACCCGACGCGTCAGCGAGGGATTCACGCCGCCATCCCTCGCTGACGCGTCGGGTTATGAAAACGTGGCACTC
>JBDNIG010000577.1:0-3079 GCA_041688415.1 Rhodopirellula sp. | reverse complement strand
ATCATAACCCGACGCGTAAGCGAGGGATTCACGCCGCCGTCCCTCGCTTACGCCTCGGGTTATGAAAACGTGGCATTCAGTTATGCGGAATGCATTACCCAAACCTGCTTAATGTGGCCGAACACTTATTGTTCGCGCGATCCTTACGGTTGCTCTTCCCGTCGAAACGGTAGGCTTCTTCGCAGTTTTTACCAGCTTCTAAGTCACTGGAATGTTCATGAATCTAAACTGGATCATATTGATTGTCGGAGGACTTTTTGAAACCGGATTCGCAATAAGTTTGGGAAAGGCACAACAAACCTCAGGAAAGGAGATGGGGTTGTGGTTAAGTGCTTTTGCAGCTTGCGTGAGCATCAGCATGTACTTGCTCTTCAAAGCAATGGGCGGGGACAAAGCGATACCCGTTGGTACGGCCTATGCCGTATGGGGTGCCATCGGTGCTATCGGCACTGTCGTCGCCGGCATTGTTTTGTTTAAGGAACCAGTGACTTTTTGGCGAATGTTTTTTCTTGCTGCTTTGGTCATTTCGGTGATCGGATTGCAAACCGTAAGCAGTCATGAGTAGTGTCGCATCGCACCGAGTGCAGCAGCGTGGTATTCGGTTATTGGCAAAGTCCTCTCGGACGGGACAATGGTCCCATCCTACGCTTGCGTTCGCCTACAGTAGACACCAACTCCCGTGCTGCGTATCGGTGCGACACGCAGCACGGGAATGATCGTTGGTTTCATTGAGCGGCGCGAAGCCGGGCATCATTTGGGGTGCAAGGCACCAATGTCATCCGCTGAAAGTGCTCGGTCGAAGACGGCAATCTCGTCCAGGCGGCCTTCCCAATTCGATTCGTTGTCACAGCGACCACCAAAAAAGAGGCGATCGAAACCGACCGGGAACCCCGCCGACGATTTGGTCTCAATCTCCGGTCGTGGATTCCCGTTCAAGTGAACCCGCACCCGCTCTCCATCGCGAACGAGCACCACGTGACACCAGGACCAACGTTGAATCTCCGTACGACCTGCGACCGGTTTGGCTCCGTCGCCATCATTGCCGTGTAAGAAGATAAGCCGCCCCGGATCATGTGCCGTGCCACCGATGCCGAGGTGATCTCCGTCAGGTCCGATGGCATTGTCGTGGCCACGTGAGAACATCCAGCCGGTGACCTCGCGGGCGTCCACGGGCATGCCGTTCCAGAACCAGAGCGAGATCGTGTACTTGTCTCCCAAATCGGCAATCCGTGCTCGCAGTCGCTCACCGGCAAAGTGTGCGGCGCGGTTGGTCTGCTCGGGGCCGCAAAAGGCATCTGAGCGGGGACCTTCCAGGAAGTACACCACGCCGCGCTCATAGATCGCATCGCGATTCTGACCGCTGGAGTCGACCGCCCGAGGACCGGCCATTTCGTCCATCCGCCAGTAGGCTACTGGTTTGGCTTTCTGGATGGCCTCGCAGGCTGGTCCGCAAGTCTGTTTGAAGATGCGTCGAGATTGGCCAGCCACTTTCTCGAGCAGTCCGAGTGCGGCCGCGGCGATCTTCGGCTCGGCCTGAACCTCCAGCCCGGCGGAGCGCGCCGCCCACGTGTTGTAACCTCCCAGCAGGTGTTGTTCGGGCGGCGGGATGTAACCATCGCCGCCATTGGCCAATTCGATCACCATGGTCTTTTTCAGGGGGCTTTGCAGTTTCAATTTCAGACCCGTCAGCGCGTATGTTTCCGTCGGCGTGCTGGCGATCTCGATGTCGCCGATGCGGAGGGCCTGAACGACGACCTCGGTCGACTGCCGGTCGTGCAAGATGATCTGTTCTCGCGCATAGATCTCCGGTAGAGTTTTGGGCAGCCGGTCGCCCATTTCATCAACGATTCGCTGAGCCCACTCGAGCCGCTGTTTGCTGGGGACCCGATATTTCAGATTCAACCGTGTCTCGGCCATGCCCAGATCCTCCGGCTCGTGATAGTCGATCTTCTCGTAGGTTTTCATCGCCACATCGAGCAAGCCGGATGTGAAGCTCTCGATCGTTGGCTCTTGTCGAGACGCCGCGGGTTCGGTGTAATCGCGTCGCCAAATATCTCCACTGCAGCCATGGGACATGACGGCGACGAACGGTGGATGGCCTTCATCCTGTGACGAGCCAACTCGAGACTGCAGTCCTTCGCAAAACAGCCCGAAGTAATCCGAACTCAACGCAGGCTGGCCACCGAAGTAGTGCATGGAAAAGTTGGCCAGCACGGCGATCGGGCGTCCATCTTTGGCTTGCAACGCGATCAGCGACAGGTCCGGGTCTTCCGGACCGGATTCGCCTGTTACGTCATCCCAATTGGCACCGGCATGCATATTCGCGCGCACGGTCGGGTTACCGAACGGGTCTTCGGCAATGCGATCGGGTCGGCGAATCCAACGCCGCAGTGCGGTAAACGGAGCGGCGTTTCCGACGCCCCAGCCCGCCTGGGCCGGTTCCAGGTTCTTCTCCGCAGCGACGAGAGCTGCGACGATCCTGTCGCGAAGAATCGGCAGGTAGTTCGGATCGGCATTGGTGCCCAAACATCCCATCGACGAAGGTGCCGTGTGCGCGTGCGTCGCGGAGATGAGTATGCGGTCGGCTCGGAGCTTCGTCTGCTCGACCGCCATGGCTTTCGCCTCGTCCAACAAGGGACGCGGCATCATGCAACTATCAACCACGACGATACCGAGTCGCTCCCCGCCATCGTCTAGCACGATCGCACGCGCCGTAATCGGGGTAACGACCTTGTCGGCGCTACGGCTGGTCATGCCACCGTTGACCAGGACGGGAAACTGGCTAGGCGAAGCGTCAACCACCGCCGCCCCGGCTCTAAATTCGGCCACTGCATCGGTCGTGAAAGTGATGAGCAAAGCACAACACATGAAAATTGTTGTTGTCGGTTTCATGAGAGACTCCTGTTGGAAACTGACTGGAGATGCGTGTTAAGAACGCAGCATTGTAACCGCCACGTTGAACGACGTGTCAACGAGTTCGCTGCGACCGCTACTCGTTGTCAGGCTCCCGCCTGGGAACGCGCTGCTTGGCGACAGCGAACGAATAAAGCGAGTAGCTACGTTCGCCAGAACGTGGATT
>JBDNIG010000576.1:0-3023 GCA_041688415.1 Rhodopirellula sp. | reverse complement strand
ATTGCTAGCTGGATTCGTAGCGTCGTTCGATGATGTGACTCAGTTCCGTGTCGAAGCCTTTTGTGGATGGTGCGCGGCGGTGCTTCGATTCCAACTGACGGATGTCTTTGGCGAGATCATGATCGCAGAACACGACGGCAATCCACCGCGAAAAGTCGTGATGTTTGCAATGATCGGCCAGGACCGCTCGTTCGATCCGTTGGACGATCCAGGCGAGCTCTTGCAATGTTGCCGCCGACTCGCCGATCGGATACCCGTGTTTGGTGAACACGAACTCGTGGCCCTGCCTGACCGGCGTGTCGAAATATTTGGTGCGGTGCCGGACGTGCGTCGTCAGTCTTGGCGCGACAACGAACCGACGTAACTTCCCTTCGACCTCCCGCGTCGGTGGCAACAACGCTGCCTCCGTGATGCTCAAGTTCGCCAGTGGTTCATACCAGTCGTGCGAGTCGATATCGCCTTCACCACGGTCCTCCACGGCATCACGCAGAGCATCGACCTCAGCTTGTTCGCCGAGACGCGTGACCGCGACAACGTCAACGAGCTTCAGGATGCTGTCGGGCAACTGGGAAGGACGGTAGGTCACCAAAGTGTATCCATCGAGCTCTCCGTCGAGCAGATTTTCGTTTTCTGGGCCGCTCAGAAGGTAATGACATTCATCCAACAAAATCCGGTGCGGGAATCCTCGCTCTCGACGGTGACGATTGACCAGCGGGAGGTGATGCCGGACATATTCGATTTTCTGATGATGATCTAGGTGCGAGAGATCCAACACGACGCTCAGCCCTTGTGCTAACAACATTGTTAAATCTTCGTCGTAGGGAAGGTATCGCCCACCGCCGAGCATGACCGTGTTGGGCAGCGACGCTAGTGAGCTATAGTCGCCTTCGGGATCAAACACATAAATCGTGTAGCCTTGTAAAATTTGCTGTTCAACTAACAAACCCGTCAGCCACGATTTCCCACTCCTCGTATCGCCGGCCACTAAAACGTTCCGCCCGCGAATCGATATTTCTAAAGGTCTTTGCCCCTCGATCTCTTCCAAGATCAACTTGCGGTGACCGGTTGCTCCGTCTGGCAGGCGAAAATCGGCGGAAACTTCGTCGATGTACCGCCCCACCGCTTCGGGACCATCGCCTTCGATGACGTCATTCGCCATTTCCTTCAACCGCGATGAACCCCAGGACACCGCGACTCCGTGCTCGCAAATGCCAAGCAGTTCGTGATCATTTTCGGCATCACCGATTCCGATCGCGTTGTGAACTGAAGCCCCGAGTGCGTCGAGAAGTTCGCGAAGACCGCCGGACTTACTGATCGACGGCGGCAACAACATCATGCGTCCGCGATTGAAGGTAATCGAAAGCGGTAGTTCGAGTTCACGGATCAGCGAGATGGCGACATCGGCGAACTCCGCCTCCATCTCGACGACGCACCGTCCGACTTTGAAGTCGATTCCGCGTTCGGTGAGCCTGGACAGCAGCGACATCGGCGGCGTCCGCCCCAGGACGGTTGTATGACCATTGGGCAATGCGATCACCGCCCCATTCTCCGCGACGACACCGTCAACAAAATCCAGGCAACCGGCGACATTCCGGAGTTCCGAGAGAATCCGCCCGGTGACAATCACGACCAACACACCGCGACTGCGGGCGTCCCCAATTGCCTGGCGCACGGAGTGACTCAGAACACCATCGCGGGCGATGGTGCCATCGTAGTCAGTCGCAATCACTCGCAGTCGCATGTTATTTGTTCCCCAGAGTGGCGTAAGCTTCCAGCTTGCGGTCAGTAGGTAGTCGCAAGCTGCAAGTTTATCCTAGGCTAAGAATTTTTGAACCCGGCCGAGATGTCGTCTGGTTTCAGTGCGAGCGCAGAACACGGGACGCCGCTGAAGAGATACGAACTCCGCCGTCTCATCAATCTCGAAATCGGATGCGTCGGAAACCGCTACGACGGCAGCCCCATTGGAATGACCGAGTTTTCCCAGGGACGGCCTTTGAAGTGCGACGGCGTCTTTACCGTGACAACCGGACACGGCGCACCTGACATTACCTTCCTGGCCACACTCCCCACCACGAGGCTTGCCAACCCGGATCGTCCGTGCGTTCCCATCACGATCATATCCGCGGCAATCTGCTTGGCGTAGGCAATCGTCGTCTCCGCCGGGTCACCACGCCGGGTGACTTGCTCCCACTCGATCTTGTGCAGATTGAGATAGTCGTTGCGAAGTCGCGTCAGCAGCCGATTGTCGATTGACCGGCTCATCGTCACGGTTGAAATACCGGGGTCGATGACGTGCAGTAGGACAAGTTTAATATCGCCCACCTTCGCCAGACCAACGGCGACGCTGATCGCCATCTCGGTGCTTTCGGAGTAATCAACGGGACAGAGGATCTTTGTCTTTTTCATGGTTTGCGCTTCGATTTACGTTTCCTGGGACTCCGCGAAATTGGAGTGACTCAAAACCGGAAGATGGCTGCCAAACCTGATTCCGTCGGCATGCGATCGCTTGGAACAATGACGACTTCGCCACCTTTGGCAATCACCGACTCGCCCAAATCGTCGAGTAGATCATCGACATGCGAATCCGCGGACTCCGTCATCTGGATCGCGCCCGTATTTCGGTCGAGAGTTCCGGGAATGCTCCGATCCGAGTCCACCAGAAGTGTCGCGACTCGATCGGCCACCACCGCTTTGGCGACATCGGAAAGATCACCCGACCCGGTTTGACGAGACTTCGCAGTACCAAACCTATCGACCAAGTCAGCCAAACGAGCTGAGTACTTTCCATTCACCATTTGCTTCAGCTCGCGCACCAGGTTCCGAAATCGGATTGGGTCTTCCACGTTTGCGGGATGCTGCCGATGAGTCGGTTGGAAGAGCGAGATACATGGGGGCGATTGAGTCGCAAGCAAATCGGAAAAACGCTCGTCGGTAGTCTGACGCATCCGTAAAGCTCCATGGTAGGCGCGGTGACTGACTGCTTGTCGAAACTAAACAGCATATTCTGTACCAATGCGTGGCGT
>JBDNIG010000575.1:0-4567 GCA_041688415.1 Rhodopirellula sp. | reverse complement strand
GACTCGGGAAAAATCTGCCACCAACTCAGGTAGCGGCGTACGGCCGGTTGCCCAATCCCTTAGAGAAACCGCTTCCCACGCCGGATCACGCTGCGACGCCGATTCGAATCAGGCAGCCGCTGGATCAGCCCCATCCCCGGCGCCCGGTGAACCGGAAATAACCGCTGGATTTTCTGGCTCAGCCACAAGGCGCGATATCGATCGTAGCCGGCAAACAGCTCGTCTCCGCCATCACCTGATAATGCCACGGTGACACTCTGCCGCGTCAACTGGGCCAGGTACCAGGTGGGCACGGCCGACGAGTCACCGAATGGTTCGTCATAATGCCACACCAACTTATCGAGAATGTTGATGGCATCGGGGGTGACTTCGAACCGGGTGTGGTCGGTTTTCAGATGCGTCGCGACCTGAGCGGCGTAGGCGGTCTCGTCAAAATCCGCGATCGGAAACCCGATGCTGAAGGTTCGCAGTGGTGTCTCGGTGTGATCACCGGCCAGCGCCGTGATCAACGATGAATCGATTCCACCGGATAGAAACGATCCTAGCGGCACGTCGCTGCGCATCCGCAGCCGCACCGAATCGCTGAGCAGTTCACGCAGACGGTCGGTGGCATCGGCGTGTGAGATGGCGATTTCACGCGACGGATCATAATCCCAATATCGTTCGACGCGGAATCCTTGGCTGTCGAGCACCGCAAAGTGCCCCGGAGGCAGTTTGTGGACTCCCTTCCAGATCGTTCCCGGATGCGGGATGTATTGATAGGTTAAGAATTGATCCACCGCCGCGGGGTCAATCTGCTCGCAAACCCCGGGTACCAACGCGAGTGATTTCAGCTCGCTGCCAAACACCAATCGCTCATTCTTGAACGAGTAGAACAGTGGCTTTTGACCGATGCGGTCTCGCGCGAGTACGAGCCGATTCCGGGTGGCGTCCCAGATCGCGATAGAAAACATCCCGTTGAGGTGCGAAAAACAATCCGTGCCGAGATCTTCGTACAGATGCAAAATCGATTCGCCGTCACCATCGGTCGCAAAGCGATGTCCTGACCCTTGGAGCCGATGGCGAAGATCTCGGTAATTGTAAATCTCGCCGTTGAAGACCATCCGCACCCGGCCGTCTTCATTCGCCATCGGTTGCCGCGATCCCTCGACGTCAATGATCGACAGTCGGCGAAAGCCGAGTGCCACGCCCATCGGATTTCCGCGGGCATCACGATGCCCTGGATCACTCCACACCTGTGCGTCATTGGGGCCGCGGTGCGAGATCACGTCGGTCATCCGCGAGATCAGCGCATCGTCAACGCGTTGTTCATCGCGCAACCAGACCGAGCCGGTGATTCCACACATGCTTAGAAATGCAAAATATCGTTGGCGAACACGAAGATCATGAGCGCGAGCAGCGCCAACACGCCGGCAAAGGTCAGCCGCATCTCAAGTGCCTCATCGAGTTTCTTGCCTCGAATCGCTTCGGCGATCAAGAACATCATGTGACCACCGTCGAGTGCGGGGATTGGCAGGAAGTTCAAGATGGCCAGGTTCATGCTGAGCATGGTCAAGAACAACAGTTGAGCCGAGGTGCCCTTTTGAGTCTCGTGACTGGCCATTTGAGCGATCTTAATCGGGCCACCTAAGAACTTCGGTGGTACCTTGCCAGTTACCAGCATGCCCAAGAATTGGCCGACCTGTTCGAGTCCCCGAACACCTTCTCGGACGCCGAGCGAGATCGCATTGCCAAACGAAGTGGCGGTTTGAATTCTGGAGATGTCTTTGAAGTTCAATCCACGCTCGTACCAATCTCGATCCGACGTTTGTACCTTCATCGTCGCTTCCACCACGGACCCTTCGGGCGGACGCGTGGCCTTGACGAGCACCTCGGTTCCGACGGGGAGGATCTGTACCGTTTGCATCAGGACACCGAGAGGCGTCGTCTCATTGATTTCCCAGCCCTCTTGGAGGTTCTCAATCGCCTCCTCGCTAAATGCCTGAGCGAGCGTTTCCTTTGCTTTTTCATCGGCAAAGCGAATGCGAACTTCCTTGACCACGTCACCAACCTGCAGGTTGCCGTCGGGTTCGGTAACTTGTTCGACAATCGTGCCAGAGCGGTATGCAAATCCGAGCGGCGTGCTGGCCATCGCTTCGCCGAGTTGGGAAACCGGCGGATACGTTTGCGTGGTGTCGACGGGCGTGATCGTCAGCGTCTTGTTTTCGGCCGACTTGTCTTTTCCACGACGGACGACCATCTCAACGGGTTGGCCAGCGGGCCACGAACGCAGCAACAACGCGTACACGTCGATTTCTTTGTCGCCGTTGACTGAGACAATTTGATCGCCCACCTGCATGCCTGCTTGGTCGGCCGGCCCACCGTCGATCAACGCGATGACTTTCCCAATTTGAAACCGCACCCCGAAATCTTTTTCACGCTGCGGGGCCAGCGTCACTTTGTGCTGCTTTCCGTCGGCGCGAACGAGCGTCAACTCAATCGGTTTTGAAGGTGAGCTGTAGATCTCATTCAGAAGTGGTGCGATTGGCATCTGTGCCTTGGCGTCGAGCTTGTGACCATCCCAACCGACGACTTCCGCGGCGGCATCGTCATCGGTCAAGACCTTGGCGGCCGAAGTGCCCGGCGTCGCGAAGAACTTGGGTGTCAGTTGAGATCCAACGGGTCCGTAAATGCCGATCATTTGCAGTTTCGGCTCGAGCGGATGTGGTTGCGGGGTCAGGGCGTACTGACGCGACTCGCTGCCGTAGGCCACATGCACGTCGACGGCTTGGTCGGGGTGGTCCATGCCGCCGAGCATGATATCCTGAGACATCTTATTGAAGTGCATTTGGTCGTCGTCTTCGCCCCCTGCCACGGACGTGACCATGCCACCGGGCTGGACCCCCGCGGCCCACGCGGCGCCTCCGGGCGTGACGCCGCCGACCATCGCGGGCGTGTAGGGCACACCATAAAAATAGGCCACCGCGGCGAACAGGATGCCCGTGATCACATTCATGACGACGCCCGCGCTGATGATGATCATCCGCTGCCATACCGATTTTGCGGGATAGGAGCGAGGATCGAGCTTGGCGGGTTCGCCGTCATCGCCCTCCTCGCGGATCCGCTGGGCCTCCTCCTCGGCTTTCCGCGGGTCGTCATCTTGGCCGAGCATTTTGACGTAGCCGCCCAACGGGATGATGCCAATCCCGTATTCGGTCTCGCCGTAGGTGAACTTGCCGAGCGTCCGCGGGAATTTAATCGGGCCAATTTGCAGCGGCACGTCGAATCCGACGTAGAACTTTTCGCATTTGACGCCGAACAGCTTCGCCGCCAAAAAATGCCCAAGTTCGTGGACAAAAATCACCAAGCCGATGCCCACGAGCACCTTGGCCCACAACCATGTTCCGCTCAACAGGGAAGCGAAAAAGCCGGGTTCGTCGGTCGCTGCCAAGAGCGAGGCGACGTGCATGCAGTCAAACAGAGACATGAAATCAGATGGATTGGAGCTAGCGAAAGGAAATCAAAACGGGAATACGGCTACGAAAGCTGGATGGTTTCGGCAATTTTTTCGGCCCGGCAGCGTGACCACTCATCGAGCTGCAGAAGCCGATCCAGATTCGGTGCGGATTCATGGTTGTGGTCGTTGAGCGTTTGTTTGCACAACCGGGCGATGTCAGTAAAGCGAATTTTGCCGCTCAGGAACAGAGGAACCGCCACCTCATTAGCCCCGTTGAGCACCACGCCCGCGGTGCCGCCCACCTGGGCAACCTCAAAACCGAGTTCCAACGCGGGGAATCGCTCCGGATCGACGGGCAGCAGGCTCATCTCCCAACTCCGCCCCCGATCCAACATCGGAGCCGGGCAGGACAATCGGTCCGGATACGTCAACGCGTACTGGATCGGTAACCGCATGTCCGGCGGGCTGAGCTGGGCGATCACGCTGCCGTCGTCGAACTCGACCAGCGAGTGAATGATTGACTGCGGGTGAATCACGACCTCGATTCGATCAGCGGGCACATCGAACAGCCATTTCGCTTCGATGATTTCGAGTGCCTTATTCATCATCGTGGCCGAATCGATGGTGATCTTCTGACCCATTTTCCAGGTCGGATGATTCAGCGCCGCGGCGGGAGTCGCACCTTGCATGTCGGCGGCGGACCAATCTCGAAACGGCCCGCCACTGGCGGTCAGGATCAAGCGGCGGACCCCTGGGAGATGTCGCCGGTCTGGATCGCCGCCCGCGGCCGCGTTTGTGGACTGATCTTCCTGGGTGGTCGGCCGATCCGACGTGGCGGCGTGTGCGGCCATGCAGCGGGCTTCGGCGAGACACTGATAAATTGCCGAATGTTCACTATCGATCGGCAGCAATTCTGCGCCGCTGCGGGCCGCCGCTGCGGTAACGACGGGGCCGGCAATCACCAGAGTTTCCTTGTTCGCCAAGCCGACCCGTTTGCCCGCCTGGATCGCCGCGAGGGTCGACTCCAGGCCCGCGCGTCCGACGATTGCGGCGACGACCGTATCGACGGACTCGTCGGTAGCGGCGCGGACGAGCGCCTCGGGCCCCACGTCGAGTCGGCACTGACGATCG
>JBDNIG010000574.1:0-3015 GCA_041688415.1 Rhodopirellula sp. | reverse complement strand
CTGATTCGTCCCGTTTTTCAGACCCAACCATCCCATCGTGAGCACGTGTCGTCCCATGTCCAACCCAATCAAATTTATCATGATCGGCGGATTCCTCGGTGCCGGAAAAACCACGCTAATTTCCAAACTGGCGCGACGATTCCAAGCCGACGGGAAACACGTCTGCATCGTCACTAATGATCAAGCCGCAGGATTGGTGGACACGGAACTGCTCCGCGGCGAAGGACTGGACGTTAACGAGGTCGCGGGTTCCTGCTTCTGCTGTAACTTCAACGGCTTGACCGATGCGATGGCGGAGTTTGAAACTCGCCAGCGTCCCGACGTGGTGTTGGCCGAACCGGTGGGAAGCTGCACCGATCTGGTCGCGACGATCGCGTTACCGATGATGCAGCGGATGGGTGAGCAATTCGACCACAGCCCCTATGCGGTTGTGCTCAAACCAAGCCACGCGTTGCGAATTCTGGCCAGTGGTCAAACCGGGTTTTCTCCGAAAGCGGAATACATCTTTCGCAAGCAGCTCGAAGAGTCTGAAATTGTATTGATCAATCGGATCGACGAGCTCAGCGACGAACAAGTTCAGTCGCTGCGGAACCACATCGACGAGCAGTATCCTGGCCGGAAAATGATTTGCATCTCCGCCCTCACCGGCGAGAATCTCGATCAACTCTACGAGGCGTTGCACGGGTCCGCTGCACCCCGCGACCGATTGATGGACGTCGATTACGACGTGTACGCCGAAGGCGAAGCCGAACTGGGGTGGCTCAATGCGACCGCGAACTTCACGAGCCAAAACAAGTTTTCGCTGGACGACCTGGCCGTCAATACGGTCGACGCAATTCGCGATAAACTCTCGCAAATCGACGCCGAGCCAGCACACCTCAAAATCCTCTGCTCATCGGCTGCTACCGTCAGCGTTGCGAATCTCGTCAGCAGCGATACCGCGCCGATGTTATCGGTGGCCAGTGATAGCTGGGTTGGCGAAGCCAAAATGGTTGTCAACGCACGCGTTTGCTTGGCACCGGAGTCGCTTCGCCCACTCGTCGAAGAGATACTCGTGCAGATCGCCGAGAAAATCACTGCGACTGTGCAGATCGAGCAGATCGAAGCTTTCCGTCCCGGTCGCCCCAAACCCACGCACCGCGTTACATCAGTCTAGCTGAATATCAATCGCGAGGTTTCCTGCAACTGGTTCCTCGGGGATTCTAGTGACAGATCGCCAAATCGACGCGTGTACTTACCTTGATCCTACGATGCAACGAATTCAGCAATCAACATCGTCGTGTCATCATACGGCTTGCGATCTTTCCGAAATTCGTGGAAAGCATCGTTGAACATCGAAACGACTTGATCGACCGAGTCCTGCGAGGTCGCCGCCAAGGCCGCAGGGACACCATGCCCCGCAACATCGGCGAGGCAGAGTAGCGTCATTTCATCGTCCAGCGGAATGACATCCAAGTAGTCACCGCCCACTTCTTCGGCGGGTTCGTAGTACTCCGCAACATGCAATCCAACCAGATTGCCGTGTTGTGGGAGCAGGTGTAGTCGACGGCAAGAAATACGACTACCAAGGTAGCCATGACGGAATTGCTGACAATCAGTAGTTGGCGACTGATGGACAACCGATGCCATGCGTCGCGGAGCGCGTCGTTGAATTGGCTCAACATTGCTTTCGATATGCCCGGCGAGGAGGGGAAGTGGTAAGGTGAAGCACGGCAAGGTCCGCGACTAGCTGGACCGCGCCACTCTGATTAGCCCTTTGCCCGCTAGCGGGCTGTCGATTTAGTAACCCGACGCGTAAGCGAGGGACCAGGTTGCATCCCTCGCTTACGCGTCGGGTTATGATTGACACGCTCATTTCGTAAAAACGATTCAATCGACAGCCCGCTAGCGCCAAAACGACTAATAGAATCGGAGAATTACGTTGCTTGATTATCGAAGTGGCGATGTCCAACGAGAATCAGAAAGTTCCATCAATACGATGCCTCAACTCGCCGATTCTTCACAAGCTTCTGGACAAAACTTGAAAATATTTAAGTATCAGCGTGAGATGGCAGTTCAGATTGCAAACGGTGTTTGGTTTTTCAATTCTAGCATTTGCGATAAACCGGCATTGCCAACGGCAGTCCCCCAGTCTACCCTATTGGGATGAGAGGAATACTTTCACTGCTGCTGATTCTATTGATTGTGTTGGGACAAGGTTTGTCCCATTCACACGCGGGGACTGGCGTAGCTGAGCCGACTGATCACGCCGCTCGTCCGCACATCCATCTTTCGGTCGGTCATTCACACCACCATCATCACGACGGAAATGATCATCACGATCACGACGATGTCTCCGAATTGGAAGACGTCACGACTGTCGCTCTTGGGTGGGTTTCGGATGTTGTCGACCACGATGGCGACGCAATCTATTTGGCTCAATCCGCGTCGACGTTGAGTCGGGTTTCGAAGAGTCTATCAACCGGCGCAGCCAGCATTTCGGCGACCCTCACTCGTTGGACATTGCCACCGAACCCGTCGGCCGTGCCTCATCACCGCCATGTCGTGCATGAAAGTGATGGGCGACACATCTATCTTCTTGTCGAGTCTCTGCGTCTCTAGCGGACACGGATCACCGGTGCTTGGCGTTTTTTTCGCCGAGCTTCTTTTGCGGTGATTTCACGTCAACTTTTCAATGCTTGAAATGGCATTCTCGCCTGCGCCTGCGTGCACGGTTGAGTGGTGCTTTCTCGTGTGCTCGTATGGTTACTCTGACAAGTCCCTATCAATGAATAAACTGGTTTCGATCGCCAAATCGTTGGCTGGTCCAGCGATTGTGGTCGCCGTGTTGGCCGCGGGCTGGACGTTTCGCGACAGACTGTTTCCGCTGGCAGAATCGACTGGCACGTCGGAGGACACACCGCCGACGGAGTCTGCTGAAAAACAGACCGTTCTAGAGATCAGTGAGCAGGCTCGCAAGAATTTGTCCCTGATCTCGAAAGCCGCGCGCCCTGAAAAGTATTGGCGAACGGTCGT
>JBDNIG010000573.1:0-3080 GCA_041688415.1 Rhodopirellula sp. | reverse complement strand
ATTGCCGAATCACTGAGCGGCTTGCGAGAATTGCCGGGGCGTTGTCAAGCGATTACGACGGACGACTGGAACGTGGCACACGCGAGTCCGAAGATGCTGCTCGATGTCGCGGGATCGCCCCAGCGGGCGGAGTTCGTATTGCAGGCGATTGGCAAACAGACCCGAGCCGGCCAGGCGGGCGTGATCCCGATGAATGCCCGAGTTCGTGCCGGTGCAGCCAAACGACCAAAGATTTGGTGCGTTTTGGCCGTCTCCAATCGCGATGATGACGCTACGCTCGCGCGCTACGGCCGGTTGCTCGAAACGATGGCCGACCACTGCGTGTTGACGTGCGAGCCCGGGTGCAAAGAGCGATTTCTTTCGCTCAGCCACAGCGTGCTCGATGGTGTTGAAGAATGTGCCATCATCCGCTTGGTCGCCGATCAAGAACGGGCGGTATCGTGGGCGGCTCACGCGGCCAATCCGCACGATACCGTGGTGGTGCTCGGCGGGGTGGATCGCGGTTCGGCGCAAACGCAGCGTCAAGACTTGCAGCGGTTGCAAGACCTGATGCGGGGGCTGCAGCGGGATGTGTCCGGTGTGGTAGCCAAGCCATCGCCGCAGCCGCTGAAGCTGTATCAACCCGATAGTTGAGCACGGGAAGTAGCCACCGTCGCCAGACGGTGGTCGGCACAGGAAGAACTTGCTGCAAGCTCGGCCAAGCACTGGCGAGTTAGGAACGTGGGAACATAAAGTGAATATATTCGTTTTTAACGTCGGTAGCACGACGCTCAAGTACGCGTGCATCCACGTCGCGACTGGGCGGCGACTCTATGAAGGGCTGATCGATCGGGTCGGACAATCCGGTGGCGATGCATCCGACCATCTCACCGCCGCTGACATGGCGCTGCGTCACGCCGGCCTGCTCGGCACCACCGGTGAGGCAGATCAGGACGATGCACCGAAGATATCCGCGATTGCCCATCGCATTGTGCAGGGTGGGGAGCAGTATCGCGGCGCGACGCTCGTCAATCCCAACGTGTTAGCGAGTTTGGCCAAACTTGATACGCTCGCGCCGCTGCACAATCCGCCGGCGCGGGGCGTGCTCGAAGCGACCATGCAGCTTGGTCTGTCACTGCCCCAGGTATTGGTGTTCGACACCGCCTATTTCAGTACGCTCGAACCACCCGCATACCGGTACGCCATCCCGGATGAAATCTATCGCGAATACGGCGTCCGCCGGTACGGTTTTCATGGAACTTCGCATCAGTACGTGACGGCCCGAGCGATCGAACATCTTCCCTGTCCCGCCCCGGTGCGGATCATCTCCCTGCACATGGGGGGCGGCACCAGTGCGACGGCATCGATTGACGGTTCGGCCGTAGACACGTCCATGGGAATGACGCCGCTCGAAGGTCTCGTGATGGCGACCCGTTGTGGTGATATCGACCCGTCGGTGCCGCTGCATCTGATGCGGGCGGCGGGGATGTCGGTCGACCAGGTCGATCATCTACTGAACAAGCGCAGCGGTTTGGTCGGATTGTGCGGCGAGCAGGACATGCGTGCGGTGCTGGCCCGAATGGGCGCGGGCGACGAGGCGGCGCGACTGGCGATTGAGATCTACGTCCGCCGTTTGCAAAAAGTCATCGGTAGTTACTTCGCGATTCTCGGTGGACTCGACGCGTTGATTTTCACCGCTGGTGTGGGACAGCACTCGGAGGCGATCCGTCGACTCGTTACCGATCCGCTGCGACATCTCGGCATCGCGGTCGATCCCGAACGCAATCAAGCACCGGAACCGGCATGCGGCGTGGCCGATATCAGCCGGGTGGGATCGCGTGTTCGTACGCTGATTGTCTCCACGGATGAAGAACTGGAAATCGCGAAACAAACCGCAGGGATTCTAGACGCACAGCGGCAATGCTAGGGTGAAAGTCGCGGAGCGACGAAAGCATTCCGCCTGGGGCGTCACCCCCAGGAAAATGCTCATCAAATCTCGTGCTCGTACGACTTAGCCGAGTGTCCAACCTTCGCGATAGTCGCGGCCAACGAACTTGTTGATCGCCTCCATGTTGGGGCTGGTCATATCCTTGGCGTTCCACTCGATGCGTTGACCTTCGCCGGCCCGCATGGCGAGGTTGCCAACGAGGACCGTTTCGGTCAAACGGCCCGCGTAGTCAAAGTTCGACATCGTGCCCGGTTTGTATTCGCCTAAGATGGTCTGGACGAATTCCCACTTGTGACGCTCGTCCATGCTGGCCTTGTACGGGATCCGCGGCAGCGACTGCTCGGGGAGTTTGTAGTCGACGAACCTGTCTTCGGGCAGCAGGCGGTACTTCGCACCGTAATCGTTCTCCGAGAACATAATCCCCTTGCTACCAACGAGGATCGCGCCGGAGGTTTTCCGTCCGCCTTCGCGTTGCTGGGCGACCCGTTTTTGGAAGGAAGCAGGCAGTTGGGAAATGAGGTCGTCCGAGGGCAGGTTGCCGCCGTCGTACCAGTAGAACTTGCAGGCGCCGAGGCCATCACGCTTCGGAAACTCAAACATCAGCGTGCTACTGGCGGGAAACTGTTCGCCTTCGACGATGCCGGGGTTCTTCATCGCCGTCACGGCGATCGGGTCCCATAGGTTGAGTGCCATCACAGGCATGTTGGCGGTGTGGCAGGCCATATCGCCGAGAGCACCGGTGCCAAAATCAACCCATCCTCGCCAGTTGAAGGAGTGGTAGACGCCCTTGACGAACGGTCGCATCGGCGCGGGGCCGATCCAGGCGTCCCAGTTGAGCGAATCCGGAATCGGGTCTACTTTCTCGGGACGCCCACCGCCTTGTGGCCATACGGGGCGGTTGGTGATAATGTGAACTTCACTCACGTCACCGATCGCCCCGTCACGGAGCACCTCGACGGCTTCGCGCGCTCCATCTTCGCTGGCACCTTGGTTGCCCATTTGCGTGACGACGCCGGTCTTTTTGGCGGTCTCGCGCATCACCCGAGCCTCGTTGATCGACCAGGTCAACGGTTTCTGGCAATAAACATGTTTGCCCATATTCATGGCCTTCACGCTAGCGGCAGCGTGATTGTGGTCCGGCGTGCTGCAGGGT
>JBDNIG010000572.1:0-8561 GCA_041688415.1 Rhodopirellula sp. | reverse complement strand
TCGAGATCGTATTTGCGGTAGGCGGGGCTGCCGAGATCACCCGCGGCGGTGTCGACGATGCGGTAGGGAACCTCCAACTCGTCAAAGAGTTCGCATTCCAGCTCTCGCATTTCTTCGTGTATCGAATCGCTTTGATTGGGCAGCGTGAAGGCGAACATCTCGATTTTGGTGAATTGATGGACGCGGTAGAGTCCCCTTGAAGCGCGGCCGGCGGCTCCCGCTTCGGTGCGGAAACAGTGGCTCAAGCCGCACAATTTGATCGGTAATTCTTCGCTCGCGAGGATCTGGCCGCCGAGCATCCCACCGAGCGGGATCTCGGCCGTCGCAACGAGGTTCAGTTCCGTGTTCTCGATGCTGTAAATCTGTGTTTCCGGGCCACGAGGATTAAATCCCGTGCCCTGCAGAACGCTCGTCAACGCTAGGTCGGGTGTGGTGACGGGGGTGAACCCGCAGTCCGATAGAAAACTGATCGCGAACTGTTGCAGGGCGAGGTCCAGTCGGACGGCTGCGTTGCGTAGGAAATAGAATCCCGATCCAGCCACGCGGGCACCGCCTTCGAAATCGAACAGATCATGTTTCTCGCCGAGTGCGAGATGATCGAGCGGCTTGAAGTCGAAAGTGGGCTGGGGCATTTTGCCGAATCCGAGCTCGTTGGCGTCTTCTTCACCGCCATCGGGGACCGCTGGGTGGGTGAGGTTGGGCAGGGTGGACTGAAGCTCGAGGATGCGGGCATCGAGCTCGCTCTGCTCCGCCGCGGCGGCATCCTTCTTTTCTCGCAGTTCACGGCCGGCCGCGATCAAGGCGTTCCGCTCGTCGGCGTCCTTGGCCGACGCGATGCGTTTGCTCGTTTCGTTGGCTTGGGTATTGAATCCCTGCGATTTCTGCAGTGCCGCAAGTCGCCGTGTTTCGAGTTCACAGATCGATTGCACGTCGACCTCAACGCCACGGCGAGCTGAGTTTTGGGCGACCAGATCTGGATTTTGCAGAATGAATTTGCGATCGAGCATTAGCGAAGAGCAAGTTGAGGGGAGGGAGCAAAGATACGAGTCGGGTCGGAAAAACGCACAACTTAACGAAAGTTGCCGACTTTTCGCAGGCCGGGTCCGCTGACGCTCAAGTCGTGAAGTTGCACGTTCACGGTATTCTCGCCGAGGGCTTCCGTTTTGAATCATTCGACGCAGGGGAAAATGCCTTTAAAAAGTTCAACTGCCTGGACCTCAGCCACTTAAATTCCCGAAGAACCCGATGACTATTTCACGAAAACCATTTATTCGGATTGGAATGCCGGACGACGAATCACGGCCGCTGATTTGTGGCGCTAATTTTGCGACCAGCCGTGTTCTTGAGAATCGCTCACGGTGCGATCGGGAATGGGCAATGGTAATCGAATTGATCTTGCCGTCGTGTCGTCGGTGACGGCACAATCAGCGACATGTCCGCGCATTCTGAATCAAGTTGTTCCACTCATCCATCAGCACTCGCGACACCGCATTGTGGTGAGGCTGATCAGCTCGGACCGACGCAGCGAGGTGGTGCTGATCAGCTCGGACCGGCGGCGCGGTCCGGCTGCAATGAGCGGTACGGCAACATTGAAAATATGAGTTGGGGTGATACGCCCAACCCGTTTTCGCGGGTGCTCGCGGCCGGTGAACCGTCCGCGAAATCGCGGTTCGTCCGTGCGACCAAGACGCTGGCAGTCACGCTCGCGTTGACCGCATTGCTGATGGCGGGAGGTTTTTTTGGCAAACAGTTCCTGCTGGCGCAACTGATTGCTGGCTTTGACGAGCTCGACTCGGCGGCCAAGCAAAACCGTTTGATGCAAATCGCGGACTTCGGATCCGACGCGGTGGAACCGTTGGTCGAAAAGCTAGCGGCCGAAGAGGATGCGGTATCCGCGTCCGCCTTCACCCTGCTTCAGCAGATGCAGAACGACTGGATCACGCTGTCGCCGCCCGATGCTCAAACCGCACATAATCGATTGATCCGAGCGATTACGACGACGTTTTGTCCCCCGCTGCAACCGGGACGGCCGGCTGGATCGAATCCAGTGCAACGAGCTCGGGCCAGCGAGCTGGTGCGGCAATCGGTCCTCGAGTTTTCGTCCGCTCCGGCCCAGTCAACCGATTTGCTCGCTGCGGCCAATCGGTTGTTGACGGAGCTCGACGCTCACGCCTCTACCGAACCGACGCTGGTCGATTCCCCCGTTAAACTGGGCGCGGAGAAGCGGTCCCACTCCGTTGCCAAGGTCGTGCAGCTCTCCGGCTCGATTCGTCAGTCGGGTTGGACCGATTGGCCACCGGGGCGCGCCCCGACCGCCCAGATAGTCCGTTCGGGCATGCGGCAGGCGAAATTTGACGACGATGAGCAATTAAACACACCGATCGCGGCGGCTACCAATTTGCAAGCGTTGCCGCCCGGCGTCATGGCTCCGCTGCGTCAGATCATGCCACGTGACGCCAGCGCGGCACGAGACGCCAATGCGGCGCTGGCTCCGGTGCTGGCGGCCCGCAGCCCCGTCGGCCGCTTGATCCAGGTGGCGGCCAAGTCCGACGAGGAGGCACTGGCGACTCGTTGTGATGCACCTCTGGCGACACTTAGCGAGGCGGCATTGATAGGGCAGCTTGCGAGTCCCGCCGCAGACGATGCCGAACTCGCCCGGGTGGAGCTGGTCGAACGTGGTTTTTCGAAGCCACAGGTCGAATTGGCAGCGAATTGGAGTGCAGCGGGTCCCGAGGAACGGCTGCAACTGGTGGATTCCCTGGCACATTCCGGCCAACTCGAGTCCGCACCGTGGCTATCGGTGGCGTTCAGCGATCCGGATCGCAGGGTGCGGTTGCGGGTCGCGTCGGCGCTTGAAAAGACTCAGGATGCCGCCGTTTTAGTGAAACTTCGCCAGCAACTCGGGCGGGAGGCGGATCCGCACGTCGCCGCTCGGATTCGCCGCATTCTCGATCTGTTCTGAATTGAACGCTGGAGAAATGGACGCTTCGATTCTATAATGACGTGTTCAGCGAAGTATCCGAAATCCCGACTGAGCGATCTTTTCCGCGGAAGTGTCATGAGCGAAGAAAAAGTAGACGAATTGGCCGGAGCGTTCGGCCAACTAACGCCGACCGGCGGCGGTGACCCGATCCCACTAATTAAGAATAATCTGCTGATAGGTCGTCGCAAGCACTGCGACATCTGCTTGGACTTTCCCAACGTGTCCAGTCAGCACTGCCGAATGACGCTAGAAAATGGTTATTGGTTCATTCGCGATTTGAATAGCCGCAACGGCACCAAGGTCGACGATCGGCCGGTGATTCGAAAACGAGCCGATCCCAAATGCAAAGTGACGATCGCCCGGCACAACTACGTTCTCGAATATGATCCGCAGGAACTCGGTGCCTATGGCCCTCCGCCGCCGGATGACAATTACATCGAGGAAGTGATGAAAAGTTCCCTGATGGACAGGGCCGGAGTCTCCAAACGAGATCCGAAGAAGGGTTTGTTCAACCGCAAGTCGGACTGAGCGGTTTCGCAATTGATTCATTTTAGCTAATCCGCATTTCTTATCTCGCCGATACAATCCAACACGGACACTGTCGCTACGCACCGGCTCCATGGGAGTGCGGTTTCGCGGCGACGAGTGATTTTCATGGGTTGATCCACCGCGAGGTTTTATTCAATGTCGGGCGATTCCAGTTCTCTCGACCGAGGTCGCCGAATAACGCTGCCCTCCCGATTGCCGGGGCCGCTGCACGCCTGGGTGATGCAGTGGGGCAGCGCGGTCGTCGACGGGATTTCCGCGATCGGCGATCTGGCGTGCTTCACGTGGCAGATGCTGGGTTGGATGTTCACGCGGCTGCCACGGCGGGGCACCCTGCTGACGAACTTCTATCAGGTCGGTGTCTTGAGTCTGCCGGTGGTGGCGCTGACGGGGACGTTCATCGGGATGGTTCTCGCGGTCCAGAGCTTTTATCAATTTCAAGCCATTGGGCTGGCCAGCCGGCTCGGTGTCGTGATCAACACGTCGCTCGTGCGTGAACTCGGCCCCGTGCTTGCCGCAACGATGCTCGCCGGGCGGGTCGGCGGGGCGATGGCCGCGGTCCTCGGAACGATGCGAGTTACGGAACAGATTGACGCGTTGACGACGATGGGCGCCGACCCCATCCATTATCTCGTCGTCCCGCGGTTCCTGGCCTGCTTTCTTCTGATTCCGGCGTTGACCGTGATGGCGGACTTCATGGGCATCGTCGGCGGCTACTTTTACAGCGTGACCATTTTGGGAATTGATCGGGCCGCCTACCTGCATCATTCGCGCGAGGGGGTCGTCGGGTTTGACCTGTTCATGGGTATTTTCAAGAGCTTCTTTTTTGGCGCGATCATCGCGATCGTCAGTTGCTACCGTGGCTTCAACTGCCAACCCGGAGCCGAGGGCGTGGGGAAAGCCGCCACGGCCGCGTTCGTGTATTCGTTCGTCTTGATTCTGGCGGTTGATCTATTCCTGAACATCGCATTGGATTCGATCTACTTCATGATCTATCCGGAAGGACCGGTCCTATTTTGATTCAGCACGAATCCTCCGAAGCGTCGCTCGAACCGCCGCACGACGAATCCAATGGACGTCCTTTGATTGAAGTTGACAACTTGCGCGTCGAGTTTGACGGGCACGTGATTTTGTCGGACATCACGCGCAGCATCACGCGTGGTCAAACGGTTGCCGTGATCGGTGAGAGTGGATGTGGCAAAACCGTGTTCATGAAGACGCTCGTCGGTTTGATCAAACCGACGCGCGGTCACATTTTGTTCGACGGTGTGGACTTGAGTCAATTATCGCCAGCAGAGCTGGCTCAAGTTCGGCGTCGGTTCGGCTTTGTGTTTCAACACGCGGCGCTGTTTGACAGCATGAATATTTTCGACAACGTGGCGTTTCCGATTCGCCAGAATGAACCGGACACCGATGAGAACGAAGTGCGGCAGCGGGTGCGGCAACATTTAATCGAAGTGGGTTTGCCAGAAGAAGTGGCGCGGAAATTTCCCGCCGAGATCTCCGGTGGGATGCAAAAGCGAGTAGGACTGGCGCGAGCACTCGTGCTGAAACCGGAATTGATCGTGTATGACGAACCGACCACGGGGCTCGATCCCATCATGAGCGACGTGATCAACGAATTGATTCTCAATACGCGGCGGACGTATCCCGTGACCAGTGTGGTTGTCACGCACGACATGCATACGGCGCGGAAGGTGTCCGACCGCGTGATGATGTTTTTCCCTCGCCGGATGCTTGACGAGGGCCAGTCTCAAATTTTATTCGACGGACCACCCAGCGGACTCGAGCACGCCGACGACCGGCGGGTTCGCCAGTTCGTCCGTGGCGAAGCGGGCGATCGGATTCGTGAAATGTCTCGAGCAATGGCTTAATCATCATGGACGACAGCAGACTACGATTCGGCGTGGGGGTGTTGGTCATCGCAGCGATCGGAATCGGTGTGATCCTCACGTTTCTGTTCGGAGCGTTCCCCGCCATCCTCAGTCGTGAATATACGTTGACGGTGAATTTCCCCTCCGCTCAAGGCATCAACACCAACACTCCGGTACTGCGTGATGGTGTGAGAATCGGCCGCGTCTCTAGTATTCAGTTGCGCAGCGAAGGGGGCGTCACGTTGACGCTGGCAATGGACGAGGAGTATCCGATGCTGCACCAATACATCCCGCAGATTGGAATTGGATCGCTCATCACGGGCGACTCCAAACTGGAATTTCGCAAAGCCGAACCGCAAGAACTGCAGGCTCTTTTTAATGACGATCTCGCCATGATCGACCGCACCTATAGCGATGGCGAGCACCTCGAGTACGGACAGAAGATCGACGACCCGTTCACGCTACTATTTGGCATGGAAGATGAACTGCGGTCCACGTTCAGCAGCATTCGGCATGCGGGTGATGCCGTCCAAGGCACCGGCGAAAGCATCCAATCGCTGGTCAATGACGTTCGTGGTTTGATTGGTGTTGAACCATCCTCCAACGCCTATCCGCCGGGGTACCCACCGCAGACGTCGGCAATCCCAACTCACGCCTCGCCGACGGGCAGTAACTCCCTAACGACGCTCGCAGCGTTCGGTGGAGCGATGCCTCCCGCACCGTCGTGGGCGCATCCGGTGCGATTGATCTCGGCAACCTCCATGGAGAATGCTGGGACGCCTGCGATCCAGACCGTGGCATTTGCTGACCCTAATCAGAATCCGCCACCGGGCGGTGCGATCAATGGCGATCCCGCGCGTTCGTTGCAGCCCGGATTGACTCCGCCACTGGGCACGCCAAACCGTGACGCTGGCAAGCCCACCTTTGTCCAACTGCAAAACGAAGCGATTGAGACGCTCGAAGAACTACAGGGCGCGATCCGAGATGCGCGATCCATCCTCGGCAACGAGCAGATTCGTAGGGGCCTGAGTGATTCGGTCGAACGATTCCCAGGCATGCTCGACCAAGCCAACGAGACTCTTCGCACGGCGCAGAAGACATTTGACAATTTCGCGGAGGTGGGTGACCAATTCGAGCAAGTCGGCTCGGTTGCCGAACAAGCGATTGCCGAACTCAAGACGACCGCGGGGGACACGCTCGAGAGCTTCCAAGCAACGGCCAAGAACGTCGAAGCGTTCACGGATCCGTTTGGACGACGGAGCGAAGAATTTGCCGACCAAGTCCTACGAAGTCTCGTCAATGTTGACAATGCCTTGATCCAAATCGATGCC
This sequence comes from Rhodopirellula sp., assembly GCA_041688415.1. Lineage (GTDB taxonomy): Bacteria > Planctomycetota > Planctomycetia > Pirellulales > Pirellulaceae > Rhodopirellula. Next base: position 1,827 of record JBDNIG010000572.1, on the reverse strand, counting down.
TTTGGCAAGACGCTCAACGGCTCCGACGGGACGCTCAAACGCTTGATCCAAGACGACGAGATGTACTATGAGATTAAACGCACCGTGCAAAACATCGAAGCGGCAACGGCGCGGGTGCGTCCGATTCTCGACGACGTCCGCGTCTTCACGGACAAAATTGCCCGTGACCCACGTCAACTCGGCGTGCGGGGAGCACTCGGCAAGCGGCCCACCGGAGCGGGGCTGAAATGAACGCGTGATCGCAATGGACGGAGCGCTGAATTTCGATCGAGTCGACAGTTGATTTTTTCTGGTTGACGGGCTTGCGCGGACTGCCAAGGGGTCGTCTGGATGGGAAATCACTACGGGCGACGTGTCAGAATTTCAAGCTGATTCCGAAGTTTTGCTAGTGCGTTGGAGGGGAATTCCCTTACGATTTAGGGAATCTATGTCACCACACCGTTCACGGATATGCAAGCCAACATGGACGTCACCCTCCCCGAAGCGGTTGCTGCACCGCGAGAATCTGTCGGCCCAAGTCCGGTCGCTCAACACGATGATTCGCCGCGCAGGCAGCGTGGTGCGATTCGTTGGGATTACACGATCTTTTTCGTCTCGCTGCACCTGCTCACGTTGTTGTGCCTGCTGCCGTGGTTCTTCAGTTGGACTGGCGTCGTCGCGTTCTTCGCTGGCGTGGTCCTGTTCGGCCAGATGGCGATTCCGATCGGGTATCACCGCCTGCTGACGCACCGCAGTTTCCGGACGCCGAAATGGTTTGAACGGACCCTGGTGACACTCGCGATGTGCGCCGCCCAAGAAACACCGGCCCACTGGGTCGCGTGGCATCGGATGCACCATACTCACTCCGATCAAAACGAGGATCCCCACTCGCCGCGTGAGGGATTCCTGTGGTCGCATGTTCGTTGGTTGGTTCACGAGACACGCACGCGGCTGGCGACTTTTTCGATGTACGAAAAATACGCGCGCGACGTGCTGGCGGACCCGTACTACCGGTGGATCGAAAAGCTACCGTCGCCCGCTGGCCTGTTTTGGCTCGGTCATGCGTTGATCTACACCTTGATTACCACCGCGATCTGCCTGGCGGTGTACGGTAACGAAGCGACCGCGTATCGGATGATCGCCAGCATCGTGGTGTGGGGTGTGATCGCCCGCACGGTCTGGGTATGGCACATCACCTGGGCAGTCAATTCGCTCAGCCACATGTTTGGCTACCGCAATTACGAAACGAACGATGACAGCCGCAACAACTGGTTGGTGACGTTATTGACCGCCGGCGAAGGTTGGCACAACAACCACCATGCGGACCCCGCCAGCGCCTCGGTCCAACACCGCTGGTGGGAAATCGACGTGAACTACTACGTCATCCGCGGCTTTGGCATGGTGGGCTTGGCCAGCCACATCATCCGCCCCCGAATCCACCGCCGAGCCAAATCCGGCAAAACGGCATCGAGTACGCTCGATAGGTGAAGTGTGATCACGCAAATCGAAATCGCGGAAGAACCCGAAACATAGGTTGCGATAGCGATCAGCGATTTGCTAGTGAACGAGACATGCGAAAAGTACTTTGGATCATTGTCGTCGCGATCATGCTCGCCGGTGGCTGTGCGGCGGTGCGTGATATGTTCCTGCCCAGCACGGACAACTACGGCGATTCCCGGCGTTTCTGGGACCAAACCTCGGATAATCCTTACCGCTGAGCAGTTGGTAGGTACTGGCTAGCCCTGGTCCGCTAAATCTTTGGGGTTGGGACTTTTTTGGCTTGCGCAATTTTTCTTCACCTCTCCCCCAGCTTTGCTGGGGGAGAGGTCGAACGGAGCCTTTAGCGAC
>JBDNIG010000571.1:0-2275 GCA_041688415.1 Rhodopirellula sp. | reverse complement strand
GGCGGACAGCACTTAGCCTTCTCAAGAAGGAGGATACCGCCAAGTGCGGGATCAAAAACAAACGCCTGACGGCGGGATGGGACGACGACTACATGGAGAAAGTCATTTTTAATACGTAAATTACCGTGCAATCGCCCTGGCCAGAGGGCGGAGTCTTTGCCATTGTTGGCGATTTCATTTTGGAAGCCTCGCAGCACCCACGGGGCGCTCGTTTCCTCGGCGCGAAAATACAATGCGCTGTTGCCGCCGTGCATCCGGTACGTGACGCGTGTGATGAAGTTGTCATAATTTTTGTCGGAAATGACGAGTCCGTCCTTGCCTTGGCTCTTGGGATGGACGCCACGCAGAACGCCTTCATGCGTGAACGACCATTCTTCGGGGAGAACGAACTTGGCGTCCGCGAGCTGGTAGTTGTCGTCGTCGCCTTTGACGAAGAACGGCTCCCATTTGCTCTCACCCAGATCCTTGACGCGGATATTCCTCCAAGCAACGGACCCGGATTTACCAGCGTGAATCTGCAGTCCGAAAAAGCCCTTCATCGTGAAGCTGTCGAACATGTCAACAACCAGCTTACCGTTCAACCAGGTCTTGATGGAGGGTCCGACGCACTGGATTTCCACGTCGTTCCACTCGCCTTCTTGGCAACTGGCCTCGGCGGCGTCGAGACGATTTTCTGGGGTGTAGGCGTCGAGCCAAACGATGCCGAATTTGTGGCCGCGACGCCCTTCGTCGTAGATGCGGCCGGTCGCGTCGCCGCCGGGACGAATTTCGTACTGATATCCGTAGACCCGCTCACCATCGCCTTGTGGACGGGCGGCGGAACGGAACTGGACGCCCGAATTCCCAGCTTCCATGAACTTGTACTGCAGCTTCAAAACGAAGTTACCATATTCTTTTTCCGTACACAGGAACGTGTTGCCGGGCGTATTCGGAACGCATTTCCCGACGATCGAGCCATCGACGACTTCGTACTTCGCCGATCCGCCGCGTTTGACCCAGCCGGCCAGGTCAGCGCCGTTGAACAGGGAGGTGAATCCCTCCTCGACGTCTGCCGCCGAAACGCTCAGGCCGGAGGGCGCCAAGAGTCCAATTGCGATCACTGCTACAAAAAAATTTCTCATCGTTGTCTCGCTGGGAGGAAGTACTTGTCGCTGGGGATGCTGTTCCCCAGCCCTCCCAATTTTCGGTTCGCCGGCGCGGGGTGTCAAGCGTCGGTTGCCAACTTGGTTAAGGTCTTGCGAGTGTAGCGAGTAAGCCGCAGCCCTGGGTTGTGACTAGCCCATTGAAGTGCAATGGCCCGGGGTCGTGGGCCCCGCAATATTCAGTCCGCGACGAGCACGCATTTCCGCACCCATGTCATGCAACTGACTAGTGCTCAGCGACTTGGCCGCCGACGGAAAAATCTGCTCCTCTTCAACGCGAATGTGAGCGTCATAGTGACGCTTCAGTTCGGCCAGATCCAAGCGTAAGGTGGTAAGCGAATCATCGGGCAACGCTCCCCCCGTAGATAGCCATTGGTCCAACAGTCGATCGATTCTTTCATGGAGAGCGTCGGCGGTTCGATGGTCTTGCTGCAACTGCTCCAGCAATTCGCACGTGGCTGGCTCGAATGCACCAGCCGAATGCATACGCGGAAACAGAGATTGCTCCTCATCGGCGGCGTGCTTGGGTGCCGAGTTAGCAAAGTAATGCCGCGCGGCCGCAATCGCCTGACGGCCTTCGGCATCGAGTGACTGGCTGGCGTAACGTTCGACCACACGCGAGATTATGTCGAGAAAATGTTCGATTCGTCGGTGACAATCAATCAACATATCGATCGGTCGGTCAAAACCAGCTAGTGGTTTGGCGTTGATTTGTACTGCCATTTTAAACCTCCTCGATTGGGCTCCCAGGTACTCGTTAATCAGCCGCGTTGTGCTTCTAACTCAATCGCGTTTGGGAACAACACATTGTTCTCCCGCAGCAGTTACTCTGTTTTTAGAATAGATGAAGCGAACATGCACGTCAAGGTGCAGAATAGATATCGACGCATCAGTGGAATCCACGTTCTGGCGAACGTAGCTACTCAGATTATTCATTCGCTACCGCCTCACCTGGGCCGACGCCGCTGGTAACACGCGGCAAGCCGAAGTGAGCGTGGGGGGAGAAAAATAGTCGTTGAACTTAATCGAATTGCTCCGGTGCATGACGTGGTATGCAGGGGACAGGTGGATAGCCGCATCCCTGCGGGTGGAGGGCTGGCATCCATGCCAGCCAAGAACGGGAGTGATGAGCT
>JBDNIG010000570.1:0-9010 GCA_041688415.1 Rhodopirellula sp. | reverse complement strand
TGACCTCCAGAAGTTTCCAAGACACCCTTCGCTGCCCAGTCTAACGTCAGTCGGAGCAACAGACCAGAGCAACCGAGAACCGGGGATGAGCCTTGAACATTTTCAATCACGCGTCATCGGGACATCAACGTCGCTGGCAGCGTTGATATAGTACCTATTTTTTGGCATCTCGGGGTATTGCAACCACCATAAGTGTGTGCAGCATATGGGAAAACTCGTACTTACTATTCTCAGCCGCAATTTCATCAAGAAAATTCCTCACGTCTGGGAATTCGTTACCGTAATCGTGCCAGACAACAACTCCCGAATCGGGCACCACCATTTTGAAGGCGTTTGCAGTGTCGCTTCGCACGTAGTTCAGCGTGTGGGATCCGTCGACAAACACGAGGTCCATTTTTTGATGAAATGGAGAGTAATCGAATGTCGCACTGTCACCGAAGAGTTGCTGGATGCGTGCGGCTTCGGGCGTCCCCTGATACCGCTGACCAACGGAGTCGCGCAAGTACGAGTGGAGTCTCCAAATCGTCTAGAGTGTACTCGAGCTTTTCGACCGCAACGTCTGGTTCCAGATCAAGTGAGTAGACTTGTCCGCCTGCGGCGATATTGGCGCTGAAGTTTCGGGTTGTGCGTCCGTTGAACGTTCCGATTTCAAATACCTGCTTCGCTTGGCACGCTTTTACGATCGTCATCAACACAAACAGTTCGTAGGGCTGGATGTTGCCAAAAACCCGATCCAGACACAGGATTCGAAGTTCGTCTTGGGAATCCAGATCAAAAACTTGATTGACCCACAGGGTAGGTACACTTGGCATGGTTGTAGTCTCTCTTTACTTCAAATTTGGATGGATGGGAACTCTACGTTGGCGACTCTTGTTTGACTCGCTCGAATTGAGATTAGAAACCTTGAACATTACGCGACTTTTTGCTCGCTCGGCCGCTACAAGCGAACCCGCCACAATATTGCGATCCACCACCGCTCCGCTGCTCACGCGAGACGAATCCCCTAGCTGTCGGCCCGGATTCACGATCGTGCCGGTCGCTAAAAAGCAACCGTCGCCGACAGATGCGGCGCCGCCGACGACGGCGTGAGGTGAAATGGTGACATAGTCACCCACCGACGCATCGTGTCCGACAGTTGATCGGACGTTTAGAAACACGTGCATTCCTACAACCGCATCAGGGCCAACAAAACAGTACGGTGCGATCACGACCCCTTCTCCAAGCTTCGCTGTGGGAGCAATATACGCCGATGGATGTACAAGCGACGCCATGGTTGCCTGTGGCCCGAGGCGATCGACGACCGACAGGCGAGTTGGAGGGTCAGCGATGGCAAGCAGATAGTAGCATCCGTCAAGAACACGGTGCGAATCAATGTCGCCTATGATTTTACAAGGCAAATTGTAGCCCGCCAGTGCGTTCGGATCGTCACTCAAAAAACCAACCACTTGGGAATCTGGTTGATCCAAGAAGTAGGAATAGATCTCTCGCCCCATGCCACCCGCGCCCACGATGATGTATTTCATTGTTCGTCTCCTGCGGCTAGCGGACGTGTATTAACTGAGTGAACGCGTGCAACAGGTCTTTGCCTTCCCAGAGCGGACTGAACTCTAAGGCGGTTCCGATCGGCGTGAACTTTGAAAAACCTTTGCCACGAAGTTGTGTCGCGACCGCCAAGATCGCTTGACGATCAAATCCAGCGTATGCTAGCGTTTGATCGCGAGAGCCTACTAACGAAAGTATCTCGTTGAGTGAATCGACGTGCAGTTCGTAGAAAAAACCTGCGCCGCAACCTCGGTGTTTGTGATCGCCAGTCACATTCATGACGGTAACCTTGGTCAGTTGCCGCACCTGAGTCACGTCGGCATCCATGGAAACGTTCCAAACGGTTGTCAGCTTTTTGATGTTTGTCGCTCCATCAATCGCATATTCTCGCTGCTCGCTGAGTTGGTTGAATCCCTCCCAGAACGATTGACTTGCTATTTCACAGTCCGCCGCGTTGCCTACCCAGACAAAAGTCTGCGGAGATGAGCAAGCGAGCTGGTCCAAGGCGAGTGTATCGTTGAAGAAGTGGTGCAGCAGCTTTTCCCGCTCGTTAGCATCCAATCCGTTCCAGTGCAGTGCGGGCATGACGGCCCACGAAACGCGATCGGGAAAAACGACTTCGATCGCGTCTCGCGAAATCGGCGAACGGCGGATTTCGTCCACAGCTTCATCGCCGCCCCACAGCACCCGCGTGTCGCATTGATCACTAAGTGCGGCAGTGAGATCCAAATTAGATCGATCGTAGCGAAGCAAGGTGATCAGATTTGAAACGCCCGCAAATTTAGTTTCCGAATCGAATAAATCCTTGATGCAACTGAGGACCAATTCAAACTGAGGACCAGACCGACGGGAGACTCGGACCACATTGCTGTTGCCACAAATCAGCGAAAGCAGCAACGAATAGATGGGCATTGTGTCCACATTGGACGGCGTGACATGAAAACTTAAGCCGCGCGGTGCTGCGAAGACCTCGCGATGCAGTGTCTGCAAAAATGATTCACGCATCCGCCTCAGTGCCGAACTACGCATCCAGAATGCCAATGCCTGAAGCTCTGGGAACTGGTGCGGTTGGTTGGCAGTAAACAGATGACGGGACAGCCTGCTGAAAAACTCCATTACAGTGTCAGAAAATGGTGCGAGCAAGTGATCACGTGACTGCTCAAGTCGTTGCGAAATTGCATCGATCGATGGTTCGGTTTTTTGAGGGAAAATCAATTCGGTTGTCATACCGCCGCGCCTTGAGTCTCGTTGGAGTGGGTGTCACTGCAGCCGCGCAGTTCAGCGAGTGGCAAACGACCGTGAATGAGGAACCGAGTACCCATGCGACCGCAAGGACAATCGTCAATACCAAGAATCGTGCCTTCGTCCTCGGTCAACAGCGAATGACCTGGGTAACTATGAGGCAGCAGGCTCAGTACCTGCACAATCCCCTTTTCACCATGGGGGCTGATGGAGAGGTCGTCGCTCCGGCGAATCAGAACGTCGCCAGTCAGCGGCGAGTGAAAACAGCCTTCCTCACATTCCACAAAAATGCTTCCGACCTGCTCTACCATCCCATAAAAATTATGAACACGCTGAATTCCTGTTCGGTCAGCCAACGCCTGTTTGAAAGCATCATTGGAGACGGCTTCTTCAATCAACTTTTTCCATCCGCCACTGTGAATTAGAACACCACCGTTCAGGTCGACTGCTAGCCTTGGTCGAGTCATCAAGGCATTGTAAAAGTACTGCCAGACCATGAAAGTAAATCCAAACAGCAGCTTGGGTTGTCCGCTGTGCTCGGTAAGCCACTCTTCCAGCCCGCTGACATTCAAGGCCATGTCATCATTGAGAGCGTAGAAATGCTTCCTCCCGAAATTCAGCATCCCCAAGATGCCCGCGCCGCGGGCACTATAGTTACGACGGTCTTTGACCACGGATGGTGAATCAATAATCAGCATCGGTAGCCTTTGCTTGCCAACGAAGGACTGCATGATTTGGGAAAGCGCGAGTGTCTGTCGTTTTGCCGTAGCAGCGTCCAGGAAAATGCGACTGGGGGTTCCTGTCGTACCACTCGATGTAAGCACCTTGAACACTTCATCCGCTGGAATGCTCCTTAGCTCGCGATGCTTGAACAGACTGACCGGAAGATAAGGTAAATCGCTCAGCTGTTTTGCCTGCCGCCAATCCGGGAAGATCGCCGCGACTGCTTTGGCGAAAGGCGCACAGTTGGACACATGCCGAGTTGTTAGCTCAAGCAGTGATTGCAGCAACAATGTTCGCTTTTCACCGACATCGTTGCCATACGGTGGGGCCTTCAAGAGTTGGTCAAGTTCCACCGAACATCTCCTTCAGTGCGGCAATGTTGGGTTTGCCATTGGCTGTTAACGGAATCGGATCGAGACACTGCATCTTGAATGCACTCTGATGAATTCTGAACCGACTGGACAAGGACTTACGGGCTGTAGAGGCGTCCGCCAGATTCGCGTCGTGTACAACGATCACACTTTCGTGCGATGCAATCGCAACGACATCTGCGTCCAGAGCCGATTCGATGTCAGCAAGACTTAGACGCAAGCCAAAGACCTTGGCGAACCGCCCCTCACGACCTGTTAGGAACAGGAAGCCATCGTCGTCGAAATAACCGATGTCTCCTGTTCGGAGCACCCCCTCGAGGCAATCACCTTGTACTAATTCACTTCGGTTGGTTGCATACCCCTGACTCACGTTGGGGCCACGATAAACTACTTCGCCTCGGTTGCATTCAACGCCGTCGGAGTCTTCCAAGCTTAATCGGCCTTGGCCGATGGCGTGACCAACCGAGCCAAGTTTCGTTGGTAAGGCATCGGGATCAAGGTACGAGATGCGTGCCGTGGCTTCGGTTTGTCCGAACATCACGAAAAACCGAAAATCTTTTTCAAGACTCCACTGGTGGAACTTCAAGATGACACGATCAGCCAACTTTCCGCCAGCTTGCGTCATGGTACGAAGCGTCGGCAACTCGAGTTTTTCGAAACCTGTTCGCAGCAGCGACGTGTACTGAAACGGAACGCCCGCGAACGAGGTACACTGGGAATCTCGAAACGTATCCCAGAACTCCGATTCGATGATGCTGTGGTTGGTTAGAATCAAACATCCGCCAGTCATCAAGTGGCTGTTCAACACAGACAATCCATAGGAATACTGCAGTGGCAAGCTGGAGATCGGTCGATCATCCGGTTGTAAATCCAAGTATTCTGCGATCGACAACGCATTGGCATCAATGTTTTGCCCCGAAAGCCGTACCATTTTCGGATTGCCGGTGCTGCCGGATGTGGGCAGCAGCAGCTGGTTGTCCCTATGAATCGCAACCGAGGCTGGTTTTTTACGTTGCCAAAGCCAGACCTCTGTGCCGTCGACCGCGTGCCCACGGTGGTAAGCGTCACCGAAACCGTTGTCGCGACTTGCAGCAATGATCCAGTCGGGCTGATAGGCGTTCACCAGGCTGTCTCGGATCGACTCGGCTAGACCCGCGTCGATCAGACAAACACAATGGTTCGCTGACAGTGCCCCCAGGTAAGCTTGCACGGCACCAATGGAAAGATCGACGAGGCAGAACACCAGCCGTTTCATTTCGGACTCGATGCTGCTCTTCACGCTCGCAGCTGCGTCACTTAATTCGCGGTAGTCCACCATCCTCCCCGACTGCGAATCACACAGAGCGGCACCGGAGTATGTGGCGAGACGGTCTATTAACTGCATTTTCGTCCAGCCTCAGATTAGCATCCCGCCGTCCACACCAATGACTTGGCCGGTAACATAAGCTGACAAGTCTGAAGCCAAAAACAGGGCAACGCCCGCAACGTCTTGCGGTGTGCCGATCCGTTTCATCTTGACGCTTTCGAGGCGTTCTTGGAATTTGTTCGCGGGCAGGGCACGCGTCATGTCCGTGTCGATGAACCCAGGAGCGATTGCGTTGACGCGAATGTTCTGCACCGCCAGTTCTTTCGCAGCCGACTTAGTCATGCCGATCACCCCGGCTTTTGACATACCGTACGCCACTTGCCCCGCATTGCCGTGCGTCCCAATGATCGACGTCAAGTTGATGATGGACCCTGATTTCGCGCGACCCATCAGACGCGAGGCACGCTGGAGATGATAGAAAGAACCGAGCGAATTGACTTCTAAAGTCCGCTGAATGCTCTCGACGGGGACCATCGCTAACAGGTGGTCTTCCAGAACTCCCGCGTTATTCACCAGAATGTCCAAACGCTTGAGCCGTGAAAAGATTCGCTGGTAAATCGACGCAGTCGCTTCAGGGGAGGCGACATCGCCCGCCACACAGTCGACACAGGAGTCGCCAAGAATCTCCTGCTTTTCTCGCAGTGCATCGCTTTCGGTGCTGCCGTGCAAAACTACCTGCGCCCCGGCGTCTGCAAACGTGCGAGCGATCTCCCAACCAATCCCTCGTGAGGAGCCAGTGATAAGTGCGAGCTTACCTTCAAGCAATGTCCACACCATATTTCTTGAGAATCTCCAGTGCCACGGGATAGCTACTCATGCCAATAACATCGTCGGTCTCGAACATCAGATTAAATTCCGATTCTAGGCAGGCGACCAGGTTCATGTGAGCGACGGAGTCCCAGAGTTCGTGCTCGCCATACGCCAACGTCTCAAATTCTTCCGTCTCAGGCACTCCAAGACCCTCCACAAACGCCTGCTGGATTTTTTGTTGAGTTGAATTGGTCATGAAAACTTGGGTATGTACGTGACTTTGCAGTTGCCTTGAAAAAGAGAAGCAGCATTCTAGTCGGTCCGACTTAAATCGCCAGCACCCATTGGACGGAAACGCGACATTTTCCGGAAGACGCCACAGTCTTCGAGTCGATTTAGCTTCAAAACGGTTGTTTCTCGCTAATCACTGACTAAATGCAAGCGTGTCCCGGCAGGCACGATTCGCAGCAATTCCCGGCGAGAGGTCAGTGCACGACTCTCCCCGTCAGAATGGATTCAGACAGGACGCCCACACTCTGCAGGGGTTCCGGCTTGGCACTCAATATTCCAGCCGCCCGCGATTGCTTGCATGACAGGTGCGACAACGGTGCCGACGCTCTGCGGCGGATCCCAGTACGTCGAGAACGCTTTGCTAGCAAAATCATTGGACACTTGAGCCATACCTTGAAAACCTCCAGTCACCACGAAACACGCTTCCGTCGGATGAGCCTAAATATCACGATTTTTCCTTCGCCAAATCTAACATCAAGACAATAAATTGGAGGACATGTTCACCGCGATCGAAGTGTTCGGTCATTGTGATACTCCGGGGAACGCAGTTTCACGTCTCAGATGCAACCACAGACTTGCGAGGTATAAGAAGGCGTTCCGCCGGTCATCCCCCTTCTTGCTGGGCGAGAGCCAGGTCGTGTTCGACCATCAGTTCGGCGAGTTCCTTGCAACTCGTGATCGGTTCCCATCCGAGTTTCTCCTTGGCTTTGGAATAGTCACCGAGCAACAAATCGACTTCGGAGGGGCGGAAGTATCGGGGATCAATCTCAACATAGTCGTTCCAGTCGAGGTCGAGTACTTGGAACGCATGATCAAGAAATGTGCGAATGGTTTGCGTTTCACCAGTCGCGAGCACGAAGTCGTCGGCTTCGTCGTGCTGGAGCATTCGCCACATGCCCTCGACATAATCCTTGGCATATCCCCAATCGCGTTTGGCGTCGAGGTTGCCTAGGTAAAGTTTCTTCTGCAGTCCGAGTTTAATGCGGGTGGCGGCCCGTGTGATCTTACGGGTTACAAACGTTTCACCCCGGCGTGGCGATTCATGGTTGAACAGAATCCCATTGCTGGCGAACAAATTATAGGACTTACGATAGTTGACGGTTTGATGAAACGCGTAAACTTTGGCGCACGCGTAGGGACTCTGCGGGCTGAAGGGCGTTGTTTCGCGTTGCGGTGTTTCGACGACCTCGCCAAACATCTCACTGCTGCTCGCTTGGTAGACTCGCGTTGGCTTTGATTTATTGAGTTGCCGGGCAGCTTCGAGCACGTTGAGAGCGCCGATCCCAGTTGCTTGGACGGTGTACGCGGGAGAATCGAACGAGACGCGGACGTGGGATTGAGCGCCGAGGTTGTAGATTTCATCAGGCCGAACGTCGAGCACGAGATTGGTCAGGTTTTGGCCATCCGTCAAATCACCATAGTGCAGGTGCAGTCGCGCGCCGGAGTCGTGCGGATCACGATAAAGGTGGTCGATTCGATCCGTATTGAAGGTGCTCGATCGGCGAACGATACCGTGGACCTCATAACCCTTTTCGAGCAACAGTTCGGTCAGATACGAGCCATCCTGGCCCGTGATGCCAGTCACGAGGGCCGTCTTGGACGACGGAGTTTGGGGAGGGTTGGTAGACATCACATTTCAATCTAGAATCGGGGAGAGTAAAATCGCAATTAGCCAACGGCTAACAGTTTTTCAGGAAATCCGTGTAGGTACATTTGAGTCCTTCGTCGAGTTTGATCGTGGGACACCATCCGGTGGCATTGATTAATCTGGTATCCGTGCGCTTGATCGGAGTGCCATCGGGTCTCGTGAGATCTTGAAGGATCTTTCCTTTAAACCCGACGACGTCGGCGATTTTTTGAGCGAGATGTGCGATGGTCAGATCGGTGCCAGTGCCGACGTTCACCCAGTCCGGAGGATCGGACAGTGTTATCAAATGCAGAAGCGCGGTGGCGAGATCATCAACGTGAAGGAACTCGCGTCTCGGCGTTCCGGATCCCCACACCGTGACGGACTCGGCGCCACTGATTTTGGCTTCGTGAATCCGGCGAATCAGACCGGGGATCACGTGTGAGTTTTCGGGGTGATAATTGTCGCCGGGGCCGTACAAATTCGTGGGCATCGCCGAATGAAACATGACCCCGTATTGTTGTCGATAATACTGGCACAGTTTAAGCCCCGTGATTTTCGCGAGCTCGTATGCTTCGTTGGTCGGTTCGAGAGGTCCGGCCAGCAGGCTGCCTTCCGGGATCGGTTGCGGCGTGAGCCTCGGATAGATGCAGGTACTCCCCAAAAACAGAAAGCGACGCACTGCGTGACGATAGGCGGCGTGGATCGTGTTCATTGCCATCGCCGTATTTTGGTAACCGAATTCGGCAGGATAAGTGGCATTGGCATGAATCCCGCCGACCTTCGCGGCGGCGAACAGCACACAATCCGGTTTCTCCGATGCAAAGAAATTTTCCACGGCGGACTGGTCGCACAGGTCCAGTTCGACGCGAGTCCGCGTCAGCACAAGTGGTTGCGCATTACCTTGCTTTGAGAGTTGGCGAAGCAGAGCGCTGCCGACCATACCACGGTGTCCGGCGACGAAGATCTTTTGGAACGTCATTTCGCTTGAGTTGATAGAGGATGAAACACTAGTCCTTAATCAAACGTTCGCTTGTTTGAGGACTAGTGGGGCGTACGGTTTAATGGACACCAGGATTCTCAAGAACGCACTCCTCG
>JBDNIG010000569.1:0-6302 GCA_041688415.1 Rhodopirellula sp. | reverse complement strand
TTTACGGAAAAGACATTGAAGGATCACTATACCCGCAAGTGGGACTTGCAGACGGCTCCGTCGGTATGTGCGCATTGCAGTGTCGGCTGCAACACGATTCCAGGCGAACGATATGGGACGTTGCGACGGATCCGAAACCGTTACAACGAGCAGGTCAACGGCTATTGGTTGTGCGACCGAGGGCGGTTCGGGTACGAGTTTGTCAACGATCCGCAACGCATCCACCATCCGTTGGCGCGAGCGGGGGTCGAGGATGGCCGGGCTCGCCAGAGCGTGGAAGCACCACCGTCTGGAGATGGTAGCGACGATGCATTGCAACCGATCTCGCGGAGCGAGGCGGTGGGCCGCGCTGCCGAGTTACTGCGTGATTCCGAGGGCGTGATCGGCATCGGTTCGCCGCGTGCATCGTTGGAGGCCAACTTCGCGCTGCGGACCTTGGTTGGGCCAGAACGTTTTTTCTGTGGCGTGTCGGACCAAGATTGTGGTGACATCTCCAGCGTCTTGGAAATTCTGCAACAGGGGCCGGCCCGCAGCCCGTCGCTGGCGGATATCGGACGTGCGGATGTGACGCTGATCTTGGGTGAAGACATATCCAATACGGCGCCGATGATGGCTCTGGCGATTCGGCAAGCCGCACTGCTTGAGGAGATGGGGACTGCCGAGGAGCTGCATATTCCTGCCTGGCACGACGCGGCCGTGCGTGAGGCGATCCAGGAGGAGCGTGGTCCGGTGTTCATCGCCACACCGTCGGCCACGCGTTTGGATGATTTAGGTACGCAGCTCTACCTCGCCGCACCGGACGACATCGCTCGCCTGGGGTTTGCCATCGCTCATGCATTGAGCGAAGAAACGCCCGCCGTGGACGACCTTTCGCAAGAGCTGGCGGACTTGGCCCAGGCGATTGCGGCGGCGCTGCGTGATGCCGAGCGACCGCTGATCGTCTCCGGCACGAGCCTGGCAAACCCGGCGATTCTGCAAGCGGCCGCCAACGTGGCTTGGGCGTCGTGCGCTCGAGGGGTTCCGGCGGCGTTGTCCTACGCGGTCCCCGAATGCAACAGCCTGGGGATGGGGTTGATCGGTGATCGTGGTATCGATGCGGCTAGCGAGGAACTAACCAGTGGCCGGGCTAGAACGCTGGTGATTTTAGAAAACGATTTGTATCGGCGCGCCGGTGCAGCAACGATCGACAAATTACTCGGCGCGGCAGAGCACGTGATTGTCATCGATCATCTACCGCATCGAACGACGGCGCGCGCCGACCTTGTATTGCCCGCCGCCACGTTTGCCGAAGGCGATGGGACACTGGTCAACAACGAAGGCCGGGCACAGCGGAGCTACCAGGTGTTCGTGCCGGCGGATGATATCCAAGAGGCCTGGCGTTGGTCGCGTGATCTGATGATCGCCGCGGGGCATCCGGAAGCTCCGTCATGGTCCGTGTTCGATGACATTGCCGCGTCGCTTGCCGAGTCACTGCCGGTGTTTGCTGGTTTGTCGGAGGTGGCACCATCGGCGGCATTTCGCATTGTTGGAGAGAAAATTGCTCGCCAGCCGCATCGCTACAGCGGGCGAACGGCGATCCATGCCGACGTGGATGTTAGCGAATCGGCTCCGCCAGATGATCCCGATTCGCCGCTGGCATTTTCGATGGAAGGCTATCAAGGACAGCCACCTCCCGAATTGAACCCTCGCTACTGGACGCCGGGCTGGAACTCGGTCCAAGCGTTAAACAAATTCCAAGAAGAGGTTGGCGGTCCACTGAAGGGCGGGGATCCAGGTCGCCGCTTGATCGAACCATCCGAACATAGCGAGTTCCCCTATTTTGCCACATTGCCCGATCCATTTTCCGCACGCGATGATCAATGGCTGGCCGTACCGCTCTACCATGTTTTTGGCTCGGAAGAATTGAGTGCCCGTGCGCCCGCGGTGGCGAAACTGGTTCCCGAACCCTACGTGGCCGTCAATCCGGACGATGCAAAACGAATGGGTGTGGAGGAGGGTGGCGATTTGGAACTTGCGTCCGAAGGAATCACGTATCGCTGGCCGGTGAAGGTCGAAGCCGCACTTGTGCGGGGAATGATTGGACTGCCAGCCGGATTGCCACAGACGGCATCAATTCGTTTACCGAAGTGGTTTTCGATAAGAAAAGTGGAAGGTAAAGACATGCCGTAACGGAACTCGTCGTAGCGAAACTCGTCGTAGCGAAACTCGCCAAGAGTTTCGGATTCTATCGACGAAGGGCCGAAAGTCTTGGCGATTTCCGCTACGGGTACGGGTAGGGGCACGGAAAGAAGAGGTTTTTTAAACATGAACAATGTTGTGGTCTCCTTGCTGATTGTCGTCGCGGTGCTACTAGCCGTGCTGACGATCGCCGGTGCGCTGATTTGGATCGAACGACGTCTGCTCGGCTTCTGGCAAGACCGAGTGGGGCCGAATCGAGTGGGGCCGTTCGGGTTGCTGCAGGTGATAGCCGACATGATCAAGATCATGACCAAGGAGGATTGGATTCCCCCGTTTGCCGACAAAGCCGTCTTTGTACTCGCACCCGCGATCCTGGTCGTCACGACCTTGATGTCATTCGCCGTGATTGAGTTCGCCCCCGGCGTCGTTGTTTCCGACTTGAACGTGGGGCTGTTGTTTGTGCTGGGAATGTCGTCTCTGGGAGTCTATAGCGTCGCGTTGGCCGGTTGGTCGTCGAACAGCAAGTACTCGTTGTTGGGCAGTCTCCGCACGGTCGGTCAGATGCTTGGTTATGAAGTATTCATGGGGCTATCGCTGATGGGCGTCGTCATGTTGGCCGGCAGTTTTCGGTTGAGCGATATCGTCGCGGCACAGCGAGACCTGTGGTTCTGTGTTCCGCAGTTCGCTGGCTTGGCATTGTTTATTGTGGCGGGGTTTGCCGAGACGCGGCGTCTGCCATTCGACCTTCCCGAAGCGGAGGGCGAATTGGTGGCCGGATATCACACCGAGTATTCCGGCATGAAATTTGCCATGTTCTTTTTGGGTGAGTACATCGGTGTGACGTTGATCTCGGCGTTGACCGTCGCGTTGTTCTTTGGTGGGTGGCTGGGACCGTTGTTGCCAGGTGTGGTGTGGTTCGTGCTCAAGACCTTGGTCATGATCAGCGTTTTCATTCTGGTCCGGGCAACTTTACCCCGCCCACGGTACGACCAGCTGATGACGTTCGGATGGACGATCATGTTGCCGTTGTCGTTGGTCAATTTATTGGTGACGGCGGCGGTGGTGTTGTGGAGGAATTGAGTGAGAACTGCAATGTTTATCGTAAAACAGCGAAGATACAAGCCCGAAGCGCAAGCGAGTGTGTTTTGCCGCACATGACTTGCTCGCTCGCGCGTCGGGCTTGTATTGGCTGCAACTTGGCGACGTCAAATAAGAATAGGAGAATGACTCATGTTTGATTTACTGCGGGGGATCTGGCTGGTGTTCTTGCACCTGTTTCGTCGCCCGGTAACCATCCAGTACCCCGAGAAAAAGGCCTATTTGCCGCCGCGTTGGCGCGGTCGGATCATATTGTCGCGTGATCCCGACGGTGGCGAGCGTTGTGTCGCATGCCATTTGTGCGCGGTGGTCTGTCCGGTCGACTGCATCGCGTTGCAGGCGACCGAAGACGAACATGGTCGCCGCTTTCCGGAGTTTTTCCGTATTAATTTCTCTCGTTGTATTTTCTGTGGATTATGCGAGGAGGCCTGCCCAACCTACGCTATCCAATTGACGCCCGACTACGAGATGAGCGAATACGATCGGCAGAACCTAGTATACGAGAAAGAGGATCTTTTGATCGACGGTCCAGGTAAGTATCCCGGCTACAATTACTATCAGGTGGCGGGTTTGGCGATCGAAGGCAAGGACAAAGGGGAAGCGGAAAACGAAGCACCGCCCGTGGACCTGCGGAGTCTCTTGCCGTGAACATCGTCTTTTATATTTCCGCGGCTGTCGCGTTGGTGTCGACGGCCATGGTCGTGACGCGTAGCAACGCGGTGCACGCACTTCTGTACTTGATTGTGTCGCTACTGTCCGTGGCAATGGTCTTTTTCACTTTCGGCGCGCCATTCGTCGCGGCGTTGGAGGTGATTGTCTACGCCGGGTCTATCATGGGGCTGTTCGTGTTCGTCGTGATGATGCTGAATGTCACGTCATCACAATCGCAAGAGCGGCAATGGCTCCGTCGGCGCGTTTGGATTGGACCTGTGGTACTCGCGAGCATTCTGGCGATCGAGATGGTTTATATCCTCGTCAACCAGTCGGACTCCACATCGCCCGTCGGGATCGTATCGTCGAAACAGGTGGGCATCGCGTTGTTCGGCTCCTACCTACTGGCGGTCGAGTTGGCATCCTTCGTGCTGTTGTCCGGTTTGGTGAGTGCGTTACACCTCGGTCGCCGCCAACCGATGGGCGATCAAGAACATGTTAGAGGAGAGACAATTGAAAATTCCGTCAATAGTCCCGGTAGGGACCGTAGCAATTAGCCCACGGCGTTAGCCGTGGGATCGGAGAGGAACATCACGATCGCGCCCCGCTCCGACAGGGGCGACACTCGTTCTCGCGCCTACCGAGGCTTGTTTCCACAGTCCGACGAAAACAGGAAAATCTTGATGACAACGATACCGATTGAACACGGGAT
This sequence comes from Rhodopirellula sp., assembly GCA_041688415.1. GTDB lineage: Bacteria > Planctomycetota > Planctomycetia > Pirellulales > Pirellulaceae > Rhodopirellula. The sequence continues at coordinate 1,663 of JBDNIG010000569.1, read as the reverse complement.
GCTGCTCGCTGCCGCATTATTCTGTCTGGGTCTGTTGGGAGTGCTGGTGCGGCGTAATCTCTTGTTTCTATTGATGTCGGTGGAGATCATGCTCAACGCGGCCGGTCTGGCTTTTGTCGTCGCTGGGTCGCGATGGGGCGAAGCGGATGGGCAGGTGATGTTCTTGTTCATCCTCGTAATGGCCGCCGCGGAAGTTTCGGTGGGATTGGCTTTGCTATTGCAGATGCACCACGTCTGGAAAACGCTCGACGTGGACGCGGCTAACGAAATGCGAGGCTAAGATGTACGAAACCTTGTGGCTGGTTCCCGCGTTTCCACTCGCCGGATTTATAATCCTGGCGCTCGCTGGAAAGCGTCTACCGCGCCGGATCGTCGCCACCGTTGCCGTTGGATCGGTGGGGCTGTCGACCGCGCTGGCACTCTGGATCGGATTCACTTTTATCCAAACGCCGCCAGACGGACATGCTTACTCGCAGGTCTTGTGGACGTGGATGCAAGTCGATCATTTCGCACCGACGGTGGGATTCTATCTGGACGCGGCGTCGCTGGTGATGATCACGGTTGTCACTTTCGTTTCGCTGCTGATCCATCTCTATTCCACCACCTTCATGGACGGCGACGAGGGATACAGCCGATTCTTTGCCTACATGAATCTGTTCGTCTCTTCGATGCTGGTCCTCGTGTTGGCGGACAACCTGCTACTGCTGTACCTGGGCTGGGAAGGCGTCGGGTTGTGCAGCTATCTGTTGATTGGCTATTGGTACGACGATCCGGCCAACGTCATCGCCGCGAACAAGGCGTTCATCGTCACACGGATTGGCGACGCGGCCATGGCGATTGGTCTGTTCATCCTGTTTGATCAGTTGGGCACGTTGAACATACAGGACGTCATGCAGCGTGCGGTCGAGCAATGGTCGACCGGTTCGGTGCTGCCCGTGACGGTCGCGGCGCTGCTATTGGGCGGTGCGGTGGGCAAGTCAGCACAATTACCACTGCAAACGTGGTTACCCGACGCGATGGCGGGCCCCACGCCGGTCAGTGCGTTGATTCATGCGGCGACGATGGTCACCGCCGGGGTTTATTTGATTGCGAGGATGCATGCACTCTATAGCCTTGCGCCCACGATTCAAATGCTCGTAGCGATCATCGGAGCGGCAACTTTAGTGCTAGCGGGCTTTAGCGCGCTGGTCCAGTACGACATCAAACGCGTGCTGGCTTATTCGACGATCAGTCAGATCGGTTATATGTTTCTGGCTTTGGGAGTGGGGGCGTGGTCGGCGGCGTTGTTCCACTTCATGACGCACGCCTTTTTCAAGGCGCTGTTGTTTCTCGGTGCGGGCGTGGTTATCTCGGCGCTTCATCACGAGCACGACATGTTTAAGATGGGTGGGCTGCGTCGTCAACTTCCGTTGACCTTTTGGACGTTCTTGATCGGCTCAGCATCACTGGCGGCGGTGCCGTTGATCACAGCGGGCTTTTACAGCAAGGACGCGATCTTGTTGGCAACTTGGGCGGCACCGGCGGGCAACGGATGGCTGTGGGCTGCCGGTATCGTGGGCGCTCTGCTGACCTCGCTCTATACGTTTCGCATGGTGTTCCTCACGTTTTTCGGACAGACGCAGCAGCAAATTTCAGGCCCGCCTGGTCTGGCGATGCAAGTCCC
>JBDNIG010000568.1:0-9316 GCA_041688415.1 Rhodopirellula sp. | reverse complement strand
GCGGGAACAATAAACTTTCAGTTTTCCGTACCGGGCTTTGGTAGTGGACGAGGCTACGAGTCCAGGAATCATGAGAAATCCCACCTCACCGAAGGACTCGTAGCCTCGTCCACTACGTCACTTATTGTTCCCGCGTTCCTGAATAAGTTCGCTACGCCCGCTTTTGTTAGTTATTTAGGCAGGGACAGCTCATACGTCATTTCTCATTGACGAGATGAATGCAAACGGCGGGCCATTGGCCCGCCGCCAAAATCGCCACCCGCCTCACGAGCCGCCTTTGGGCAGATCCGTGTGGGCGTCGGGGCCGAAGTAACGGAGGCCGACGAGCGGTTCACTTCCGAGGTTTTCGATCTCGACGCCACGCGTCGCGGCGAGGTGAGAGATGAAGACTTCGTCGGTCGTGTTCTCGCCAAAGTGAATCATGGCGGGCGTCTGCAAATCGAGTGAACCGATTCGCCCACGGCCTTGCACCGTGATCCAACTGCTCGTCGCGCCGTCTTTGAGTGTGCACTTCGCACCGGGCTGGATCGTCAGTTCTTTGGCGCTGAAGCACTGCTTGCCGTCGACGGTTCCGTACACGATCCACAGGTCTTCGTAGCCGTCACCGCTGCGTTTCTCGTCGCGGATCGGCTCGAGGTAGTTGCTGTTCTTGAAATGCGTGTCGACGTTCTTGTCCCAGTCCAACTGGCCGACGATGAAGTCGAGATCCTGGTGCTTTTCCTCGGGCATGTCTTTGACCAACAGTGACCAAGGAACGTAACGCCCTTCGACGATCGATTGGTACATGCCGAACACGTCGCTGCCCCACTGGGGTTCGTAGGTGCAGAGCGATCCGGGGGCGTGCAAGACGCCCGGTGGGATCAGCCAGCCCGTCCCCCGTTTGAGCCGGTAGGCGCGGCTGAGGTCGAGGATGCCGTTGTCGCCCGCGTTCCAATTTTCCAGGCATCGCCGCACGTCTTCGGGCTCGGTCCCCGGTTCGAGTCCCATGAACGTGTAGGCGAAATTGTTGTCGACGTTGTTGAGCTGGGGTGGGAAGTAGTAGCTTTCCGGTTTGCCTTCCTGGCCGACGAGTTTGGCATCTTCGAACGTTTGATGCATGTGATGCGGGATTGGGCCCATGTTGTCAAAAAATTTCGAATACACCGGCCACCGATCGTACTCGCTAAAAATCGGCTCACCGACGAGGTCAACGCCGCGTTCGGCAACGGCATCTTTGAGCATGAACTTCTGGCCCTCAAACAAACAGAAGCTCTGTCCTTCGTGCCACACGCGGCCCTCGTTGGCGGCGTCGGTCGTACTGCCGAACCATCGTTCATCGATGCCTCCTCGGTCAGCACCGAAGCGGTAATAATCGCCAGGATGCAGTTTGATCCGGCGTCCTGGGTGCAGGAACGAGCGAGGGACCCACGTGGGCGTCAATCGCAACACCCCCTCGCCCGCGTCGAGCGCCGAATCGAGTAACTTGGTGACACTGTCGCCTTTTACGAGGCCTTCGTCTAATTTCACGTTGCTCATCGAAGTGGGGCCGCTTACGGATTGGCTGGAAAGGTGGGAAGATGGAAGGGACGCGGGAAACAACCGAGGCCGAGACGCAGAAGTTGTTGCGGTTCGCACCGGCAACCGATGTTTTACGCTGACTGCGGGACCATTACAAGAAACCATGGAACCTCAGAGTATCGACAATCGATCCACGGATCGTGACCGCTGCAGAAAATTTTCCCTCCTCCCAACATTTCATTGTTTGTTATGCCGACCGAAACTATCGTTTTGCGAACCACCGAAGACCGCGAGGATCGCATTGAGTGGGACGAATCGAGCGCACTGCACCTGACAATTGAGACCCGCATGGGCGAGCTGACGGTTCGTCGCGGGGTTTTTCGTGGTGGCGTCAGTGAAGGCGTGGAAATCATTCGCCTGGCGAATCCCCGGATGCACGTCGACGTACTCCCGACGCGGGGCATGTCGATCTGGCGGATGCAGGCCAATGGCGTCCGCTACCAGTGGCAATCGCCCGTGGTCGGACCCGTTCATCCAAACTACGTCGACCTCGGTGAACCGAGCGGATTGGGGTGGCTGTCGGGATTTGATGAACTCGTCGTTCGCGGTGGCCTGGAAAGTAACGGGGCACCCGAGCATGACGCCTCGGGACGGCTGGTCTATCCGCTGCATGGCCACATCGCCAATACGCCGGCCGACGCGATTTCGGTGGAGTTTGATGAAGCGTCCGGCCGAGTGGAATTGGTCGCCGAAACCATCGAAGCACGCTTGTTTTTCAAACGCTGGCGATTGCGTACCCGGGTTCGCATCCACGCCGATCGGGACGAAGTCGAATTGCTCGACGATGTCACCAACGAACTTTCCACGCCCGAGTCGATGCAGTTGCTCTATCACATCAACGTTGGTCCGCCCGTGCTCGGCAAAGACGCAACGCTGAAGTTAGCATTGGAGGAGTTGGCACCGAGTGATGACCATGCGGCCGAACGGATCGATGAGTGGAACCGCTTTGAATCGCCGACCTCAGGTTACCAGGAACGTGTCTATTTTGCCCGTCCGCTGCCTGACGAATCTGGGTTAGCGCACGCTTTGCTCGCCGACGCGGAGCGAAAACAAGGACTGGCTGTTCGCTTCAAAACCTCGACGTTGCCTTGGTTCGTGCTGTGGAAGAATAGTGTCGAGATCGGTGATGGGTACGTGTGCGGACTCGAACCAGCTACCAACTTTCCCAATCCACGCAGTTTTGAGCATAGCCAGGGGCGTACCATCGAACTCGAGGGCGGTGAAACGGCTTCGTTCCGCGTCGCCCTCGCACCACTGACGACGCGTGAGGCGGTCCAGCAGGTCGAGGAAGTCATACAAAAGATTAGCGACGATCAGACCGTTTCCATTTCTCGCACCCCTCGCGGCGATTGGAGCGGGGCGGCGAGCGAATCGTCTGAGCCAACAACGGAACCTCATCATGAGTGAATTCGAATACCTTGGCCCCTACAAATTGGGGGAAGTCATCGGCCGGGGTGGCATGGGCTCGGTCTACGAGGCGACCCATGCGACCTCCGGTGAACAGGTCGCAGTCAAGCTGATCGCGCAACATGTTGCCGACGACATGCGATTCCGCCGGCGTTTTGATGCTGAAATCGAAACACTCCGACGGCTTCGTCATTCGGGAATCGTCCGTTTGATCGGATACGGTGAGGAATCGGGGCGTTTGTTCTACGCCATGGAACTGGTGCATGGTGAATCGCTGCAGCAGCGCATCCGCGATGTCAAACGAATGAACTGGATGCCGGCGGTCGACATCGCGATTCAGATCACGTCGGCGCTCAAGCACGCTCATGACATGGGCGTGATCCACCGCGATCTCAAACCCGCGAATTTGTTGCTGACGACGGCCAACGAAGTCAAAATCGTCGATTTTGGGATCGCGAAACTATTCGGATACGATGATCAGACGCTCGCCGGTTCGGTGCTCGGGACAGCCGACTACATGGCCCCCGAGCAAGCCGGTGAGGGACCGATCACGCCACGGACGGATTTGTACGCGTTGGGCAGTGTGATGTACGCCATGATGGCCGGACGATCGCCCTTCTCCGGCAAAAAGCTGACTCAGGTCATCGATGCACTCAAACGAGATCGAGCCGTACCGCTGGACTTGATCAACCCCGAGATCCCGCACGAAGTCGTGGCCATCGTCCACGATCTGCTCGAAAAGGACCCGCAAGATCGGCCGCCCACCGCGATCGCGGTTAACAAGCGCCTCAAAGCGACCCGGGCGGGTTTGCAACGTGGTGGGACCGTTTCGGTGCAGAACGAGGTGACGCAAAATGAGCCCAGCAGAAGTGGCGACGGGGAGGCGCGTTTCGACACCCAGCAATCCTTCTTGACCGATGGACTGAAGGCGGACGAGATCAGTGCGGACCCCGACTCGGATGATGCGTACTCGAAGACGAGTCCCAGTGCGGTGTCGCCGACGTCGGACTTCCTAAGCCATGGCGACAACCGAGAGACGGCGGCGACTGGCGTTCCGGACGCCGCCGGGGCCAGGGACGCCGCCGAGGACCGGGTTTCCGGCACTGGCGTCCGACCACAAGTCGAACAGACTGAGACACCCTCGGACTCACCGACTAATTTCCAAGCCGTGGAACACGATGAGGCGGACAGCGGTTATTTCCATGGCGACGCAGCGGTTTCTCCGGGGCATCATTGGTTGCAAGTCGCGTCGTTTGCCGCCATGCTCGCGATCCTGGCGGGCGGTATCTACCTGTTCGTCCGCGCCGCCCGCGTCCCCTCAGCGGATTCGATGTTCCAGGCTCTCCAGACGGCCGACCACGACAATGAACTGACCCTGAACGAATCGCTCATCGATCGATTTCTCGTGCATTATCCCGACAATGAACATGCCGGGCAAGTCCAGCGGTGGAAACAGCAAGCCGACCTCGAACGAACGCTGAAACGTTTGTCAGCGCAGGCTCGGCGACTCGGTGGCGTTGCGAAACTCAATCCGGCGGCACAAGCGTTCATCGACGCGATGGAATTGCAAACATCGTCCCCCAAACAGGCTCGCGAAAATCTGCAAGCGTGGTTGGATGTGTTCACTGAAGATGGGTTGGCGAAAGAGGGCCTGGCGCCAGAACGCGAGCAGATCGATCCCCTCATCGCCATGGACCATTTGACGCGGCTCGTTCGTGAGGAACTGCGGCGCCTGACCCATCAAGACAAGACGGTTTCGAAAACGGATCCGCGCGTGGAGATGCTGCGGTCACGGATCAAAGCGAGCGAGGCCATGGAGGCCGCTGAGAGAGCAAAGTTGTTGCGAGGTCTGATCGAACTCTATGGCAATGACGCCTGGGCTCGCCCCGTCGTCGACGAGGCTGCCGCGATTCTGGCCAGTCCAGCAGACGTCAACGATCCGACCGAGAACGATTCTGGCATTTAGCGGCATGGCCCGAGCGGTTTTTTATTCGGGCTCGATGCCGAAATCTCGGATCGTCAGCAGCGAGTGCAGTTGCAGTCCCTTGGCGGCGAAGGCGGCTTCGCCACCGGCCAAGCGATCGATGATCGCGAGCACGTACAGCACGTTGAGCCCAAACGCCTGGGCCGCTTCGGCTGCGCGGATCGCACTGCCGCCGCTGGTGATGACATCCTCGACGATCACGACGTTCTGCCCCGGTTCAACCGGCCCTTCGACATGGCGGCCCATGCCGTGTTCTTTGGCTTCTTTGCGAACCATGAAACCGTACAAGTCGATTTCTTGGGTTCCCGCAATCGTGACGATCGAGGCGGTGATCGGATCGGCACCGATCGCCATCCCGCCGACCGCGTCAGGCATATCGCCACTGAGGCTGCCTTGACGTCCGATGAAATTCAGCATCGCGTTGCCGATCAGCCCAGCACCTTGAGGATGCAGCGTGACGCGGCGACAATCGAGGTAGTAACTCGCCGTCTTGCCGCTGGCGAGCGTGAACGTGCCCCGCTGGAGTGCCTCTCGCTGCATGAGATCGATCAAGGGTTTTAGGCTGGCGTCGGCAGGCATCGGCGAGACTCACGAAACGGAAGAACAGGGGACGAAGAAACGGACGATTTTCAGGTTCTAATCCTGTGCATTGTAAGCGAAACGAAACAGCTCTCACAGCGTCGGCAGCGATGCTTTGGACGGTGTCGCGGCGGCCTCGGCGGCGAGGTTGCGGACGAGAGCGCGGGCGATCTTTTCAAACGGGGCTCGGCCGCGTTCATCAGTAGCAACGGCTTCGGCGAGTCGCCCCTCGTCGCCGGCGATCCGCAGCGTGATGTCGATCGGTAACCCGCCAAGGTAGGCGACGCCGAGTTCCTCGGCTTTGTCGCGTGCCCCGCCACTGCCGAAAATATCGTAGGTCTTGCCGCAGTCCGGGCACAAGAAACCGCTCATGTTCTCGACCATGCCCGCAATTGGAATGTTGACCTTGCGGAACATGCTGATCGCTTTGACCGCGTCGAGCAGCGCCACCTCTTGCGGGGTGCAAACCACGACGGCCCCCGCCACTGGCACGTTCTGCGAGAGCGTCAGGGCAATATCACCCGTGCCCGGTGGCATGTCGACGACGAGGTAATCCAGTTCACCCCAATCGGTATCTTTCAAAAACTGCTGAATCGAACCGTGCAGCATCGGCCCCCGCCAAATCACGGCTTGGTCGGGTTCGAGCAGAAACCCCATCGACATCACCGGCATCGAATTGCCCAGCCGGATGGGTTCAATTTTCTTTTGCTCGGAGACCGCCGGACGCCCCTGCAAACCGAGCAGATGCGGGATACTCGGTCCATAGACGTCCGCGTCCATCAGCCCGACCTTGGCTCCGAGACGCTGCAGCGTCAGGGCGAGCGAGGCGGCGACGGTGCTCTTGCCGACGCCCCCTTTGCCACTGCCGACGAGGATCACGCTCTTGGCACGCAGCCCAATTTGACCGATTCTTGCCGGCGGACGCTCATGCACGGGCGTTTCGACGGTGACTTTCTTGCCCGGCGCGATCGTCAAAATTTTGTCCGCCACGGCGTCCGCAAATTCGTCGGCAAAGGGTTGGCAATGCGAGGTGATACCAATTCGAACCGCCACCGCATCGTCGTCGACCTCGATCTTTTGGATCTGGCCCATCGGACCGAGCGGTCGACCGGATTCGGGGTCGGGATAAGCGGCGAGCAATTCGCCAATGGAGTCAGCCAAGGAAGACATTAGAGAAAGGGTTCAGGAAAGAGGATGGTGCAGGATTTAGTTTGTGTCACTCTAACATCTGAACCCGGAACTCTGAACCCTCTGTCTTTCCTTACCTCTGTTCCCGGTAGGTGGAGTAGCTCATGTAGCCCAGTCCGCCCGCAAAGATGAGAAACGCAAGATCCATGAACATGCTGGTTCCCTGCATGGGGGCGGCGTCCTGCATCCCGGCAACGCCCATGATCAGATCGGCTCCGAACAGCACGAGCAGGAGAATCGACGCCACAAGGCTGAGCAGACAAAGCGCCTTGGGCATGAATCGAAACCTTGAAGAACGAAATAGAAGAGAAGTATGGGGGCTGGCAGCGACATAGCATAGTCCGTCGCAAGCGTCAGTATAGTTGTGGTTGGCGAAAGTTTCTCAAACTTGCCTAGAGCTGCCAGTCTAACTAAATTTTATTATCCCCCCAGAGGTGTGTTGTAGCGACTGGAGTGAAAAATTCGACTATTCGTGGCGTATCGGGCGTGCGACATTGGTTTGGTCAGTCAAATGAGCCACGATTTTTCACTTTTCTCGCCCCGATCATCGTCATGCGTCGAACGCTTTTCCTAATTCCCCACGAAATCGCTGGTATTCCTTTCTTTGGAGTCGGCTGGCTGCTCGCGGGGCTGGCCCTCTATGTCGTCCTGCGGTTGGCGTGGTCACATTTTTGCCCGCATCGACGGTCGCAAACGGACTCAGCAGCGACTGAATCAAGCCCATCGGCGGGCCCGGCGCGGCCATCCACTGTTCCGCCATGGAAATCGTTGATCGCACAAGAGGGAGCGATTTGGGCCATTTTTGCTGCCATCATCGTTTTCGTGCTACCGCGTTTGGAACTTACCAACGTCGCCAGCGACCCGGTCGGGCTGCCGATTCGGGGCTACGGCATGTTCTTGATGTTGGCGGCGGTGGCTTCGGTTTCCCTGGCGGCGTGGCGGGCGGACCGTGCCGGATTGGGAGCGGAATCGATATTCCGTTTGGCACCGTGGACCTTCATTGGCGGGCTGTTGGGAGCACGGATTTTCTACGTCGTGCAGTACCACAATGATTTTCTGCGCGACACGTGGCCCCAAACGCTCACCGCGATGGCTGCGATGACGCAAGGCGGTTTGGTTGTCTATGGCGGATTCATCGGCGGGTTTCTCGCCTCGGCTTGGGCGGTCACCCGGATGCGGCTACCACTCTGGAAACTCGGTGACGTGATTGTGCCCTGCATCTTCGTCGGACTGTTCTTCGGCCGTCTGGGATGCCTGATGAACGGTTGCTGCTATGGCGGGGCCTGCGAGCCGAACGCGTTGGCTGTTCAATTTCCGCCCGGCAGCAGCGTCTATGCGGATCAACTGCTCAGTGGCGAACTGATCGGCATCACTGCCGAACCGGTCAGCGCCAAGGAACCGCAGCCCGGCACGCACGATCGGCCGAGAACACGGTGGTTGGTCAAATCGGTTGCCGCGGGTAGCTTGGCTGAACAGGCGAGTGTGGAACCGGGCCAAACGGTATCGTTGATTCTCGATCCGGATTTTGCAAAATTGGCACCGCCCGACATTCCCGCCGAGGATGCGTTGCCGGGTTTGGCGGTGGTCCGAGACGGACAATTGGTCGCTCGATTTTCCCCCGACCAGTTGCCCGCGCGGGCCGCTCCGGTATGGGCGACCCAGATCATCAGTTCCGTGATGGCGGCGGTGATGTTGGTGTTATTATTGATCGTCGAGCGGATCCTGCGGGTCAGCGGGATTCGCATCGACGGTATTTTGATGCTGTGCGGCTTCATCGCCTACGCGGTATTGCGGATCGTGCTCGAGTGGGTCCGGGTGGACGAGGCCGGCCAATTCGGTACCGCACTCTCGATCTCGCAGTGGGTGAGCATTATTGTGATCATTGCCTGCATCATCGCGTTGGTGTTTCACCTGCGTCAAAATCGAGTCACATCGTCCGCTGAGACCACCACCTAAGAAGCCCCCTCGCCGCCATGACGTTTCCCCGCTGCCGTGTCAATGAATGGATGGACGCCCCCGATCTATCGGCAGATCGGCATCGGGCGGCATTGGCGGGTCTGCGTCGACTGAACCGGCTCAGCGGTATCTCGCGCACTTTGTTTCGGCAGCTCGTTCGCTTGGCAGCCACCGTGCCAACCGGTCGCCCGCTGCGGGTGCTCGACGTCGCCAGTGGCAGTGGTGATCTGCCGATCGATTGGCTTCGGATGGCGGCCCGACGCAAACTGCCACTCGCGGTGACGGCGCTCGACCGCAGCGAACTCGCGATGCAAACCGCAGCGGAGGCGGCTGGCGAGGCGGGCGTCGAACTGGGGACCGTCTGCCGTGATTGTCTGCGCAACGGCCTGCCCTCGGGTTTCGATGTGGTGACCTCGTCGCTGTTCATGCACCATCTCGACCCGCCCGAAGTCTCCCGTTTGATTCAGGAGATGTGGCGCGTGAGCAACCGGGCGATCGTGATTTGTGATTTGGAACGCTCACGCACCAATCTCGCCCTGATCGCCGCCGCGTCCCGTCTGGTCACCCGCAGCGACGTCGTGCATTTCGACGCCTCGGCAAGTGTCCGAGCCGCCTACACGCGAGACGAATTCGCCACGCTATTGC
>JBDNIG010000567.1:0-8013 GCA_041688415.1 Rhodopirellula sp. | reverse complement strand
CTCGATGCCTGTCGCCAAGCCGGCGCGATGCTGATCGAGAGCGGTAAGATTGGCGAGGGTTGGATGTACCTGCGGCCGATCGGCGACCCCTCGCTGGCGCAGCGACTGTTGTCGAAAGTCGAGATCAACGACGACAATTATGACGAGATGGTACACGTGCTGCTTCACGAAGGCGTGGATTTGCAGCGGGGTTACGAAGCCGCGATTGAGCGACAGGGGACGTGCAATTCGATCACGCTCTACGACAGCGTGATTGCGGAGCGGTCCCGACAGAATCGGCAAATCGCCGCGACTTCCTTGCTCCGGCATTTCTACGACGAACTCGACAACCGCGTGCGCGAGGATTTCCTGGGACGGGCCAGCGAAAACGGTCTCACGAAAGAAAAAATCGAAACCGATCATCAAAATCTCTCGCTCGGCGAGTTGATCACGAAGTACAAGTGGATCCTCGGCGGCGGCGGATATCACCTCGACACCACGCACTTGTCATCCGTTGTGCGATTTGCGATCGTTTTGGATGACCCCAATTTGATCGAGAAGGCCCTGGAGCTGTGCCAATATGGCCGACGTCTGCCAGCCGATTTTCAGTATCCTGGTACCGAACCCTTTGTCGATTTTTATCCCGCCCACACGGCTTTCTTTTCCGCTCTGCTGGGAAAAGATGTCGATATCGCCTTGCGACTTTTCGAGCAGAAAGCCCGGACCGTCGACCCCGCCATGCACGGCAGCGGCGCCATCGAGACTTACATTGACCTACTCGACCGGATCGGTCGGCCCGGCGCGGCCCTGCGGGCTGCGATGAAATTGTTTCCTGACGAAGTCCCCGTGGGCCGCGTCTTGCCCGAAATGATCGATATGGCCGGCCGGGCCCAGGCAGCGGGTGATAAAAAAATCATGGAAGAATTGGAGGGGTTCTGCTTTGACCATGGCGATTTGCTCGGCGTGGCCGCCGTATCCGAACACCTATCCCCGAATTGAGCGTAAAGCGGTAGGATGGACGCGGATTCGGCGGTAGAGTGTGCGTTGTGGCGTACGGTTTGCTTTAAAGTTGACCGTGTTGCGAACGATTCGCCAATTTGACAGTCAGCGGTATTTACCGAAGCCGGCGATTTTGCCTGCTGCCGTGAAGGGTTCGGAACCAGATTTGAAGTTTTTGATTTAAGGACGAAAAACATGTACGAACGGTTTACAGACCGAGCCCGGAAAGTCATGCAGTTGGCTAACCAAGAGGCTCAGCGATTTAATCACGAATATATCGGCACCGAGCACATTCTGCTGGGCTTGGTGAAAGAGGGCAGTGGTGTTGCCGCGAACGTGCTGAAAAATCTCGATGTCGATCTGCGAAAAATTCGTCTCGAAGTCGAGAAACTCGTGCAGAGCGGTCCCGAAATGGTGACCGTCGGCAAATTGCCGCAAACCCCGCGTGCCGAAAAGGTCATCGAATACTCGATGGAAGAGGCTCGCAATCTGAACCACAGCTACGTCGGGACGGAGCATATTTTGCTCGGTTTACTGCGGGAGCAGGAAGGCGTTGCCGCTCAAGTATTAATGAATTTGGGCCTGAAGCTCGAAGACGTTCGCGAGGAGGTCCTGAACCTGCTCGGCCACGGTCTCGAAGGTGCCGAAGTCGGCGAACGGGGCGGCCGGTCGGGCGAAGGTGGCGATGGCGGTTCGAGCAGCAGCGGTAAGAGCGGCAAGAGCAAGACGCCCGCCCTGGATAGCTTCGGCCGCGACCTGACGGAGTTGGCCCGCAAAGGCGAACTCGATCCCGTCATCGGACGCGAGCGTGAAATCGAGCGAGCGATCCAGATTCTCTGCCGCCGTACCAAGAACAATCCCGTGCTGCTCGGTGAAGCCGGTGTCGGAAAAACCGCGATCATCGAGGGCTTCGCGCAGCGTGTCATCAACGGTGAAGTCCCCGAGATTCTCAGCGAAAAACGCATCGTCGTGCTCGACTTGGCCATGATGGTGGCGGGGACGAAGTACCGCGGTCAATTCGAGGAACGCATCAAAGCCGTGATGACGGAAGTTCGCCGCGTCAAAAACACGATTCTGTTTATCGACGAACTGCACACCCTCGTCGGTGCCGGTGGTGCCGAGGGCGCAATCGATGCCGCCAATGTGCTCAAACCCGCCCTCGCTCGCGGTGAGATCCAGTGCATTGGTGCGACGACGCTCGACGAGTACCGCAAGTACATCGAGAAGGACACCGCGCTGGCTCGCCGTTTCCAAGAGATCATGGTCGAGCCGACCGGCAAGACCGAAACGATCGAGATCCTCAAAGGTCTGCGCGAGCGTTACGAAGAACACCACCGCGTGCAGTTCACCGACGACGCCATTGTCGCCGCCGTCGAAATGAGCGAACGCTACATCACTGCCAGATGCCTGCCGGACAAGGCCATTGACGTCATTGACGAATCCGGTGCGCGGGTCCGATTGCGGTCAATGACCCGTCCACCAGATTTGAAGGAAATCGACGAGCAAGTCGAAACGCTCAATAAAGACAAAGAGGATGCGGTCGCCAATCAGGACTTCGAGAAAGCCGCCAACCTGCGTGATCAAGCCGAAAAACTTCGCAAGAAGAAGGACAAGATCACGCAGGAGTGGCGTGAGAAGAGTCAGCAAACCGATGGCGTTGTCGACGAGGAAGTGATTGCCGAAGTCGTCAGCAAGATGACGGGCATTCCACTGACGCGTTTGTCGACCGAAGACTCGTTGCGACTGCTCAAGATGGAGGAGGAACTCCACGAGCGAGTCGTCAGCCAAGAGCAAGCCGTCACGGCCATCGCCAAGGCGGTCCGCCGCAGTCGCAGCGGTCTGAAGGACCCGAAGCGGCCCACCGGTTCGTTCATCTTTGCCGGACCCACCGGGGTCGGTAAAACCTTGCTCGCCAAAGCGCTCGCGGAATACATGTTCGGCGACGCCGACGCACTCGTGCACATCGATATGTCCGAGTACATGGAAAAGCACAACGTCAGCCGCTTGATCGGGGCACCTCCCGGCTTCGTCGGCTACGAAGAAGGTGGTCAGCTCACCGAGAAAATCCGTCGTCGTCCGTACGCCGTCGTGCTGTTCGATGAGATCGAGAAAGCACACCCGGACGTGTTCAATATGTTGCTGCAAGTGATGGAAGAAGGCCGGTTGACCGACTCGTTCGGTCGCAACGTTGATTTCCGCAACACGATTTTGATCATGACCACCAACGCGGGTGCCGAAGCGATCAAGAACGAAGCGGCGTTCGGTTTTGCCAAACCGGATGGCGATGCGAGCTACGAATCGATGAAGACTCGCGTGATGGATTCGATCGAACGCGTGTTCCGACCGGAATTCCTCAATCGTCTCGACGACACGATTATTTTCCGTCACCTGACCACGACCGACCTCAAGGGAATCATCGACTTCGAACTGCAAAAGGTCCGCGAACGCCTGCTCGACCGCGGCCTCGCACTCGAATTGACCGACGACGCCAAAGAGTTCTTGATCAAGAAAGGCAGCAATCTTGATTATGGCGCCCGACCACTGCGCCGGGCACTCGAACAGCGGATTGAAGATCCGCTGGGCGAAGAGCTGTTGCGCGGAACCTATGTAGGCAAGGATACGATCGTGATCAGCGTCCACCGCGACGATTCCGGCAAGGTCACGCGGCTGAACTTTGATGGGGAAACTCGCGGCCTTCCGCCTGCCGAAGAAGCGGAAGAGACCGTCGGCGCTGGTGCTGGAGCGACCGAGAAGAAGGGCGACGCAGCGGCGGATGATCCATCCTAGGTAGCGAGTCGATCCTGGTAAACATGCGAAAAGCGTCTGAGCGATCAGACGCTTTTTTCGTTATTGAAAAAGTAGAAATGAGAACTGAAAACGCAAAATCACGAGCAGGTCGCGGCGAAGTAGCCACGTTCGCCAGAACCTGGTTTCCCCAAGATTCATTTTAACTTTTTCAATTTCAACATTCCGTCCCGATGAACAATCCCGAACCCTACGAAGCCGTTCCCTACCCCGACTTCGTCCATCCGCGTACCAACCCCGACAGCATCGCGGCGATGGTGCGGCTGTTCGGTGCCGCCGCACCGAGCCCACTCCACGAGCCGTGCCGGGTGCTCGAACTCGGTTGCGGCCAGGGCGGCAACCTCATCTCGCAGGCGTCGTTGTACCCCGACTCGCAGTTCTTTGGGATTGATTTGAGTCCCGGCCATATTGCAGCGGGGCAAACGGCCATCGACCAGCTCGAATTGAGCAACGTTGAACTGCGACAAGGCAATCTCAGTGAGTTCCCAGCCGGATTCGACCGCTTCGACGACGGCACGGCGTTCGATTATATCCTCGCCCATGGCGTGTATTCCTGGGTCTCGGAGGAGGTTCGTGAGCATGTGCTGCGAATCTGCCATGACCATCTGTCACCGCGAGGTGTGGCATTTGTCAGCTACAACACCCTGCCGGGCTGGCACGCTAAAGGGATGGTCCGCGAGATCATCCAACAGCACGCGGCAAATCATCCCGGTGAGCCGCTGCAGATGATTCGAGAGGCAAAACGTTTCCTCGCTGATCTGACCGAATCGGTGCCCGAATCCACCGGCTACGGCAAACTGCTCCGGGAGCAATTTCAAAGTCTCTGCCAATCCGATGAAGCGTATCTCTTTCATGAACAGTTCGAAGCCGTCAACGAACCGAGATATTTCCATCAGTTCATCCGCGAGATCGGTGCCACGAACATGCAGTTTGTTTGCGAATCGAATTTCGCATTCGTGCCGTCACAGAGTGCGGGGATGCAGCGCCGGCTCGTATCGATGCCCATGCTTGAGCGTGAACAGACGATTGACTATTTATGCAATCGGACGTTCCGTCAATCCTTGATCTGCCGTGCAGACTCAAGTGCAACGATTGGCACAGAACCTAATTCAGACGCCATCAATGATCTGTATCTATCGACCGAAGTGAGTTGTTTCGACACCGAGGATGCACCACTGTCTAGCATCCTGCCCGAGGGCGAGATGCGGATTGCCAATCCCGACGGCGCAACGGCAACCCTCCGCGGGCCCGCGACGATGGCGGCGATGCTGCGTCTGTCTCAGCTTCGCCCCGCCTCGGAATCGTTCACCCAGCTGTGGGAGCACGTCCTTGCAACCGTGCCGGACTGCGAAGATTCCAATGCCACGCGCACGGTACTCCGGGAAGAGCTATTGCAGCTCGCCCAAGTCGCCATGGTGCGTTTTTCGGCCGGACCGCTGCCACTGACGCACGGCGTATCGAATCAACCTCAAGCCAGTCGACTGGCGAGGTGGCAGGCGGAGCGTGGTGACGTGGTCACATCGCAGTTGCATCAAGCGATCCGGTTGGACGAGGCCACGCGAGAAATGATCGGATTGTGCGACGGTAAGAACAATCTCGACGCAATTATCGATGGCATGCTGCGATTTGTCTCTCGCGATGGTGTCTCGCTCCAGCACGAGGGCAAACCCGTGACCGATCAAGGAATGCTGCGAACCCTCGTCGCCGAGAAGGTCCCGCCGAACCTGAAGAATCTCGCCGAAATGGGATTTCTGGAAGGATAGAGCTATCCTCGGGATACCGGCATTTACCGAGTGATGTTGCGAATCACCGGCACCGACGGTCGTACATCCGTTCGCTTTGCACGCGTCGGCGTTGACCGAACGGAAGGGGCGCCGCTGCTGAGGGCTGGTTTTTCATCCAACGAAAGTCCCAACTTGGAAATGGTTGGTGCGGCGACGCGAGGCGAACAGGATGCCATTGAATTGCCCGTCGGTCCGCCCTGGAGTCATGTCTCGTGCGGACCGCAAGTTCAAGAGGATTTAGGAGGACTGGTCGCGTTTACCATCGCGGGATGGCTCAAACCGAGTAGCCTGGAAGTGGGGATGGGCGGCAATCGGATTGTCTATTGCTTGAACGAGGATCACTCGGGGGTCGATCTGGTCTGTCGCGCCGATGGCCGCATGCGATTGGCGGTTAACCAGTGGCCCGATCGAATCCAAAACGATAGCTCAGCGGGGAAACTCGTCGTTGGCAAATGGACTTTCTTTGCGGTCACATACGACTTCACCAAAGATGGGCAATCGGTCGCTTGGTATTTTAGTGAAGCACGGGACGCGCCTGAGAATCCGACCGTTCGACTGGACCGTGTGAACGATTACAATGTCGGTCCGATTGCGAACCAAGTCGGGCCGCTGGCAATCGGCAATTTTAATCAAACAATGAAAGCCTACGGAATGGACCGTCCGTTCAGAGGCCAAATCCGAGGCTTCGAGATTGATGGTAGTCGCATGCGTGGAGAGGCGGCGATGGACGAAAGCCGGATTCAAAAGCTCGTCGAACGCCAGCCAAGCGATCTCTAGAGCCTCGCTGATACGCACGCGCCCATCGGGCCGCGTCCGGTTGTAAAATGCGGGGCCACGGCGACGCGGTTAAACTGAACCACGAACCTGGACCTGCCTAATGGCCCACCGCCTCAACGGACAAATAGATTCTTCTCCATGAAACGATCTCCCACCATGAAACGATATTTTTTTTCTCGCGCGTCCGTCGTCACGTTGGCTCTCGCGACGATCGCGGGCCAAACGGGCACGCTGGAAGCGAAAGACGAACGCGATCCAGAAATCGAGATTTTGCAACCCGGCGTTCGTTTGACGGTCGTCGCCGAGCAGCCCGAAATCGTCACGCCGACCGGAGTGGACGTCGATGCGGACGGGCGGGTCTGGGCGGTTGCCTGCCATACCCACCTCCGTCCGGACGAATACCAAGGCCCCAAGTTTGATGAGATCCTGGTTTTTGATCCCGATGGCACGCGTCACATTTTTTACAATAAAACGGTGCAAACCATGGACCTGGAACTCGGCCCGGACGGCTGGGTCTATCTGTCCGAGCGTGACCGAATTCTGCGAGTCAAGGATAGCGACGGTGACGGCGTGGGCGACACCGAGCAGACGCTGGTCGAACTCGATTCGGAGGCGGATTATCCACACAATGCCGTGTCTGGACTCGCCTGGGATCCGAATGGAAAACTCATTTTCGGACTGGGAGAGAATTTCGCGAAACCCTGGACGTTGACCGCCCAGGACGGTTCCGCCTATACGGGGATCGACCGCGGTGGAGTTTTCAGTCTGACTGCTGAGGGAAAGCAACTTCACAAGATCGCAGAGGGACTTTGGAATCCCTTCGGCGTTACGGTTCGTGACGATGGTGAAATTTTTGTGGCGGAGAACGATCCCGGTGAGTATCCGCCGTGCAAGGTGCTGCACATCGTTCAGGACGGCGATTATGGATACCGCCGCAAATACGGCGGCGCGACGCCGCATCCGTTTGTCTGCTGGAACGGAGAAATGCGTGGCACCCTGCCGATGATCCATCCTGCCGGCGAAGCTCCGTGTGGAGTCGTTCCGCTGGGACGCGGGTTGCTGATGCCCTCCTGGGGCGATCACCGCATCGACTTTTTCCCACTCGAGCGACACGGCGCCAGTTTCACCGCCGAGCAGGTCACGCTCGTTCACGGCTCTCGATATTTTCGTCCTACGTGTATCGCGCGGGATCGGCATCGAGAAAACGACGGCACACTGGTTTTCTATCTGACCGATTGGGTCGATGGGCGTTATCCCGTCCACGGTTTTGGTTGCCTCTGGAAACTGGAAATTGATCTCAAGGAAGCCGGATGGGCCGGCCCGCTCGACCTTCCGCCGCCGACCGAGCAAGCGACGCTGGCGGCGAACCTGCGCCGCGGGACGACGAACCACACGCGAGCTGAACTGTTCGAACTCAGCCGCAATGCGGATCCGTTTCTCGCCAGTGCTGCATTCTCCTCGCTGCGCCGCCTTGCCGATCGCTGGAAACCCGCCGAATTCGCCAAATGGTCCGGCGCTGACCGGGTTCAAGCCGTTCAAGCACTCCGTTTGGCGAGCGTGAACCCCAAGCCTTGGATCGACGTTCTGCTGAGCGATGACAACGCCGATGTGCAATTCGAGACGCTGCGTTGGCTCGCCGACGAAGACTTGCGGGATTATCTGCCAGCCG
>JBDNIG010000566.1:0-14254 GCA_041688415.1 Rhodopirellula sp. | reverse complement strand
GATCAGCACAGGAATATTTGGCTCGCCCCCGCCTGTCGGTACTTTAGCACCATTTGTTGATAGGCTTCCGGCGTGTTGAATCGAGACCGACCGTGCGACAACTTCTTTAACACGGAACGCAAATGGGGTGACCGCGCCAGCAGGAACCCAGCCACTGCGTTGTGCTGAATCGACCGACGATACAAACCACCCTGCTCGCTCAGGCGTGCCATAGCGGCCTTTCTGAATCCCGGCAACGAGCGTGTCGGGTAATAACTGACCGCCTTTAGTCGCAGCGACTAACTGACCACCGCCCCCTCCGAAGGAGGGCCTCTTTGCTTCAGGACGAGGGGGAGTCGAATTATCGAGTTCGATGGCGCGGTTAATCACGAGCAGCGGTAGCCCACTCGCTTGGGCACCGCGTGTCATCGTGACGAGAACTCCGCAAACCAAGCAGCTAGTAATGACCGCTACGACAAACTCGGAAACTCGATGCATGGGGGTAGTCTCAACGCGTAGAAATGACGGGGCCCCTTTGAGGGGATTCGATGCGATCAACCAGAGAGTGTACACGAAGCCATTCCCGGATCAACTCAACTCGTGTGCCTCCCGATTTTTCAATGCACAAAACATGGAGATCGGTGACCAGAGACGTCCTGATTGTCGTTCGAGACTATCGACCGTCAGCAGTCCACAGAGGTGGGCCAGTGTCGGAAGTGAGGTCGAGTGGTGAGACAGGCTTCTTCGACGACTGTATCGTCTCGGTGTAACGTTCCCTCTGCTCCTCCCCTGGGCTGATGAAAACCACGTTGACGCCGAAATTCAGGTGGTTTAGGCGACAAGCCGGCACCCCGCGGAAAATCGCGATTGCAAATTTGCCACTGTTCATACGGCGAATCAATGTTCATTTTGCAATTTGAATCTCGTTAGGTTGGAGCTGAGTTGCTGAACGAACTATTTCATTAGCCCGTCTCCGCACCCCTCGCCCTGTTAACTTTCCAGGCCCGATTTTCGTCAAACACCTGCGAGTGATCGTTGCGGACCCGTCTTTTTGTTAGCCTGTAAGGCCTAGCTAACACCCTCGGGGCACCCCGGGTGACACAGCACTCTACTGGGATGCGAAATCGGAGTCTGAATTTTCGCATTGCAGTCTTGCGAACTTCTTGAAAAACGATATTCAGCCGATGAAATCACTGTCCGCAGCCGAGCACGTTTCTCCTCGATCGATTTCGGGGCGGCGAATTCTGGCCTTTGTCGGCGAGGTTTACGAGGATCTCGAACTCTGGTACCCCAAACTGAGATTGATCGAGGCCGGTGCGGACGTCGTTGTCGCTGGCCCTAAAGCGTGCGCAAATTACCATGGAAAACTTGGCTACCCCTGCACCAGTGACGTCGCGATCGCCGACGTCCAGAGTTCCGATTTCCATGCATTGCTCGTCCCCGGCGGCTTCATGCCGGACAAACTGCGGCGAGATGCGGACGTTCTCCGCCTCGTCAGAGAGTTCGACGCGGCGGGGAAGCCGATCGCCGCGATCTGCCATGGCGGTTGGATCCCCATCTCCGCAGGAGTCTATCGCGGTGTTCGCGTGACGGGTTCGCCTGGAATAAAGGACGATCTCATCAACGCGGGCGCATTGTACGAAGATGCTGCCGTGGTCGTCGACGGGCACCATGTTTCGAGCCGCCGGCCCGACGATCTACCCGATTTTTGCCGCCAATTCCTTGCTTTGATTTCAGCCGAACATTGACACGTCACGCGCCGGATCCATCGAGCGGAGTCGCCGCACGTCCCGCTAACTTGAACGCTGCGATGTATTCGTCGCCGCTTGGACTCGCGGTGTTTGGCGGGTCGGTTGCGCGTCACAGCATGCAATTGGAAACTAGTATTCCATCGCGACTTGGAAAGTCGAGCGAAAAGAACGAACAACGCCACTGACGCCCGGATCGAACTTAAACGCCTCTACCGGCGAGTTAAGATGCGATTGAATCCTAGTGATCGCTGAGGATATCGCGACCGTTCTCGTCGGCTGTCACGAACCGAAAGCCAGACTTCGCATCGGGGACCACCAGTTGGACGCTACCCGTGCAGCCTTTGCCTTTTTCGCAGCGTCCGCGGGCCGAGAAAAAGCGACCATCGGGCAGGCCGACGATTCCCAGGGAACAATCAAATTCGTACCGTCCCTGCAGCTTGAAATCGCCGTCGGTGACGAGCAAAATCTTCGGATTGCCGTAGCAGCCAAACCACCAGCGACCCTCTGCAAAGGTCGCTGCCTGGATGCCAAGAAGGGTGTGGCCACTGTCGATGACGTGCTTCTTGGCAAATTTAAAGTCGGCGTCGTACTCGTAGACGTAGTTCTCCTGGACGCCCGCGGGCAAGCCACCGACCACGAAGAAATGGCCATCTTGAATGCCGATACCGCCTGCGCCGTGAAACACCTCCGGTGTCTCGTGCTTGGCCACGTAGGAAAGGTCGGCGGCATCGTAGACGTAAACCCACGAATCCGCGTTGCCTTGCGGGTCATTGAACTTGCCGAGATTGACAGCCACATACAGCTTCCCGTCGTCGTAGCAGAGATCGCCGTGATGACTGGCGACGGGAACCTTACTGAGCAGGTTCCCCTCGAGGTCGGTCTTCACCAAGACCGTTGTAAAACTCCAGAAGATCGCGTCGGCATCCACGCATGTCCCTTGCAGGTGACGTGGGTACGAGCCTTCGCAAGCGACGTTGCTCCGCTCGGTGGCCGGGAGTGTGGAAGCGGCGAACAAAGTCACCGTCAGAGACAATACGAATGATTTCATGGCTGATTATTTACTCCGGTTTTTCAAACAGTTTCCCCAGACCGATGCCAGTGTCAGCCTGATTGTTCTGTTGCCTGTTTCTTGATGGCTGGCAAGTTAGGCATCCCGCCAACGGCGTGTCAGCTTACGTTGGCTCCACCTAGAATGCAATCGTTTGCCAGTAAGGTGTCCGAATATTTTGCATGCGTGTTCGAACACTCTTGGCGAATTTCGTTACGATGGGGCTCTTTCACTGGATCTCGATTCAACCGCACGACAACAGCCACTATGATCCTGACCGCTATCGACTATTTGGTAATCGCGGCGTACTTCGCCACGACGCTTGGGATTGGACTTTGGTTCCGCAACCGCGCGAGCAAGAACATCACCGAGTACTTCATTTCGGGGCGGTCATTGCCGTGGTGGATTGCGGGCACGTCGATGGTCGCCACGACGTTTGCCGCTGACACGCCGCTCGCGGTGACTGGATTGACAATCCAGCACGGTCTGGCCGGTAATTGGGTTTGGTGGTCGTTCGCGCTCGGCGGCATGATCACCGTTTTTGTCTACGCCAAACTGTGGCGGCGGAGCGGCGTGATGACGGATGTTGAGCTGGTGGAGTTGCGATACTCCGGCAAACCCGCTGCGCTGCTGCGCGGTTCGCGGGCGATCTACATTGCCCTGATCGTCAATCCGATCATCATCGGTTGGGTAACGTCAGCGATGTTCATGGTGTTGGACGAAACCATTTTGTTTGAAGTTCCCGCGTCGGCGTTGGAGCAGACGGTGTTTGGCGAAAACGCACTTGTCGTTCGTCCCTGGCTCATCATTTTTGGCACGCTGTCACTGGTCGGGGTGTACGGCACGATGTCGGGCATGTGGGGCGTCGCGGTCGCCGATGCGTTGCAGTTTTGTTTGGCCATGTTCGGCTGCATTGCACTGGCGTGGCTGGCGATCGCACACTTCGGAGGCGCTTCACAACTCGAAGCCAAGGTGATCGAGAATTTTGGTGAAGGTGGAGCGGCGGCGTTTGACTTGGTCCCCGATTTCTCAGGCGACAACGCGTGGTTGCCGCTGCACGTATTTTTGCTGTTGATGTTGGTGCAGTGGTGGGCGACGTGGTACCCCGGCGCCGAACCAGGTGGCGGTGGGTTCGTCGTGCAGCGGATGGCGGCGTGCAAGGACGAGCGTCATTCGTTGCTGGCAACACTGTGGTTCCAGATCGCTCATTATTGTATTCGTCCCTGGCCGTGGCTGATCGTGGCGCTAGCGGCACTGGCGATGTACCCAGATCTACGCCAGGGTGAGTTGGCGGATCCAGCGTTCAACTCCGGCATCGGGTTCCCACGCGTGATGCGTGACCTCAGTCCACCGGGACTTCGTGGGCTTTTGACGGTTACTTTTTTCGCGGCGTTCATGTCAACGCTGAGCACCCAAATGAACTGGGGTGCGTCCTATTTAGTTCGCGATCTCTATCAGCGTTTCATTCGCCCGGACGCCAGTGAAAAGCAATTGAACCGTGCGTCACGATACTCGTCGGTGATCATTTTGATCGCCGGTGGAATCGCTTCGGTGCTGATGTTCGGTCAGTCCGTCGACGCGGCTTGGCGATTGCTGCTGGCACTCGGTGCGGGGACGGGTGCGGTGTTCATGTTGCGCTGGTTTTGGTGGCGTATCAACGCGTGGACCGAGATTGTTTCCATGTTCGGTTCGCTCATTTTCTTCTTCACCGTCGAGCCGATCGCAGTCGCGACGGGCGTGGTCACGCCCGCGGGCATCGGTCCCGTGCTCGTCCCCGAGGTCAAGATGTTCGCGGTCGCCATGCTGACGATCGTGTTGTGGCTGGCCGTGACTTGGTTGACACCGCCCGTCGATTCCGAAACGCTTGATCGTTTCTATCAGAAGGTGCGACCGGGAGGACCTTTTTGGAAACCGGTCGCCGATCGCAATCCCGATGTGAAGGTTGACCGCGACCTGAGGCTATCGTTCATTGCCGCGATCTGCGCGACCGGCATTGTCTACGCGGTGTTGCCCGGCATCGGCAACCTGATCTTTGGACATTATCAGACCGCGCTGGTGTGTGGTATCGTTGCGACCGTCCTGACCGTGATAGTTGCGGTGCTGGTGAAGCGCTTGACGCGGGTGAATCCAGAGTCATAGCGGTCGCAGACGGGTCCATGGGCTGGCGCCCATGGTTACAACATGCCGCCACTTTGCGGCTATAGTCCCGAAGCCCGTGGACACCTTGTTCCGACGATCCTAACGATCCGGTTACGGGGCTCGATCGAGAGGGTGGAATTGAACGTCCAGTCGCTCATAACCGACGCGGCGCTCAAAGTGTTGTTCACGTTCGAGCGAAGGGACCGACCGCAGCACTTCAATTCGATCCACGTGCTCGCAGAGCGACTCCAATAGCGATCGAATGACGAGTCTCGCGTGTGCAGCGCCCTGGCAGAGATGCGTGCGAAAGCCGAAGGAAACGTGTGGATTGGGGCGACGATCCAAACGAATTTCGTCCGGTTCGTCGAATACGGTTTCATCATGATTCGCCGACGCCCAACACAACCCCACACGCTGGTCCGGCGAGACGGTGGCTCCGTGAATCTCCGCGCCCGCCGGACAGACACGCCCGAGTTGCGTTAGCGGCATGAACACGCGAAAGAACTCTTCGCTCGCCAAAGTGATTCGCGTCCGGTCGTCGCGCAAGTATTCCAGTGCCGCAGGGTTGCCGCCGAAATACGCGATGATCGAGGAGATGCTATGAATGATCGTGTCCCGCCCGCCCGCGAACGTGAGGTTCCCAAACCCCAAACACTCTTCACGCGTTAACCTGCGATCTTGAAATTTTGATTGCGTGAGCACACTAAAAAAATCTTCGCCCGGCTGCTGCTCACCGCGATCAAACTGAGAGTTCAGATAATCTTCGAGCACATTTCCTGTTTTGAATGTTCCGCCGGTAACTTTGAAGACGTGGACGCCCCACTCGATCCAGACATCGGCTTCGGAAATTGGCATGTTGAGCAGAAACGTCAGAGCGCGAGACTGCACGGGCAGCGACAGATCCGCGACGACATCGAACGTTTCGAGCGTGGTATGTGACAACACGGCGGAATCAATCATTGCCTTCACGCCCGCAATCACGTCGGCTTGCTTGGCACGCTGGAAAAACGGCTCGGTCAGCGCGCGATACTCGGTGTGTTGGGGCGGATCAACCTCGATGGGCAACTGGCGATTCGTCCGCACTTCTTCTTCGGAAGGAATCGGAACGCGAAAGGGTGCGTCGGAACTGAAGGTTTGCCAATCGGCCGCAGCGTTTCTGACATCGCTGTGTCGAAGAATCATGGTGATCTCTTCGCCATGAAATGGGCACTTTAGCACGCCATCGCGTTGTCGGGCGGCGCGGAATGGGTCCGCGTTATTGATGCCAGATTCGTTCATTGTCTCATCCATCGTTTACCTGCCCTCGATTCCGCCATCCACGCCATCACGGTTTGTTGATTCTATCGTAGGTTAAGCGGAATAGCGACACGAGAACAAACGCGACGGGGGTTGACGCGGCCTGATTGAATTGATTTCCTCGTCTGCAACTGAAGTGAAATCATGCCGCGTCAAACACACGTCGATCACGCGCGCCGAATCGATCATACCCACGGCCGCGGCAATTGACGACATCCCCTGCAACCTTCCATCATGGTACGTACCAACATGACGACGATTTTTCATAACCCACGCTGTTCGAAATCTCGCGATGCGGTGGGACTGCTTCAATCACGTGGAATTCCCTTTGAGGTGGTGAAGTACTTAGAGACCCCTCCCAGCGAGAAGGAACTCGGCCAGATCGTCGAGATGCTGGGGATCCAACCGGAACAACTGGTTCGCAAAAAGGAAAAACTGTTTAGCGAATTGCAGCTCGGCGACAAGGAGTTGTCCGACCAAGAGTGGCTCGTCATCCTCGCGGCGAATCCGAAACTGATCGAACGTCCGATCGTCGTCCATGACAACAAAGCCGCCATCGGTCGCCCGCTCGAGAACATCTCCGAGCTGCTTGACGCATAAGCGACCGGTCCTGTCGACATTGACACTGAAGAAACTTCAACGCTCGACAGCGGTTATACTCCGTGGGTAGACCTCTTCGCTTGCCCCTTACTATCGATGGAAATATCAATGAAAACGTGTTGGATTGCACTGTTGGTTTGCCTGCTCGGCACCGGGACGCTAAGCGTCGCTGACGATTATGTGCTCGAAAAGGACGTCATGGTTCCGATGCGCGATGGTGTCCGGTTGGCGACGGATATTTACCGGCCCGCGGTGGATGAAACAGCGTCGGCGGAACCGTTGCCAGTCATTCTTTCTCGTCTGCCTTACAACAAGGACGGCCAGGCCTCGGCAGCAAAATATTTTGCTACGCACGGGTACGTGTTTGTCGCCCAAGACACTCGTGGCCGATATAAGTCCGAAGGGGTTTGGCACATGCTGACCGATGATGGACCCGATGGTGTCGACTGCGCCGCGTGGATCGGCAGTCAGCCATGGTCCAACGGGAAAATCGGGATGATCGGGACCTCCTACTATGGCGGGACCCAGCATGCGATGGCGATGGCAGGGGCTCCGGAATTGAAAACGGTCATCCCGGTCGACGCCATGTCGAACATGGGGCGACAGAGTCTTCGCAATGCTGGTGCGTTCGAGCTGCGATTCTGGAATTGGATCTTTTTAAACGCCGGTCGAGGCAGTAACGCGGGCAAGGATCCGGCCACGGCCGAATCGCTCGCCGAGATGGCGGACCAGCGTTTTGCCTACTTGGATCACCTGCCGACGCGTCGTGGGATGACCCCGCTAAGGCTCTCGCCCGAATACGAGGACTGGTTGGTCTCAGCGATGGAGCACGGCGAAAACGATGAGTTTTGGGCACAAAACAATATTCTCGCGAACCCGGAAAAGTATCAAGACATCCCCGTGTACCTCGTTTCAGGATGGTACGATTCCTGGGGTGGCAACACCACGGCCAACTTCACCGCACTGTCGGGCGCGATCAAAGGGCCGGTTTACCTGATCATGGGCCCCTGGATCCATGGCCAACAGACCGGCTCGAGCCACGGACAAGTTTCGTTTGGCAAAGCCGCGTCCGTTGGCGACCAATGGGCTTGGCGACAACAGTGGTATGACCATTGGCTCAAAGATATTGATAACAAGGTTGGCAAGGAAGATCCGTTCAAGACGCCCGTGCGGATCTTCGTGATGGGGACCGGTGACGGGGGGAAAGATGCAAAGGGACGCTTGCAGCACGGTGGGTACTGGCGCAACGAACACGAGTGGCCATTGGCCCGAACCCAATCCACCGATTTTTACTTGCAAGCCGACGGTGGTCTGTCGATCGACGAGTCGCAGGACACATCATCGGTCACCCGTTTTCAGTTCGACCCGCAAGACCCGGTGCCGACCATTGGTGGCAACATCTCTTCGGGCAACGACATCCTGCTGCAAGGCGGATGGAACCAAAAAGGTGGCCCACAAGTCTGGAACTTTCAAAATCCGATCCCACTCTCGGCGCGCAATGACGTGGTCGTGTTTCAAACTGAACCGCTCGAACAAGACCTGGAAGTCACGGGCGAGATCGAGGTGCGATTGTTCGCCGCGAGTTCCGCCGTCGACACCGACTTCACCGCCAAGCTAATCGATGTGTATCCGCCGTCGGCGGATTGGCCAGGCGGGTTCGATCTGAATATTGGCGACGGGATTGTCCGCGGTCGATTTCGTGAGTCGCTCGAATCGGAAGTCCTCATGACCCCCGACGAACCCTATGAGTTTACGATCAAGCTCTATCCGACATCCAATGTGTTTAAGAAGGGGCATCGGATTCGGGTCGACATTTCCAGTTCGAACTTCCCTCGTTTTGACGTCAACCCCAACACGGGCGAGCCGCTCAATCGCAACCGCATGACGAAGGTGGCCAACCAAACCATCTACCATGACTCGAACCATCCGAGCCGCATCGTGCTACCGATCATCCCGCCGTCGCCGTAGCGGATTTTAAATTCACGAAAACTGGGGTGGCGATTGGATTCTGCTTAAGCCCCCAGTAGGAAACCTTGAAAGCGAGGTTGATGATCGCGATCCGCGCGTTTTCTGAATCGCAAGCTGGAAGCTTACGCCACTAGCCGTTTTAAGTGCTTCGCTAGCAAAAATGGCGTGCGGGTGGGGGCTGGGTATCTTTCTGGGGGTTGGACAGACCTAGGCGGCGGGGAGGCGAAGTATTCCGGTTTTGCCGGTTGTCCGATCCAACGGGCTGAAATACGCAGACGGTGGGATTACTTCCATCCGAATTTGATCTGCTTGCCCGATTCAGTCACTTCAAAGGCCTGATCTTCCGGATGATCGAGGAATCGTGGGATGTGGGGCAGGATATCGTTGAGAACTCGCAAGTCCTCGCTGGTTACCGAAACGAAACGCTTGCCTTTTTCTAGTCGCACGATAAACGGATACGCCTGTTCGCTGGCGAGTTCCCAGCCCATCCGTTCGATGTTCCACACATCGGCAGGGACCGCACCGTGTGCTTCGTCGTACTGAATCACCGCGGCGCTTAAGTAGCGAGAGCTGTCGCCCTGGGTTGCGATGGCACGTGCATCATCGAGGTTATCGAACAGGTTCAGCCCGAGTTGCTGGCCGAGCTGCCCCATGATGAAACACGCCCAAGAAGGTCGATCCCAGTCTTTGCATGTGACAAAAAAGGGACGGTCACCTTGGATCAATTTCCACGGTTTGGCACGGTAGAATACCGCCACACGATGGAAGAATTCCTTTAGAAATGGATCATCAATACCTTCGATCTCACGAAGTTGCGACTGGGTCGGCCCACTCACTTGCAAAAACTCAGCGATGACGGTCGTGAAGAGGTCATCCACGTCTGGCGGACCAGGAACCAAGTAATCCGACAGCGATTGAACATCGTCTTCACTGTCTTCACCCTCAATCAGAGCTTCGGTAGCAGCCAAAATCGACGACCAATCGGGTGACGATTCGCGCAAGAAATCAGTCGCGACGATGATATTGCGCGGACGGCGTGACGGTCCAAGTTTCGGTCGTCGCATCGTGGAATGAACGAAGTCGAGCGTGTCGAAAATCGACGGGGCACGATCGCGAACGTCGATATTGAGTATCATGCCGCCCTCGGCGTCCAATAGAATCACAAGCCAGGGTCGCTCAGGCACCGGACCATTGGCGACAAACAGGGGTGGCCGTACGACCGCGAGCAGCCAAATCTCATCGCAGACAGGGATGCTCGATACCTCAGCGGCGAACCCCTCTAACCACTCTTCGGACTGCTCTGGATCTGACATCATCCGATCCTCGGATCCATCTTCGTGTGACGATTGGGTCATACGCTGCAGTTCACTCGCGAGATGTTCCATCGCTTGCGTGGAGATTTTCTGATCATCAGCCGATAGTTTGTCGACGCGGCAGCCGACGTTGACGGTGAAGCACATTTTAGCAACGGCGGTGTAATGTGCTTTGGAGCCGACCAGGATGCACTGTGGTTTACGCGGCTCGCCAATAATCGGGTCCGCGATCGAGCGCAGCATGCTGTCACGCAGTTCCAACGTGGTTGGTTTATCGTCAAAGGGGCGAGCATAAACCAGCGTTCCCTCGTCCATCACGGCCAGAGTATGAGCCGTCGACCCGGCCTCGTTCTTTTGAACGATCAATCGCCACTCGCCTTCACTTGGGTCAAGGTCCAATGCATCACCAAGTGCGTCGATCCGATAATTCAGCCAGGGCGGATCGTCCGGGAAATCATCCGCTGCGAGGGCACCGAAATCCTCCTTGCTGGCAACCAATTCATCTGCCAGCGTTCGGCGTACCCAAGCGGCCCCACCCTCGGTGTCTTTCCACCCTCGCATCAACAAATCGGCTCGTGCCTCGGCAAAACTGACGCCTTGCATTTCAGCTTCTTCTATGGACGACATCGGATTGACGCCGCACAAGAACTCAGCGATCCCAGGATACTCGGCGTGCGCATCATGCAGGTACGCGTTTGACGACTCCCCCGCACCATGTTCGCGGAACGCTAACAATGCCCTAGCAAACGCAATCACGCCGATGTCGTCGTTGACGTACTGCTCGATTAGCTCGTGAAGTTCATCGTGCCAGCCGAGTTGCAAGTAGAGATCCGTTAATAAAAAACGCAGCTCAACTTCATCGCTGGGGTCTTCCGTCAGCCCGGGTGCCGCTAGGGTTGCGGCATCACTCAGTTGACCATTTTCACGCAGGCTTTCCAGCATTTTTCGTCTTAGCGACGGCATGGCTTTCGCGACGTCCTCAGGGCTATGACGCGATGCCGCTTCGATCGCTCTGGAGAACCACTGCAACTGCTCGCTCGCACCGGTCGCATTGGTCCCGAGCAACACCAAGGTCTCGACCGAATCCGGGTCTACTTTCAGAACAGCATGCAGAATCTCTTCGTGTCTGTCTTCAGAATCCTCGCCTCCGGCTTGAATCACAGCGCGACCTGCAGGCGATGTCAACAGAATCGCAGCGTCTGCTGAGTCGCTAATTTCCTGAGGAAGCATCTCCTGCTCCAGATTTTTTTGAGCAAGCATTTGCGGTAACCTCATGATCCCCGCTAACATTCTTTCGAGTGCTGCAAAATCACCCGCGTGCGCCGATTCTCGGACCTCGTTGATTGCTTGCTGCAATTCAGGCGGCAGCGGACCAGCCACCGCTTTGAGTTGTGATTCGAGTTCCTCCCACACCTGCAGCGCGTCCTTGCCAGGGTCTTGATTGCTCCGAGTTTGCTTTTGACGTTTCTTGCTACGTTTCTTGCTGCGTTTCTTCGCCATGAGTAGTCTGTGGGGAATGATAAAAGGCTTTTGGGATTTTCACGCTGCTAGAAGTCTACGACGTCACAACTCGCTCGCCCAGCCTTGTGGAGCACGAATCGTAACAGCCGGAGTCTCGGTGTGGGTGTCATCGTGGCAAGGTGCCCGAAGTCATGGCCCGCGAGGTAGGCTACTCGGCAGTTAACAATGAAGATGTGTCGAACAATGAAAATGTGTCGCGGGTAGTTTACCGAATTTTGCAACCTCCGTCACATTTGTTTCCTCTACATTTTCGTTCTGCACTCCGCCGGCAATCCGGTCGCCTCGGTCACCACCTCAGATCGCGAACGTCTTCGGCGAAAGCCATCGTCGAGAAGCACAGCAGAACGGCAACGGCGATGAAGTGTTTCATGGGATCCAGCGCCGAGAAAGAACTTGTCATGGGGGCTCCATTGCTCGAGTGGCAAGGGCACCAAGCTACTCCCTCACGATCGTGTCTGCAAGTAAATCAGCGGCACGCCCCGTTCATGAACTGGCAGCTCCATAAAAAACGATCCCACGATGACGAAAATTGAAGGACGGTCGAGTTCCGTCACGCCGGTAACTTTCTCCACGCAACCGCGGGCGGCTTGGTTGTCTCTGCTTCGCTCACGCGTCGAGTTACTAAATCCACTGTCCACGTGCGCCGGTGGCCAATGGTTTCTCGAAAAGATTCTCCGATCGGCTGAAATAATTATTCGGATTGCAGTGGTCAATACGATTGTCCTCGCTACTACCCAGACAACAAGAGCGTCAATCATCCGACGCCGACGATCCAGATCCTCCCAAAAAAAGAAGTCAAGATGAAGAAATTAGTTTGCCTCGTAGCCATGTTATCCACTACCAGCGTTTCTGCAGGTGATCAATGTCCGATTGCAGCAGCGGCCGCAGCCAGGCACAGTTCGCCGACGACACTCGTCGCCGCCCCCGTAGGTCAGAAAGACATTGTCGACACAGCGGTTTCCGCCGGTCAGTTCACGACCCTGGTCGCCGCCGTGAAAGCCGCCGGATTGGTTGACACGCTCAAGGGCGACGGTCCATTCACCGTTTTCGCTCCGACAGATGCGGCCTTCGCCAAGCTTCCCTCGGGAACCGTTGAAGCCCTATTGAAGCCAGAAAACCGCAAGAAACTGCAGAACATCCTCAAATATCACGTTGTCGCAGGTAAAGTCACGGCTGCCAACGCCGCGAAGTTAACCAGTGCGGAAACGGTCGAAGGCCAAAAAATTGCGATCAAGGCAGCTAATGGCGGAGTGATGATCAACAACGCCAAAGTGGTGAAGGCCGACATCATGACTAGCAATGGCGTGATTCACGTGATCGATAGTGTCTTGATTCCTGCCGACAAGGACATTGTTGCCACCGCCGCAGCCAGCAAGGATTTCTCCACACTGGTCGCCGCCGTCAAGGCTGCCGGATTGGTTGAAACGCTGCAAGGCAAAGGTCCTTTTACCGTTTTTGCACCCACCAACGAGGCGTTTGACGCACTTCCTGAGGGCACGGTTGCGAACCTGCTCAAGCCCGAAAACAAGGACAAGCTGGTTTCCATCCTGACCTACCACGTCGTGGCAGGCGAAGTGCTGGCCGCTGATGCAGCCAAGCTGTCTTCGGCTGAGACCGTCAACGGCAAAGAACTCTCGATCAAGGCGAAGAATGGCAAAGTGATGGTCGGTGATGCGACCGTCATCGCCGCAGACATCATGACAACGAACGGTGTCATTCATGTGATCGATCATGTGTTGATACCCTAATCTTGCAGCGGTGCATGACTGAAATCTCGACGCCTGGACGACCAAGTCCAGGCGTTTTTTCGTTTTCAACAGGAGAAGTGGAATGGGTGCTTACGTGGTATTGGGCGGCGCCGGCGCGGTCGGTGCGGCGCTCGTGCAAAAGTTGATCTCCGACGGTCACCAAGTGATGGCCGGCGCTCGTGACTTGGATAAAGCGAGGTCAATGGTCGAACTTTCTGACTGCGATCTGTGCCAAGTCACCGCCGCCGATGCGGAATCGATTGACGAGTGCGTTGCAACAGCCAATGAAAGATACGGTCACCTCGATGGTGTCACCAACTGCATCGGCTCGATCCTATTGAAACCCGCCCACCTGATCTCGGACGAGCAGTGGGACGAGACGCTGACGACGAACCTGTCATCGTCGTTCTATCTCGCCCGCGCCGCGGCCAAAGTCATGCGGGGTGAGGGAGGATCGATGGTGTTTGTGTCCTCCGTCGCGGCCCGCCACGGGCTCGCCAATCACGAAGCGATTGCGGCCGCGAAAGCTGGCATCGAAGGTTTGTCCGTCGCGCTGGCGGCCACCTACGCAGCGCGACGCATTCGTGTCAATGTCGTTGCTCCAGGATTGGTCAAGTCAGAGATGACGCGCAGTCTGTGGGAGTCCGATCCGGCCGCGAAAGCGTCCGCGAACATGCACCCGCTCGGTCGCCTGGGTGAGCCCAGCGAAGTGGCCGAGCTGATCGCGTGGTTGCTCGAACCATCCGCGAGCTGGATCACCGGTTAGGTCATCGGCATCGATGGCGGCTTGAGTTCGCTCACGCCACGCCGTCACTGACGATAATTGTTCGGAGTTGGGATATCCATTGAACCAAACACTTTGGCGATACCTGCGGCTAGCGGGCTGTCGAT
>JBDNIG010000565.1:0-3496 GCA_041688415.1 Rhodopirellula sp. | reverse complement strand
GATGAGTTCGCGATCACGCACGACTTTCCGGCTGTCGAGCCGCCCAACTATTTACAGCAACTCAACCCGGAAGTCTACGAGCAGGAATGCCGCCGCGTGCAGTCGCGCTTCGTCGAGGCCGTCGAGCTTGCCGAGCAAGCGTTCTTGGAAGACCTCGCAAAACTTGTCGAGCACTTGACCGGGCGGATCGCTGGCCAAGAGGACGGCAAGCCGAAAGTGTTTCGCGATACGGCGGTGACAAACCTGAACGAGTTCTTCGATCGTTTCCGATCTCTCAACATCGGATCGAACGAGCAGCTCGATCAATTGGTCAGTCAGGCCCAGGCGGCAGTGAGCGGGGTCGGCCCCCAGGAATTACGAACCAACGAGCAGCTGCGTCAGAGTGTTTCCACTCGCATGGCGTCGGTGCAAGCTGGTTTGGATCAGCTTCTGGTTGACCGCCCACGCCGTAATATCCAGCGGCGACCCCGATGAGTGGTGACATGAAAATTGTCGTCACGCCGCATGGAGTCGTGCGAACCGTGTACTGCGAAGCGATCGAGCTTCGCGACATCGGAAGCATCGATATTCGCCGTGGATCGCACGTCGAACCCACTGCCGACGGCCAATGGATGGCCGATCTTTCACCCGTTGACGGTCCGATGCTCGGTCCGTTCGACATCCGTAGTGAGGCACTCGATGCCGAACTTCAATGGCTCAACGAGCACTGGCTTACTGCAAGCCCATCGTAGCGAAACTCGCCAAGAGTTTCGTTCTTCACCCTAACGTCGAAAGTCTTGTCGACTTTCGCTACGTCAGAAAATCCCTAGCCCTCGCGAATTGGCACCATGCCAACCGACGAGGGCTTTTTCGTTGACACCCTCCAACTCTGGAACCGTCCAAATGTTTCAAGCAGAAATGTATCGCAATATCGCTCGTAATACCGGCGAATCTGTCTCCACCATCAAGCGTCTCGGCTTTCTGATCGCCGACCCATCGCAGCCGATCAGCGATCCGGAAGCCGAACACCTCGGTCCCCATGTCATCGACTGGGACGAGTTCGAGGCCCACCAAGAGGAGTTCGATGCGACCACATCATTCGATTTCGCAGCGTTGTAAACCGAACACCGGTTTCACCACTGCGACCTACGACCGGCGGCACTCTGAACGTGTCGCCGGTCGTTCTTTTGTATCACGCGGCAGTCGACGGCGACGACACCAACACACGCCGGCGACGACCGCACGTCCCCATCACAACAAAACCAGGAAACCCAAACCATGAAGATTCTTTTTATCAACAACGACGGAGCCGGATTCGCCAACCACATCGAAATCGAAGCGGACACGACGGTGCAATCTCTGTTCAATCAACGCATCGGCGAAGGCAAGGAGTCCAACTATCTGATCCGCGTCAATCGTCAACCCGTCTCGGCAGACCAAGTCCTGGTCGAAGGAGACCGGATCTCGATCACGCCCACCAAGATCGAGGGTGCCGTATCGTGAGTTGCCTCACTCCACAGGGCCGCCGCACCGCGAGACGTGCGTGGCGGATGGCGGTACTCGTCAAGGCAGCAGTTGATCGTCATTGCACACAGCAGCAAAAGATGCCGCAAGTTCCATCGGTCGACAACGTAGCTCGATGGCACCGGATGATCTCGCTCGCTACATCACACCAATATCACGGTGCGGCAAGCCGGATGGACAAGCGAATGCTTGACGCTCTTTACGAACTGCAACGCGAAGTCGACGACGCCATTTATGTGGCCGCCGCGTCGATGGAACCACGAAACGGAGTGTCGATCGCTGACACCACGCACGACCTGCTGGCGATCGAGGCAGAGTTTCCGGCCTGCGATTTCGACTTCACCAAGCAAACCGTCACCGTCACCACCGAACCCATCGAGATCGAGGATACCCACCTGGGTGCCTTCCAAATCGAATTGGAGTTGCGGCATCTGGGACAATCATGTCCTTACCGCGTGATCGCTGTTGATCCTAACCCGGCATCCAACTGTGATTCCACGACTCATCCGCACGTGCAGTCGGAAACTCTCTGTGAAGGCGAAGGTCACGGGCCGATCAAGCTGGCTCTGGAAGAGGGAAGGCTGCATGACTTTTTCACCATCGTGAATCAGATCCTGCACACCTACAACGCACACAGTGCCCACACGTCGCTTGGCGACTGGTCGGGCACCGAGTGTCGGGACTGCGGAAGCACGGTTGATGAAGATGAGATTCGCTCGTGCGATCAATGTGACGGACAAATCTGCTGCGAGTGTACGTGCTCGTGCGATGGTTGCAGTGAAACGCACTGCGATGATTGCGTGACGACGTGCGAAGCATGCCGAGACCAATTTTGCGGAAGCTGCATTGCAAGCTGCGACCGATGTAACAAACCCTTTTGCCAAGACTGTCTGACGGAGGACAAATGCGATGATTGCGTTAACCAAGAAGAAGACGCGGCGGCGACGCCGGAACCCACCGACGAAGCGTCAAAGCCTGCGGTTCACACCTTACGCGTGGGCGAAGCTGCTGTTCCTGCGTGACATGGGGAATACGGAGGTCGGAATGTTCGGCATCACCTGCCCGGACGATCTACTGCTGATCGAGTCGGTGGCGATGGTCCAACAGATCTGCACGCCCGTTACGGTGTCGTTCGATGACTCCGCCGTTGCGGACTATTTCGACGATCAGATCGACCAGGGACACACGCCGGAAACGTGCGGACGAATTTGGCTGCACACTCATCCTGGATCGTCTCCCCAACCCAGTGGCACGGACGAAGAGACCTTTCAGCGTGCCTTTGGCACTCCGGACTGGGCCGTGATGTTCATCATCGCACAAGGCGGAGCCACTTACGCTCGCCTGCGAATGAACGTCGGTCCTGGCTGCAACAAACGGCTTGCCGTCGAAATCGACTACGACACCGAATTCCCGGAGTCCGACCAGGAGTTATGGGAAGCTGAGTACGAAGCCGCAGTCACGGTTCACGACCCGTTTACCAGTCGTCCGAGAACACTGGCCAGTGATCCCTTTGAGTGGCGGGACGACGCTGGTTGGCCGGAAAGTGAATGGGTGGCATCTTGAATACCAATCAAGATCGTTTCGAGCGTCAAGCGGATCTCGTTCCGCGAGATCGCATTCGGGAAACCAGCGTCACGGTAATCGGCGTCGGAGCAATCGGCCGTCAAGTCGCTCTGCAACTCGCCTCGATCGGCGTCACGAAGTTGCAATTGATTGACTTCGATATCGTCGAGCTGACGAATGTGACCACTCAAGGCTACCGAGCCGATGAGGTCGGGCAAGCGAAGGTCATTGCCACGATGCTGGAGGTCGAACGCATCGATCCGTCGATCGAAATCGACTTCATCATTGACCGCTTCCGTTCGATGCACCGCGTCGGTGAGGTCGTGTTCTGTTGCGTCGACAGCATCGCGACGCGGGCAACCGTGTGGCGGTGCCTTCAGAGGCGAATCAAGCTGCTGATCGACACTCGTATGAACGGCGAGACGATTCG
>JBDNIG010000564.1:0-12841 GCA_041688415.1 Rhodopirellula sp. | reverse complement strand
CGACGGGCGGAGCCGTCGGTCGACAATGCTGACTCACGACGGGCGGAGCCGTCGGTCGACAATGGGCGTCGATCGCGGTGGCGTGGGGAAGTGCCTACGGAGCAATCGGCGAACAAGGCGGCGAACAAGGCGGCGAATCAGCCAGCGGGCCGGGCCGCTGATCCGACGGAACAGGATGACCATGGCGAGATGCTCGCACCGGTGCGGAAGTCCATTCCGGCGTGGTTGGTGAGCATGATCTTTCACATCGCCCTGTTGCTGGCACTCGCCTTGTGGACGCTGCCGGTCAGTAGCGGTATTCGCACCCTGGTGTTGGAGTTCGGTGAGGCACCCGAAAGTGAGTCCGTGGACTTGAAGGAATACTCGCTCGAGAGTTCCAACGCCGACGTGCAGCAGGAGAACACGGAGCAGCCGACCGAGGACCCAGTTGATCTGGATGTGGAGTCGTTGATCGAATCCATTGATATTGCCGAGCCGACGGACATCGTGCCGGTTGAATTTGGAGAGTCCGCGACGGACATGGTGATCAAACCGATGTTCGGAGGCCGTCGCGGGGCGATGAAGGCGGCTTTGTTGGCAATGGACGGCAGCCCGGAGACAATCAAAGCGGTCGAGCTCGGTCTGAAATGGTTGGCGCGCCAGCAGCGGAAAGATGGTTCTTGGAGTTTGCGCGGGCCTTACGAAGATGGCTCGTATCAAGAGAACACGACGGCAGCAACCGCCATGGCGCTGCTGGCGTTTCAGGGCGATGGGAACACGCATCTCGATGGCCCGTATGCCAAGACGGTCGAAAAAGGCATCAAGTATTTGTTGAACAAACAATCGAAACGCAACGGTTTTTTTGCGGCCAATGAGCCTGATCGCCAGCAGGCGTATGCGCAGGCTCAGGCCACGATTGCGCTGTGCGAACTGTACGGCATGACCCAGGATTCCAAGCTTCGTCAAGCTGCCGAAGCGGCGGTGCTGTTCGCCGTCCGCGGCCAATCGCAAGTGGGCGGGTGGCGGTACCATCCCGGCGGTGATTCAGATCTGTCCGTCACGGGTTGGTATGTATTGGCATTGGTCAGTGCGAAGTCGGCGGGAATTCATGTGGAGCACTCGACGCTCAGGAAGGTCAACGGTTATCTGGATCGGGTCTCCGTTGAGGATGGCGCAGGTTATTGCTACCAGGAAGGTCGTCCGGCGAGCCAGACAATGACGGCCGAGGGCTTGCTGTGTCGCCAGTACTTAGGCTGGCCCCGTGAACGCGAGGCGATGGCCATTGGGCTCAATACGCTCGTGCAAGATTGGCCAATCAATCGCGACGGTATGAATGTTTATTATTGGTACTACGCCACCCAAGCACTGCACCATTACGGGGGGGCGGGATGGACCGATTGGAATAACAACATGAAACAGGTCTTGCCGGCGATGCAGGTCAAACGCGGTAACGAAGCGGGAAGCTGGTCGCCGCAAGCAGATGAATGGGGCAACGCGTCGGGCCGGTTGTACACCACCTGTTTATCGATCTATTGCCTGGAAGTTTATTATCGACATCTCCCGCTGTATAAAATGGCAGCGGAATAGGAGCTAGGGAGAGTTCAGGGAGCTAGGAGCTTTTGAGGTGAGCCAGTTGAGGGCGGATTGGACCGCGTCGCGATGCTGCTCGTCGACGGGGCCGCCGTGGTCGAGATCGGTGAGCGTGACGACGCGGTGTTCGCCCGCGTACGCTTCGTGGATGCTGCGTTGGATCGGTGGCGGGACGAGCTGATCGTGTTCGGACATCAGGAATACCGCTGGCAGAGTGGATTTTGCTGCGTTGTCAACGGCATTGAGCTGGTCGGGTAAGTGCGCGACGAGACGCTGCATCCAAAATCGGGATGCATAGCGGTCCGCGACACGCAGGATCGTGTTGGCGAGATCGGGCGGATTGCGCAGCCAGAGCAGGCAGCGATCCGTTGCCACCCGTTGCGGTAGCCACTCAGACAACCGTGCCGAAAGCGACAGCACGGGTAGGCAACCGAGACTATTCCCGCACAACCATATCCGCGTGTTCGGTCCGCAACGGGCGAGGCTGACTTGGGACGCGAACGCCTCGGCGGCAGAAACCAGCTTCGTCAGGCTCGCTCGCCCACTGCTGCGTCCATAGCCCGGTGGGTTCCACGTCCAGACCTCGTAGTGGTCAGCATTGTCGACCGACGGCTCCGCCCGTCGTGAGCCCGAATTGTCGACCGACGGCTCCGCCCGTCGTGAGCCCGAATTGTCGACCGACGGCTCCGCCCGTCGTGAGTCCAAATTGTCGACCGACGGCTCCGCCCGTCGTGAGTCCAAATTGTCGACCGACGGCTCCGCCCGTCGTGAGAGTGCATCTGAGTTAAGCAAGCCATCCGTCCCTTGCGAGCTAACCCCCGCAATCGCCTCGTTGTTGCAAGAGGGCATTAGGTTGGCGGGGAACGGCGAAGATCGTTCGGCGCGCCCGGCAGTGCCGGGAAATTTGATCAACAGTGTTCGCGGTGGCGAGATGTTGGACCAGTCTGCGATTTCGGTAGCGTCCTGTGGTGGTGTTGCCGTTGGTACCGCGCCGGGAGGCTGATTGGTGGACACGAACGCCTCGATGGTCGCCGTGCGATCCGGATGAGACAGACGCAGTGACAGTTCACAACGCGTGAGGTCACCCAGGTCGATGGCGTGGCGTGATGGTCGTAGGACGCAGCGATCGAGGAATCGAATTCGCAGAGAGCGGAGGGGATGGAAGATGGGAATGTTCGTGGGTATGTAGGAATAGAGGGGATCAAGTGGACAAATGGATCTGAGTTTTTCAAGAGCGACTCGATCGCCTGCGTGGGAAAGCGGTTTTATGGAGAACGGATGACGGTAGTGGAAGGGCGTTCGGCGTTGACGGCGAGGTTGCCGCAGATGGCCTGGTGAAAAAACTAAGTTCTTCGTATACTTCTGGAAACATCCCATGAGAAAGGACTCGAATGGCCCCACATGCCGCATTGTCAAGTTTCCCGAGCCAATACAAGCTGCGGGGCGGGTTCACGATTTTCGAGCTGCTGGTCACGATATCGATCATCGCCGTCTTGGCTGCGTTGCTGCTGCCGGCGATCGGTGCCGCACGCGAATCGGCGCGGCGGATCCAGTGTGTCAGCCATCTGCGCGAAGTCGGTTTGGCGCTGCACAATCACCATCAGGCGATGCAGCATTTGCCGACGGGATGGACGTTTGACCCGTCCAGTCGTTCTGCCTATGGATGGTCGGTGGCGTTGCTACCCTACCTTGGACAGCCCGCATTGGCAGATCGAATTGACGAAACCAAGCTGATCGACGATCCGGTGCACCAGGTTGCTCGTGATACGACGTTGGAACTTTTGCGATGTCCATCTGATATCGCCAAGCCAACTTTTCGCTTGTTTGCCGAACGCGAGTTTGACGACGACGAGGTGGGGGCCGAAGAATCGACCTCGTCGGAACCGGCGGTGCTGGTCCTGCTTCCGACGGCGAATTACGTGGGGATGTTTGGGACGATCGAGGCGGACGATTCCATTCCAGCACCATTGGGCGACGGCGCCTTTTTAGAAAATCGTTCGACGCGATTTCGCGATTTCCAGCGGGGCCTATCCAATACCATCGTCGTGGGCGAACGGACGATGGCCCAAGTTCCGTCGACGTGGTTGGGGGTGAGTCTGCGTGGCGAGGACGCCGCGGCTCGGATTGTCGGCTCGGCACTCGAAGGTATCAACAATCCACTGGCCGACGAAGCGGATTTTTCTAGCCGGCATCCCGGCGGAGCCAACTTTTTGTGGGGCGACGGCCACGTCAGTTTTGTCACGAAGGACGTTGATCTAATACAGTATCATCGCTGGGCAAGGCTGCATCCCCTCTCCAATGATTGACCTGACATATTTTATCACATTCAAACGAGAACTTGGTGACATGCCACGCGCAATGAAACAGCACATGGAATTGACCAAATGCGAAGCCGAAGTCATGGATGTCGTGTGGGCGAAAGAATGCGTCACCGTCCACGATGTCGTTGATGCCGTTGACCGCGAATTGGCGTACACCACGGTGATGACGACGATGAAGATACTCGAAGGGAAACAGTTCCTTCGCCGTGGTGACAAGCGCGGGCGAGCGTTCACGTACACCCCCAAAGTGTCCCGTGAACAGGTCCGTGCCGGGATGCTCAAGTCGTTGATGGATCAGCTGTTCGGAGGATCGGCTCGCTCGCTCGTACTGAGTTTGATCCAGTCATCTGCGGTTTCGCCGGAAGACATCGAAGCCGTCAAGCAGGCGGCAACCGAATTGGGGGACTCCTGATGGATTCGATGCAGGGTTTGGAAGTCGCCGCTTCGCTGTCCATGCAGCTCGCATTGGTGGTGACGGCGACGTTTTTTCTGCAGCGTTGGTTGGGCGACGCGCGGGCGGGATGTCGCTTGTGGACCCTCTGCTTCGTAGGGATCATCGGCCTGATCGCAGCTGGCGTGCTGCTGCCCCATCGGCGTTTATTTGATTTTCCGATCGCGGGCGATCCGCAAACCATGGTCCAAATTTTCAATTGGCAGTCCATCATAACGACTATGATAGCGATGACATGGGCCCTGGGGGCGTTCGCTCTCGTAATCCGGCGTCTGTGGCACAGTATCCAGTTGAGCCAATTTCTCCGTTACGAATGTGTTGAAGTAGACTTTCAAGCGTGGCGAACCCGTTTTGGCTTGGACTTCGCTCCTCACACGCGGTTGTTGGTGTCCGACAAGGTTCATGGCCCGTTCTGCTGGCAGCTGCATCGACCGACCATTGTCCTTCCGCAAGAATTGATGGATGCGGACGAGATAACTCTGCGGCATGTGCTGCTGCATGAAATATCTCACCTGCGCACACGACATCCCATGCAGCATTTTCTGCAAGGAGTGTGTTCGACCGTGTTTTGGTTTCATCCCGCCATGTGGATCGCGGCGGGTGGTGCGGATTTGACTCGTGAATTTCTATGCGATGAGTTGACCGCTACGACTTCAGGCAAGATCAGTACGTATTTGCGAACGCTCGCTAAAGTTGCTGAGTGTTGTGGGAATCCGTCCCGCTCGAATGCACCACGCGGCACACTCGCGTTCGGAAACAAGAGGAGCGCGTTGCTCAAACGCAGCGATCGTCTGGTTCAGCTGGCGGGGGCCGCGCCGCATGCAGACCGCTGGCGGGTCGCTGCCGCTACCGTTGGATTGGCGATGCTGATCGTTTTGGTTCAGCAGATTTGGGTGCCGACCAACGTGCTGGCATCGACTCGCAGTCAATGGTCGCCCTGGCCGACCTGGTCAGCCAATGTATGTCACGACACCTTCGGCATTTGTGTGCGCGACTACGAATCATTTGAGGCGCGTTCGCAGATCCACGAGTGGATGGCGAAGTGCGACGAATGATCCGGCAACCGAGCGATTTTGGAATTGCCTCAATTACTGAATGATTCGCAATTCGGGGTTGCGAAGCGGAGTGAATCGCGCCTATTCTTCGCAGAACTACTAACAATCTCGTAAATAGGGAGTGCATGGATGCACCCGCTTTCTCCTGGTACTGATTCCGGACAACAGTCGCTGTCGCTGATCCTTCCCGCATGGAATGAATGCGAGATCATCACGACGGCGATCCGCGAGGCTGACACGGCGCTTCGCGGCATCACCGATACTTACGAAATCATCGTAGTTGACGACGGCAGCACTGACGGTACCGCGGAATTGGTCCAGCAGGCTGCCGAGACCAATCCAGCGGTGAAGCTCGTACGTCATTCGCCCAATCAGGGTTACGGTGCTGCACTGCGTAGCGGTTTCGCGGCGGCTTCGATGGACTTGGTCGCCTTTACGGATGCGGATTGCCAGTTCGATTTAACGGAACTGGATCGTTTCATGCTCTTGTCGCGGCGCTACGAGGTTGTGTGCGGCTACCGAATTGACCGCAAAGACACGCCGCTGCGATGTCTTTATTCGCGGGTTTACAATCTGATGGTGCGAACGCTGTTGGGAACAGAGGTTCGCGATGCCGACTGTGCGTTGAAGGTGTTTCATCGCGACGTGGTCAAGAGTTTAAGGATTACCGGGAGTGGATTCCTGGTCAATTCCGAAATGCTGGTCCAGGCGAAGCAGCAGGGACGGAGTTTGGTCGAGGTCGGTGTTTCGCATCGTCCGCGTACGGCGGGCGAGAGCACGGTGTCAATTCGCCACATTCCCAAAGTGCTCGCGAGTCTTGCACGGTTCTGGTGGAACCAGGTTCAGTTCCCGGCGTCCGCCGCGCCGCACGCCAATGGCAAGAAAAATCGCCAAGATGGTGCTGGAAGCGGTGCCATCGCGGGGGTCACTCGCCGATGGGACCGAATTTCCCTCTTGCAGATTGGTCTGTTGATCGTTGCGGCGGTCTTCATGCTCACGAACCTGAGCTACCCACTGATCGATCGCGACGAAACCCGCTATGCCGAAATTCCCCGCGAGATGCTGGCGACCGGCAATTGGGTTTTGCCGCAATTGAACTTCCAGACTTACTATGATAAGCCACCGCTACTGTATTGGCTGTGTGCGATTAGTTTCAATCTTTTTGGAATGAGTGAATTCTCGGCGCGTCTCGTTCCCGCCTTGGCGGCGTTGTCAACGATGGCCGCGACGATGTGGTTTGGTACCCGAAACTTCGGCAGCCGAATTGGCTTGCTGGCCGGTGTCGTGTTGATGCTGTCGGTTGGGTTTGCGTTCACGAGCCGCTATTTGTTGCTCGATGGCGTGCTGGCGTTGTTCGTGTCGCTGTCGTTGTTCACTGCCTACGAAGCAATTAAAACGCAGCGTTTGAAGCTGAGTTGGTGGATCTTGTCCGGCGTTTTTGTTGGACTCGCGTTTTTGACGAAAGGGCCGCTTGCGGTTGTTTTATGGTTGCCGCCCGTG
This sequence comes from Rhodopirellula sp., assembly GCA_041688415.1. Classification (GTDB taxonomy): domain Bacteria; phylum Planctomycetota; class Planctomycetia; order Pirellulales; family Pirellulaceae; genus Rhodopirellula. Next base: position 5,945 of record JBDNIG010000564.1, on the reverse strand, counting down.
TTTGCGATGGCGTGGCTATCGGAATCATTCTCCAAACCGCGATGGTGGCACTACGGCATCATTGGAACGGTGGTGTCCGCCATCGCTTTGCCCTGGTTCGTCACCGTTAGCTTCTATGACCCTACGTTCGTCAAGGAATTCTTGATCACGCACAATGTGCAGCGATTTGCGGGAGAATTCCATCTCAAGCCGATTTGGTACTTCATTCCCGTGCTATTGATTGCGGGACACCCATGGTCGTTTCTGACGATTCCATACGTGCGATTCCTGTTTGGTCGCCGAGAGAGTTTCCGGCATGCCCGGCCGCCATTGGTTGGTTTTCTACTACTTTGGAGTAGCTGGCTGTTCGCATTCTTTTCGCTCTCGAGCTGCAAGCTTCCGACGTACCTGCTGCCGGCCGCACCTGCCCTGGCACTGATGATTGCTCACTATTTAGATCAGTTGCTCCATGAGTCATCCGAGTCCGTCAACCATTGGTTTGCACGTTTCTGGTCCGCCCGATCGGCAACTGCAACGACGTGTCTTGCGGGATTTGGATTTGTCATTTTCGTTGTGCTGACGCAAAACAACGTTTCCGTCGGCACGTATCTGTGGGCCATGCTATGGACCAGCCTGCTGGTGTCATCGCTGTTGTTGCTCAGCGATCGTCGTCAAGAGAGGATCGCATGGATAACGTCCTCTGCCGTGTCATTCCTGTTTGCGGTGATGGTCATGCACCACATGGTTCCCTCGTACAGCCGATCGCAGACGCTATTTGGAACCTCTTCACCGCTGAATGAGCAGTTGGCAGTATCCTCAGCGCCCGCGATCGCGACGATCGAACATGAATTCTCGGAGGTGCCGTTTTATCTTGACCGCAGCAACATTCCGAACTTTGATGAGGTCGAAGATGCTCGAGTCGCCGACTTTGTGCGTCAAAACCCAAGATGCATCCTCGTCGTCGAGCAGACAGTAACCAGCGAGGAGATTCACAAGCAATTGCCGCGTGGATCGGAACTCACCGAGCTGGGACGGCGCGGTCCGGCCTTGATCTACCGCGTCAATTCACCTGTCGCTGCGCCGCAGATCGCACAAACAAAGAAGGTGGTCCGATGACCCGCCACTTCGCCCGGGGTCGTCGTTTGGCGGTTGCCGTCATTGAATCGCTGCGATTTTCACGGCTCGGTGCTCGTGGGTATGATTGTGGTAATGAGCGAGAGATCTACGAGATTCTCACGATGGCGAAAACCTTGGATTCTACGATGCGGCGCCGGGCAACGTCATGTTGACGCGAATCCAGCGGCGGATTGTCCGCGATATCGTGGTCATGTTTTTCACGTCACTGTTGGTCATCACGCTGCTCGTCTTGTTGATTGGGGTGGCGCGCGAAGCGATGAATCAAGGCCTGGGGCTGACGAGCATTATGCGTTTGATTCCCTATACCCTTCCGAACGCTCTTTCCATGGCGGTGCCGGGAACGGCTCTGTTCAGTGTCTGTTCGGTGTATGGGCGAATGTCGGTCGACAATGAATTTGTCACGATGCAGTCGGTCGGTGTTTCGTTGTTGCCGTCGATCATGCCCGCCATTTTTTTGACGACCATTTTGAGCGTTGCCACCGTGGGCTTGATCAATGTCGCCTTCACCTGGGGATTCCACGGAATTGAAAGAGTCGTGATGTCGTCGGTCGAAAACATCGCCTACAAAGTGCTCGAGCGAGAACGCAGCTTTCAGCACAGGGGATTTTCGATCAACGTGCGGGACGTTCAGGGCCGCGACCTGATCGAACCTCAAATCAAGATCAATCGACCCAACAGCGATCCCGTGACCATTGTAGCGCGTCGTGCTCAAATGACCTACAAAGACGATGAGCAAGCTCTTGAGTTGCGAATAACGGACGGTTCCGCATCCGTCGGTACCGCTGCATCCTTTCAATTCCCAAACACATTCGTACAAACGATACCTCTTGCAATTGCGCCGCAAGACACCTTGCTCACGGCCCATCCATCGCACATGTCAATGCGAGATCTGCCGATGGCGTCGCTTCATCAGCGAGAGGATCTGCTGCGTCGCGAGCACGCGATGGCGGTCTCGGTTGGATTTGGTTTATTGACATCGCGGCCGGGTCGCATGATGGATTCCAAGTCGTTCGAACGAGAAGCAGGAGTGACTCAGAGTCGCCAGCGATTGCATCGCCTCGGCACAGAAATGCAGCGACGTTGGGCAAGCGGATTTACCTGCTTGGCAATGTCGATGATCGGTATTCCGCTCGCGATCCGAATGAAAGCTTCCGACACCATGACCACGTTCGGGGTCGTTTTTCTGCCCACCGTGTTAGTCTACTACCCCATCTTTGCATTGACACTCGACATGGCGAAAGATGGTCGTATTTCCTCCGCGGGCGTTTGGATTGCTAATGCGATCTTCATTGCAGCCGCCGTGTTGTTGCTTCGTCGACTAATCTATCGGCCGGTGTGAGTCCATGTTGTTTCCTTATAAATCGCGGGTGCGTCGGTGGTGGAATGATGACCTCTTTCCTCTCACAACGCAGCCACCGCTATCAGGTGGCGAGAGTTGGTCACGTCGGCAAGCGAGCTACGCCTGGATTGCCTTGATTGTCGCATCCTTGTGCGTGCTGTTGCCAAATCTGTCGTATCCGCTGATCGAACCGGACGAGACGAGGTATGCGGAAATTGCCCTTGGCATGCACGCATCTCGAGACTGGGTAAACCCCATGCTCGACGGCCAGCCTTACCTGGATAAACCGCCACTGATGTATTGGTTGACGGCGCTGAGTTTCAGCATCTTCGGCGTCAATGAGATTGCCGCGAGACTGCCATCGGTGGTTTCCGCATTGCTGACGATCATGATTTCCTTCTCGCTGGGACGTCGCATCGTTGGCATTCGTGCCGCGTGGCTCGGTGCGATGGCATTGGCCCTGTGTGGTGGGTTTATGCTCGCGGGTCGTTTCTTGATACTCGACTCGTTACTCGCCTTTTTTACGACACTGTGCTTGCTGTCGGGATATATCGCTGTTCGTGAACAACGCCATCACTGGGCATGGTGGATGTTGTCTGGGATCGCATGTGCATTGGGTGTTTTGACGAAGGGACCGGTTGCTCTTGTGCTCTGTGTGCCACCGCTAATCGCTAGCGGATGGCTCCGGCGCGATCAAACTCGAACGCGAGTTCTGCACTGGGTGGCATTCGTCGTTCCCATGATCTTGGTTTGCGTTCCCTGGTACGTCGCTGTGATTTGGTTCCATCCTGAATTCGTTGACTACTTTTTCTTGGAGCATAATCTCAAACGGTTTACCCAGGGTTCGAATCATCAACAGCCGTTCTGGTTTTACGTGCCGATTGTCTTTGGCAGCATGTATCCCGCGTCATTGCTGCTGCCGTCGGCAGTGGCGTTCCTGTTCAGCGGCGCCGAACGTAAGCGGCGATTGCGATCAAAGGACCTCGGGTTTCTGTTCTGTGCTGCCACGTGGGTATTGGCGTTTTTCTCGATCGCGAGCTGCAAATTACCAACGTACATCTTGCCTGCGATCCCGCTGCTGGCGTTGATTATTGGCGTGCTGGTGGATCAAACCGTCTTGCGTTGCCAATCGGCCGGCGGTGTGACGACCCACTTGAAGCCGTTTCCCAAGCGAGCGTCACTCATGATCGCCATGAGCGGTATCGTCGTGATCGGCGTGGACGCATGGCTGGGGGGCGTCTGCCCTGTGACGGCACCCGCGATCCTAGCCTGCGTGATCATCGCGGGCGTCGTTGTGTGGCAATGGAATCGCCCCATCGCTTCGTCCATGCACGCGTGGGCGGCGACGGGATGCCTCGCGTTGATGTTACTGACGATCGCGTCTATGCAGCTATTGCCGACGATCGCCACGACGCGTTCCTTGTACGTGAAGACAAAGTTTGCGGCGGCCAAGCACCCCGAATGTCGCATCGTATTCTTCGGTGAGAAATCGCACGGGATCAGCTTGCAGATCGATCGGAGCCGTGTCGTTTACTTTCCGTACGAGTTGCGTGACGATTTTGTCGCTTTCGTTGCTGCTTCGTCAGACCTGATCGTGATCACGATGGATGAGGAGATCGATAGCACTCGAACCGCAATCGCGTCGACCCATGACCTCAACAGTTCCCATGAGCACGAACATTTGTTCTTTGCCAAACGAATCCTTGTGGACAGGTCGTTGCCACCAGGGATTCGGTCGGCTCGCAATGGCTTCGAGCCGATCGCGCTTTCGATCTCGCGTACGACTCACGAAGGGAAGCGTTAGTTGTTTGTTCATCGCAACTACCGCCCTGGGAGCCTGTCGATGCGACTGATCCTGGTCATCGCACTCGTGGTTCCGTGCTGTTGGGATGCTGCGGGCGATGAGCTGCCTCACCTTTTTCTCGGCCATCAACGAACGCTGGAGGAGGCCGACACGCAGTGCGAAATGATCCGCCAGAGTGTACGTCAGCGTGGTGGCTATCAACGGCAGGACACCGCGACAGCCTATGACTGGCATTTGCTGCCCGATGGTTTGCTATGGCGTTCGTATCTCGCGGGCCCCCACGAGCCACGGATTTCGACGGTGATTTTCAATGACAACAGCGGCGGCGTTTTTTGGGACGCCACCCTCGGTGGTCGGGTGGGGTTGTTGCGATACGGTACCGCGGGCGCGAAGCGACCCAGTGGTATTCAGTGGGATCTCGAAGGTGCCACCATCACGCGGTTGGACATTTTGCATGCGGAAGATGTGGAGTCATTGGACTACCGGTTCGGTACCGAAATCACGGCGGCAGACGGGCCCTGGGCGATAAAGTTCGGCTACTTTCATATCAGTTCCCATGTGGGCGACGAGTATCTGGTTCGCAACCCTACCTTCGATCGTATCAACTATGTGACCGAGTCATGGATCATCGGCGGCAGCCACTCGCCAAGTGATTCGATTCGGTTGTACGGCGAGTTTGCCAATGCGTTTCGAGCCTCCGGTGGTGCGAAACGATACCAGTTTCAAACGGGTGCCGAATACACGCCGGTCGCCAGATCACCGCGAGTTGGAGCGCCGTTCGCCGCCGTGAATCTAAACTTCCGCGAGGCGGTCGACTACGACGTTTCGACCACGGTCCAGATTGGGTGGTCATTCCAGGGGCCGGAGTCGGGGCGTCGTTTACGCTTCGGTGCTCAATATGCTGACGGTCCCACCAGCCAATACTCGTTCTTTGAACGCCGCGAATCTTATCTCGGTTTGGGCGTTTGGTTTGACTACTAGGAATTCATTGTCAGGGAAATCATGGAAGTTGCAGAAGATGGATCGGTATCCCGACCATTCCCGTTGGCAGCGGCAATGGCTGGACTGAAACGTTGGCAGTGGATTCGCTATGGTATCGCCGGTGGCATGTCCGCAGCGGTCGACTTGGGAGTATTTTATCTGCTTGCATGCTGGGCTCTGCCCTGTCTGGATTCCGCCATGGGGGACGAGATTCGTGCATGTCGGTTCGTTGTCGATAAAACTGCCGCGTTTGTGTTCGCTAATGGATTCAGCTATTGGCTCAGCGCACGTTGGGTGTTCACGCCGGGACGACATTCGCGAGTCACTGAAATCACGCTATTCTTTGTCATCTCGACACTGAGCTATCTTTTGGGGGCACAGATCGGTCGATGGTTAATCAGTGATTTTGCACTTGCCACGGAACTGGCCGCGGTTGTTTGCATCGGTGCCGCGACAGTGATGAACTTTGCCATGCGAAAGCTCATTGTGTTCCGGCGCTGACAAATCCAGGGTGCGGAATTCTTTGGAAAAATCTAAGGTGTCCAGTACCGATTAACTAACGGTTGCACGTGCGGACTGGAAATAGTTTGAAGACGAACGGGTGTGACTCCCGTCTGGGTAAGTGTTAGCCACATGCCCAGTATCGAGCATTGGAGCTGGTCTGGTAACAGGCTGGTTTAAGCGTATGCAGAAAGGTAGTGAGGG
>JBDNIG010000563.1:0-3826 GCA_041688415.1 Rhodopirellula sp. | reverse complement strand
TTTAACCATTCTCGAAATGCGGGATTCGCATGGCAAACGGCAATGTCAAGCGGCGTGCATCCCGAGGCGTGGACGCTGTTGATGTTCGCTCCATGTTCGTGCAGTAACTTGGCGGACTCGAACTGGTTGTACGCACACGCGTAGCTGAACGGTGTCTCGCCGTCATCGTTCATCCAGTTAACGTTCGCGTCGAGTTCCAGCAGCACCTTCAACGCCGACAGCTTGCCACAATACGATGCGATAACGAGCCAGCCACCCAGGCTCTCATGAGCGACCATCGAGTTCGACCGAATGATATCCCGCAAGGTTTCCGCGTCGTCACGCTCGATCGCTGAAGAAATATCCGAGTCGATGTCGTCTTGAGATTTCATTGGTCGCCCGCCAACATGGGGTTCGTTAATGTCGAGGTAAGTATAGAGCCGACTCTCGACGTCGTGAAGTGACGAAGTGTCTCCGTGCTTGCGGTCGCGAAAGGGTTGCCAGAATCTGAAAGTACGAGGGAGTTTGAGTGGTCGAAGCACAATAACGATAGGATTGAATTCGCGGTCGCCTCCGAAGAAGCGGAACACGGCAACCGGCAGCGAGTGCCATTTCCAATGGCGACGTTCAGACCAGTTGATGACGACGGAACGTCCCTGTAATCGAGGAAGAACGGTTTCAACCATGTAGTCGTGCCAGTTTGGACTGTTTGAATACACCACCAGTGTATCAACGCCGCGAGTGCACCAAGCGAGCCAGACAACCGCAGTAAGAGATGCACCGTAAATCACCATGCCAATCAACATTGTGATCACCAATGGGATGATCAGTACGATGATGGGAGCAAGCAGCAAGACCGACGCGACTCTGGAGATCACACTTGAGTCGCGTTGGGTTCTCATTGCCGCAGTGCCATAGTCGAGTAACATGTTTTTCAACGGTCGGTGCGGTGAGAATCGAAAAAACCAGCGTTCTCGACGACTTCACCTCGGGTGTGGCTGGGAACGCTACCCGTCAGCGGCTACGGCCGATTAGTTTTCAACTTCTAATCGCCTGACACCGTACTCCGTTTCACGACTTGGTTATCCGCCTCCCTGTGCTTGAGGCATCTGGATAAGACGGGTGGGATCAGGTAGACGTACTGTGCCGCATTCGCCATCACATGAGTAGACCTCAAGACCGGCAAGTTGGCCAGATATTGCGTAGATGAAAATGCCATTCGTGTGACCATCGTCGTCGATCCAGTAGTAGTCCGACAGCACATGCATCCCACTATTTGGAGGACGAAAACCGGACACAGCGACGTCGACGGTGTCACAACCGCAAGGACATCTGCCAACGACCGTCGCTCGATCAACGTCGGAAAGGAATGTCGACGCTTCTGGGCTGCCATGTTCAAGCAACCAGATACTGAGCGAGCGTTCTTGGTCAGTCAGCGGACGTTCAATGAACGATGTCGAATTGTTCATTGGCGAAGTGACGGATGTCTTTGGTGGGTAACGTTGGCCATTAGCGGGCCGCGACAAGCGATTCAGATTCAACCGCTACCGAAACGCGTGACGTCGCCGCTCCGGTTCGCGGCATTGTCATTCGCCAGGTTTTATGGATGGTGAGTCGGAACGACAATCAAGAACAGCAAGCACCTCGGACGCAGCCGATGAGACGGTTGTGTCGCTCGAAGTTGCCAGCCGAAGTAGGTCAGCACGGTATTCGACGCGAACCCAATCTCTACCGGCAGGGTTGTCGGTGATCATGGGAAGGAATTGTTCAGTCATTACCTGCGTCTGGGTAGCGGCGTCCCCATCGCGAAAGACAGCGTGGCATGACTCGGTGACAAAGGAACTAAAAGCCGCAGACAACGCAGCCTCATCAATCACGATACGGTTAGGCAAGTCTCTCGCCCACGTGAACACGAGTGAAACGCCGTAAAGCGAAACAGCGAAGAACGCCAGCACGAGAACGAACGTCAGTGTGTAAATTAGCCTGATTTGGGTTTTCATGGACGAGCCAACGAGTGCGAGGATTTCAATCGAATCGCTTGTTTTTCAACGGTCGGTCCGGCGAGAACAGAGACAACCAGCGTTCTCACCAGGTTCACCTTGGGTATGGTGTTGTATTCTCGCTGGTGCCCAATGCCCCGTCAACATGAACGGGCGAACGCATTCCTCGCGGATGATTCGGTCGCCCCGACTGCGTTCCCAATTTAGTGATCGTTTCGTTGCACGTTGCCGAGAAATAAAGTTCGGGACGAGCAGCCTCGACGATGTCGGACAGACTTTCGAAACGGAGTCTTTAATTCCGGAATTGGAAGTGTGTTCTCGGGCACCGGCCGTGAACAGGAGACTTCAGCTTCGGCTAGGCGAACGCGATTCTGATCGCGACGAACGAAACAAAATTTGAAAAGAAGGTGGCTCAACCGTCCCATCTACGCTAAGTAAATTCCCAATTGGTTATCCGCGATCCTGGGACTTCGCTCCCGGTCTCTGGAGATCGTTCTTTAGCCAACTCATAAGCTGAGAGCATGCATGAGGCAACCCACTTCCGAATACTATGAGGGGTAAGAACAGTGCAGCAGCGATTAGACCTCGAATCAGGATTTGATCATCGAAGCGAATGGATGGAAAGTGGAAAGCAACCAGCACGCAAACCACAATTGCCACGAATCGTGTCAGTGCGGGCCGACGATGCAGTGGTGCGGTAGAGAGTTCAATAAGAAAAAATCCAACCATCGCCAGCAACCACCAGTCATTGCTAACACCGGAAGGAAATGCTTTCGTATCACCGTAGAGCGAAAGGTCTGTGCGGTGAACTGTAAAAACGTGGGCCGCAATCACAAACAAGCCCACTGCCATGAGACAGAGCAACGCGTTCCACGCGAGAACCCAACGGCTACCGCGGGGAACTGCGTCAACCGAATTGGGTGCCTCATACGGATTGGTCATCGAAAAACGATTCAAATGGGCAGACTGGCGTTCAAAAGATCGGGTAACGAATTGCGATATCTCCATGTGTCACGCGTAGGAAAAACCCCACTTTGACGGCGGGGCTGATCGCAAGCCGTGCTCATAGATCGTGCTGTGGATTTCATCGCGACACGGGGTTCACTGTGGCTCATGAATCAGAACACTGAACGTTACCGATCTGCAGGCGGCGACGGTTTATCTTCCACTTCAAAACGCTTGACTTCGCCGCTCGATTGCATTGGATGATCATTCGTCCTCGTGAGGCCGCAGCCAAAGTATCTGCGAATGATCGCGATCTCAGAAAATACGACAGAGGTTAGTATCATAGCGGGCAGCTTCAGAAAGTCGAGATCTGGTCGCCCCGTAAACGCATAGTCAAGCAGCCCAATGAACCAGACAACAAAAGGGAACAGCAGTCCAGCAAGAAAGGACGGAAGCCGCGAGACCAAAATACGTTGACAACGCGTTCTTCCTATAGCGTAAACCCCAAAAGCGATAGCACAAATCGCGAACAGACCAAACGGAACGAGTAGATCATCAGCGATCTCAAGAAATACCGAAAGATCGTGCGGGCCTCGTGGATGCGTAGAAAAGGCGAAAAGAGTGAGGGCGGATAGCGGGAGTCCAAGACCAAAGCAAAAAAATGCAACGCACGTTAAGATGTGATGGAGACGGGGTGATGCTAAGGGAGCATCGGTCTTCGGAGAGGCGTATGGATTGGCCAAAGCGAGTCGATCATTGAAGTGAAAATCAGTCGAACAACGTCGCAGATCACGTGGCGGCGACGAGAAATGTTTGGTTTTCAAAAAACGCGACTTCGCCGCTCGCTTGCATCGGATTAGTTATTCGACGTCTTAGTTCGACTTTCGCACTTTATGCGGCTA
>JBDNIG010000084.1:0-7230 GCA_041688415.1 Rhodopirellula sp. | reverse complement strand
CCTCGCTGACGCGTCGGGTTTTCATTCGCACGCTAAAATCGCGAACACGACTACATCAACAGCCCCCCGCTGCGGAGGATTGAGGCATCGGGTGTTGACCACGGCGTGAACTTTCGTCACGGATTCGACCCGAGGGACAATGGCTGGGCTTGTGGCGATTTTTGGGCTTCCATATCATGCCGCATTGACTTTCCCGCCCGTTGTTGTGGTTTTGGCCCCAACCGCGACCCTTTCTTACGTCTCTCCGGTGCCCGGATCCCCTGCTTTGTTACCACCCTTGGATACCTTTTTCATCGAAAAAACCAACGAATTCCTGGTGGGTGTGCCCGCGGGGAATGTGTCGGATTGGATTGCGATGTTGCCATCGTTGGACACCCTGATCGCTCAGACGGTACTGCTCGCCCAGGACGGCGCGGCGGGTGGGGCGGCGCCTCAGGGGCCGCAAAACATTTGGGAAGCGTTTTTTTCGTCGCCACTACCCCTGATCGCTGGACTGGCGATGATCTGGTACGTGACCTGGTTCCTGCCGGAAAAACGCAAGCGTCAAAATGAAGCGAGTTTGCTCGCGTCCCTGACGAAAAATGATCGCGTGGTCACGATTGGCGGGTTGCATGGGACCGTGGTCTCGGCAGCGGCCGATAGTGACGTGATCACCTTGAAAGTTGACGAAGCGGGAACAACCCGTGTCAAAGTTAGCCGCTCGGCCGTCTCGGCCATCATTGAACACGCCAAAGGCAAACCGCTCGGAAAAGACGGCCAGCCCGGCACCGAAAATAAGCCCGGTAAAGACTCCCGCGGCGAATCCCCGTCTAAAAACGCGTCCGGCGAGGAGTCGTCGGACTAGGCGTTTTCTCGTTCTCAATAACCGTCTTTCGAAAAATCACGATGGATCTTCTTTCCTCTCGCCTCGACTGTGTCGTTTCCTCCGCAACTGCTTTTGCGTGGGATACCTCGGCCTGCCTGACGGCTATGTTCGCACAAACGGATTCCGCTGTGGCGGACGAATTCACCCAGGGCATGAATACCCAGAGGTGGGTGGCGCTGCTAGTCGCTGCTGCCGTTCTGATCCTACCGTTTGTGTTGGGCGGTCGGCTGGCCAAAGGCCTTAAAATGCCGGGCTATGGCACGCGGTTTGGTTTCATTTTGGTCGCGATTATCGGTAGCGGCGTGACGCTGTGGAATCGGATGCCCGGTCTCGGCGTCGACCTCAAGGGAGGCACGATTCTCGTCTACGAGATCGATCCAGAAAAGCAGGCCGAATTGAAAGCGAATAACTCACCAATCACCAGCCAAGACCTCGTCGCGCCGCTGACGCAGCGGATCAATCCGTCGGGCACGCAAGAAATCGTGATTCGTCCCTACGGTGAATCGCAAATCGAGATTATCGTCCCGGCCGTGGACGATCGCGAAGTTTCGCGGATCAAAAAACTGATCGAGGAAGCCGGGGTATTGCGGTTCGCGATCTTGGCGAACGATCTCGACCATGCGGCGATTATTGCCGAAGCCGTTGAGCAATCCGAATTGAAGGATCCGGTCGCCGCCACGGCGATCCAGGTGGGGGAGATCGACGACGGTCTCTACGGACGTTGGGTCAAGCTGGGACGCGAATCGAAAACGGTCGATGGCGTGCGAGCGATGCGGATGGCCACCCGTGGAATGACCATCCGCAATCCCAACAACGGCGCGATACTCCAGATCCCCGGTAACTTGCCAGGTGCGGACGACGAGCCGGAACAACTTAGGGTGGCGAAGTGGCTCAAGACGCAGCCATTCTCGGAGATCGAAGTGCTGATGATCATCAACCCGCTGCTTGATATTCAAGGCAACGACCTATCGTATTCGGCAAGCACCTTTGATGAGCACGGTGGCCCCGCTGTCGCCTTCAATCTGACCGATCTCGGCTCGGGCCGGTTCCGCGCCCTGACGCAGAACAACTCTCCCGAAGGCACGCACACGCGACAACTCGGCATCATTCTCGACGATACGCTGTTGTCGGCTCCGAATATCCAGTCGGCCATCTCCAAGGAAGGCCGCATTACCGGCAACTTCACCCGCGAGGAAGTCGATGGACTCGTGCAAATTTTGAAGGCCGGCCAATTGCCCACCACGGTGACGAAGCAACCCATCGCGGAAAACCAGATTGACGCCACGCTCGGTGCCGACACGATCGACAAAGGCGTGTTCTCGATTCAGTTGTCGTTCGGTTTGGTGCTGATTTTCATTCTGGTCTACTACCGCTTTTCAGGTGTGATCGCGTGCATTGCGCTGATCATGAACCTAATGATGATTCTGGCCACGATGGTGTTCATCAACCAACCGATGACCCTGCCGGGGTTGGCCGGTTTGGTGTTGACCGTCGGGATGTCGGTTGATGCCAACGTATTGATTTTTGAACGGATTCGCGAAGAACTGAAGAAGGGTGCCAAAGATCGGATGGCCATCCGCAATGGTTTCGCCCGCGCCACCACGACGATCGTCGACGCCAACCTGACGACGTTGATCACCGCCTTCGTGCTGTATGCGATCGGCACCGACCAGATTCGCGGCTTCGCCGTCACGTTGATCCTCGGTATCGTGTTTTCCATGTTCACGGCGATCTACGTTTCGCGAACTTTCTTTGACTTGGCCGAACGACGCGGTTGGCTTTCGCTTTCGATGTCCGACGCCGTCAACTCGATGCGCGCGGCGGTGACGGGCGGGGGAGAAATTAATTTCATGGGCATCGGTCGGGGAATGCTGTTGGTTTCGGCCGTCCTCGTTGTCGCCGGTTTCGCAGCTCTTTACGAACGAGGCAAAGGGATTTTGGATATTGACTTCGCCGGGGGATCCTCGGTGCAGTTCCGCGTCGACGCCCCCACCGAGACCGATGAAGTTCGGCAGATCATGACCGAAGCATTCGCCGACAACGATGAGGAGCAGATTCAGTTCACCGTCAACGGTGTCAGCATGGAAGGTGCGACTGAGAAAACGGTCTTCAAAGTCGACTCGTCAGTCGACGACGTCGATCTGCTCAAGCGAGCCGTTGTCGACGGATTCACCAAACACCAAACAGTTGGTTTGTCGACCTATAAAATCGATATCATCCCTGCGGATCTTGGTACGGGGACGCAGGGCGAAGCGGACCAACCCGCCACGGAAGCCACCGGTGCGGCTGCGGCGCCGAACACGGACGATCAATCACGATACGAACGCTCTGACAATGGCGTCATGCTGACGGCATTCCAAGCAAACGACGATTCTGCGAGCGAAGCGACCGCCAGCGAGCAGTCGCGGGCGGATGAGTCCGGGGGGCCAGCCGCTGACGCTCCGGTCGAACCCGCCGCGTCGTCTGAGCCGTCGCAGTCGCCTGAGCCGGAGATGCGTGACGTGGAGGTGTCCGGTTACGCCTATAGCACCTCGGATATCTCGCTCGGGATTGAAGGCAGCTCGAAGGACGCCGGGCTCAATGAAGACGGTTTGATGGCGGCGCTCAAACAAGCCGCCAAAACCGCGGGTGTTCCACTGAACGAACGCGGGGTCCGATTGCATCCGCGTGGCAAGGATACTGAAGAATGGTCGAGCGGATCGGCATTGCCCTACGCCGACTGGCGAGTCCAGTTGCCGCTCTCGGGCGACAACGCGATCGCCGTCATGAAGCAACTTGAGCAGAACCTCGGCAGCGATCCCGTCTGGATCAGCAGCAGCAGTGTCGGTTCCCGCGTCGCGGGCGATATGATCGGTCGCGCCATTGGAGCACTCTTTGCTTCGCTGTTATGCATCATCGGCTATATCTGGTTCCGCTTCCAACGCGTCGTTTTTGGCGTTGCCGCCGTCGTTGCTCTCCTGCACGACGTCACCATCACCCTCGGCGCGATCGCCGTGAGTTTCTGGCTCGCCAATTCATTCGGGTTCCTACTGATCGATCCGTTTAAAATTTCGCTGACGGTGGTTGCCGCGCTGCTCACGATTGTCGGGTACTCGCTCAACGACACGATCGTGGTGTTTGACCGGATTCGTGAAACCAAGGGCAAGGCACCGCGGCTGACCCGCGAGATGATTAACTCCAGTATCAACGATACGCTCAGCCGGACGTTGCTGACGTCGATGACAACGCTGGTCGTGGTGGTGCTGCTCTACGCGATCGGCGGTGACGGCATTCACGCCTTCGCGTTCGCCCTCGTCGTCGGCGTGATAATGGGTACGTACAGCTCGATTTTCATCGCCAGCCCCGTGCTGTTGTTCCTGGTTAACCGCCAGGATAAGAAGGAGGCGATGGCCAAGTGATCTACTTGAGCATGTTGCGAAGCGGCTAAACCCGAACCTCTTTCGCCTCCTTTTGATTAGTATCCACGCCCATGACCTATCCCCGCGTCGCCAGCCTGAAGAGTAGCGAGGCATTTCGACGCTATCTATCAGAATCAGCGATCGAACTGCCCTTGGCGGATGAAGTAGCCGCCGGGCCTGATTCACCGCTCGGCCAACCTCTGAAGGTTCATGGGCAGCGAATCGGGAATCGATTCAGCATTCTGCCGATGGAAGGCTGGGATGGGACAGCGGACGGCAAGCCGACCGAGCTGACTCGGCGGCGATGGCGGAACTTTGGGCTCAGCGGAGCCAAGTTGATCTGGGGTGGCGAAGCGGTCGCGGTGCGGCGCGATGGACGCGCCAATCCGAATCAATTGATGATCAACGAGGCTAACCTTAGCGAGATCGCCGACCTGCGAGAACTGCTCGTCGCGGCCCATGACGAGCATTTTGATTACACCGACGACTTGATGGTCGGGATCCAGCTCACGCATTCAGGACGGTACGCCCGCCCCAACGAAAAAACGAAGCTCGAACCACGGGTGCCGCAGCGCAACCGCGTGCTCGATCGCCGCGTCGGCGTGACGGATGACTCCGCAATCCTGTCCGACGACGAACTCAGCCGCTTGATCGAAGATTTTATCGTGGCCGCGGTGGCAGCGGAGCGGGCTGGGTTCGCGTTTGTCGACGTCAAACACTGCCACGGCTACCTCGGTCACGAACTACTCGCCGCCGTCGACCGGCCCGGCCGTTATGGCGGTAGTTTTGAAAACCGCACGCGGTTCTTGCGTGATATCGTCGCTGGCATACGCGGCGCGACCAAGCAAATGAACATTGGAGTACGGCTGAGCGTTTTCGATTTTGTGCCCTACTACCCCGGCGACGACAATATCGGTATCCCTGAACCGAAAAGTGAAACTAGCAAACTCTTCGGGGCGACCTCCGATGGCGCGGGTGTCGACCTGACTGAGCCGTCGCGTCTGATCGAGCTGATGCACGAGATCGGCATCTGTATGGTGTGCACGACTGCCGGCAGTCCGTATTACAATCCGCACATCCAGCGTCCGGCTTTCTTTCCCCCGAGCGACGGGTATCAACCGCCCGAGGATCCGCTCGCGGGCGTCGCTCGGCAAATTGCAGCGGTTGCTAAGCTAAAACAACAGCATCCCGGAATGGTTTTCATCGGCTCGGGCTACACGTATTTGCAAGACTACCTACCGCAGGTGAGCCAAGCGGTGATCGAGAGAAACATGGCCGACTCAATCGGACTCGGCCGGATGGTGCTGTCGTACCCCGAGTTGCCCGCCGACGTGATTGCCGGCCGTGATTGGCAGCGAAAGAAAGTCTGCCGTACATTCAGCGATTGCACGACGGCGCCACGCGAGGGACTCGTCAGTGGTTGCTATCCACTCGACCCGTTCTACAAAAAACGCCCCGAACGCAAATCGCTCAAAGCGGCCAAAGCGAAACTGAACTCATAGACGACTCCCGAGACGCGGCACGGTTCGACGCATCGGCAACAACACGTAACCTCGCAGTTTAAGCCTCCAACCAGCCAATTTTCAACGCATCTCATTCCACGCCAAACACCTTCGCTAACCAAGGTACTGCTCGCGTTGGACGGAAGCGATGCATGCCGACGTCCACATTCGCATACTCCAGGTACTCATCTGACGTAATCCCGACTGGAAGTTCTTTTCCATCGAGGGGCCGTTGATCGGGCGTTGCATATTTGGCGTAGTAATGCACTTCGATTTGGTTTTCGGCGTCCACCAACTTGTAGGCCTGACGGATCTTGTCGATCTGATTCGTACGACCTCCTTCCGTGAACAGCAGGGGGCAAGGGGCCAATGCTGCTTCGATATCGGTATGGTCAAACCATTGAAATAGTCCGGGCACCGTGTGATGGTCCCCTGGTGGCAGGAAATTTTGCGAAATCGCACGTTCCTGCCAATTGCATACGAAGTCGTTGTGAATCACGGCGCTCACAAGTTCGGGATACAGGACGCCAAGCACATCGGCAGGATTCGACCCCAGCGAGTGTCCGCTCGTTGCAATGCGTTTCGAATCGATCAGGGACCATTGGCTCAACCACTTCAAAATGCAGGCTTTTTGAAAGACAGACAATCCCAGATAATTTCTCCCCATCCACAGCATGCATTCAGACATTCGACCGCGAGGTTGAAGCGGGCTCGCTAATTCACCGGTCGCAGGATTGTCAATCGCTATGCTCACGATACCTTTTCTGGCGTAGTGCAGAGCTTGCCTATTTGATTCCCAATGTTTCCATTTCGCTGGTTTTCCGGTGTCCAGTTCTGGCTCACCAGCCAACGATTCCTTGCTGTGAGTTGAGCCAGGAAAACACATCACCGCTGGCGATGGGGAATTCGAACTGACGCCGTCGGGAACCAGCGCTAAAAAAGGCACAACGCTATAGGGTTCGGGATACGCCTCCCACTTTTGCAGCACGTAGCCGTGACGCTGTTTTGCCCAGAGCTGTTTGGGTTCGGGTTGTACGGGGATGTTTTCTGGAAAGCACATCAGTTCCAGCAATTTCTTGCGTACCGAATCTCGCCAAGTCGTGAAATCGTCAGCCGTCATGCTGGAATCAAACGCAAGCTTCGGCCGTAAGTGTTTTAACTGTGATTGAAGCTGCCCGACTGTTTGGGAGGATCGCCCGTCTCCTCGCTCGCTCACGAAGGTTCGGCTGAGAGTCCCTTCGGCGCCTCGCAAATTATTTGGAAACGTCCCTGCTACAAAGCCCATTCCGAGCAGGGAAAAAAAGTCGCGGCGTTCCAGGCTGGTCATGTTGTTCTTTCGCTTCAGTGTGAATAGATCGTTCTGAGTATACGGAAAAGCAGAGGTGACATTCGTGCCGGGGGCGTTTTCCGGATCTGGTTACGCCCGCTGTCACATTTTTTACATCCATTTTCGAGGCCGAATTGG
>JBDNIG010000562.1:0-3069 GCA_041688415.1 Rhodopirellula sp. | reverse complement strand
TTCGTCGTGTTCGGTGCAGTGATCGGTGAGGGTGGACTCGGGCTCGTTGACTTTCAACTTGACAACGCGGCCATCGACATCCTGGCCGAACTCGCGTTGACAGTTGTCTTGTTCACCGATGCCGCACGCCTTGATGTGAAATCGCTGCGACGTCAACACGTTTTACCGATTCGCCTGCTAATGATCGGTTTGCCGCTCAGCATTGGGCTGGGAACGATACTTGCTTGGTTCCTTTTTCCAGATCTGCGTGGTTGGCAGGCTGCCGTCTTAGCGACCGCAGTCGCTCCAACCGATGCCGCATTGGCACATCCTGTGGTAACGAACCGCTCAGTTCCCATGCGAATCCGCCAAGCCATCAGTGTCGAGAGCGGCCTGAATGACGGACTGTGCTTGCCCCTCTTTCTGATGCTTTTGTGTGCTGCGCGAGCCGCCGAGCACCCTGCATCGTCATCCTATTGGATCGGGTTCGCAGCGATGCAGGTTATCTTGGGCCCACTGGTCGGCATCGCCATGGGCTATGTCGGTGGCAAGTTGATCGAGCTTTCTCGGAGTCGACAATGGATCAGCCATTCATTTCTCGATTTGGTCACACTCGCGTTAGCCCTGCTTGCGTATAGTGTCGCAGAACTGGTTGGTGGCAACGGATTTATCGCGGCATTTTGCGCCGGTTTGGCAGTTGGCACCGTTTCAAAGGGCGTTCGCCAAGCGATCCACGAGTTTGCTGAAGCCGAGGGCCAATTGTTGAGTTTAGTCTTGTTTCTTGTCTTCGGCGCGGTCATCCTGCCCGATGTCATCGTCAATCTAAATTGGCGTGTCATTACTTTCGCGAGCCTGAGTTTAACCCTGGTTCGCATCTTGTCGGTCGGCGTCAGTTTTATAGGAACTCAATCGCGAATAGACACACGCTGGTTCATCGGATGGTTCGGGCCTCGCGGCATCGCCTCGATCGTCTTTGCGTTGGTCATGTTGATAGAATCCGGCATTGCGGGCCGCCAAGAAATCTTTGTCGCGACGATGGCAACCGTCATGCTAAGCGTGTTCTGTCACGGACTCACCGCGTATCCCCTTGCATGGTGGTATTCACGCCGTGTGCAGTCTTCCAAAGAATCGGAAGACGACGGAACTCAACCCGAAACTGCGTGAAGAAATGATGTGAAACACGCATCTAATAAACGGAATCCGTGTCGATGGTGAGATGATGTTTCTTGCCAGACGCCCTCAGACGCTTAGGCGTGTGGGGCTCCCCTTTTTTTACAGAAGACGAACTGAAATGGAGAACGTATCCGAGTTGAAAATACTGGCTGGCCTCGCAGTGTTGACTGGCGCGATCACTCTCTCCTCACCCGCATTGGCTAGCGGTGGGCATGGTGGTGGTCACATCGGTGGTGGTCACGGCTATGGCGGGCACGGCAGTTACAGCCATGGCGACGGTGGTTATGGTCACGGTGGTTACGGCCACGATCACGGTGGCAGCTACTATGGTGTCGGATACAGTGGCATTGGCTATGGCGGTTTTGGCTATGACAGTTACTATCCCGACTACTACTCCAGTTACGCTCCGGCCTATTCCAGCTACCGTAGAAGCTATGCGGGCCCGCGCGGTGTGATACATCCTCGGGTGCGTTCAAGCTGTGGTCGCTGATCCGTCGCCGATGAGATACAGATATCAACCACCTCGGCGAATGATCTCCGGCGCGGCGAAGTTGGCTCGCGTGGGTTGTTGGCTCTACGTTGGGCTGCTTGCCGTTGTGTTGCTCTTCATTGGTAACCCGACGAAATTCATCGACTCACCGACGTTCGTATCGCTATATCGCGTCGTCGAACCCGGTTTGCACGTCGGTTTGTTCGCTTGCTTGGCGTTTCTGGTCAGCGGCTCGCGCTGGCATGTTCATCCCGTCGTGTTAGCGATCGTCCTAATTCTCTCTGCCGCTGGGAGCGAGGCGATCCAATTCTGGTTGCCCCATCGCACGCCGCGATGGGACTGTTTCGCCCAAGATATTGTCGGACTATTCATTGGCTTCGTCGCTTGGGTCGCGGCAGCCGATTTGGTCGCGAGTCTTCGCCGTTGGCGGAGATAGACTAGGCAGGCCAGTCGTTTCAACGCGGTTTCATTACCACTTGGTGTTCTAGGAAACCAAAATGGGCTGGCGAGTCTTCTTCCAGCGGCATTAGCTCGCCGCGCACGATGGCAACTTCCTGCGGTGCGTCGACCGCCAAGGAGACTCGACCACCCAACGTCCGATGAATCGTGATCGTTGTGTTCGTTCCAGGCAAGCATATCGACTCGCCCATTTTGCGTGACAGAATCAACATGGAATCGTTCCTTCGATAAATAGATTGTGTTTGTTTGGTGGGAGGGACTTTACGCCACGCTGCGGTACGTCGATTCAGCCTGCTCGGGTGACTTGCTTCCAATCCACTGACGAATCCGCGTTGAAAGACCAAACAGGTCACCGCCGTACTCGATCAGTTGCTCGATGCCTAGGAAATCGGCCATCGCGTAGTCATGGATTGCAATTTCATTGCCGTACAAAACGACCTGCATATCGCTATCGAGCATCGCCAACTTGGGAGCCAACTGCCATGCCGTTTGATTCGGAAGCGTTAGCTGCGCAAGCACCAGTCGTGATCGATATTTGCAGCATGCCTTGAGGGCATCGGTGGCGGACATGGCGCGAACGACACGATAACCCGCTCCCATTAAGTCACCGGCCAACCGGGCGTAAACTTCGTCGCGACGTTCGACGACGAAAGCGATCGGGCGAGACTTTGCCTGGCCATATTGCTTGGGTTGAGGAAGCCGGTCCTGGCCACTCAATTGCTGTGTCGTCATAGAACGTCGCAGCATCGCCTTCTCTTCTGATCGCTGGGCGGTCGTTGTCGATCGTGCGGATTTGTTTTCATCCATTCGTTCGGCCGCTACAAAGATGCCACGGCAGTGGCCGCACGCGACTTCTTCGCCAACAAGCTGATGCCGAATCCTCGCGGGCCGTCCGCATATCGGGCAGCCGATCAACAGTGAATCGCTGGCTGGACGCTTGAAAGATGTTCTTACTGTCGGAGCGCATT
>JBDNIG010000561.1:0-6424 GCA_041688415.1 Rhodopirellula sp. | reverse complement strand
CCTGCCGTCAGCATTTATTGAATCGGAGACGTAGCATTTTGGATGCCACCGCGATGCCTGGGAAAATCCACCATCCATCTTGCCCTGCTGGACGCAATGACGGCCACGCACTCAAAAAGTACGCTTTAGTCGGATGAGCCAAAAAAGTACGCTTCCGTCGGATGAGCCCTAAATATCCTGCTTGGAGGACGTGTAACCACGTCCACGGCGGAAAATCCGACAACAATAGAATGGATGTCTCCAGCGATCCGAGCGATAGCTCGTGGAGCGATCCGCGACATTCATTGTTTCCGTGGTGATTACTGAACGGATTGGTCGATGAAGCCGTCGGGGGTCAAGGAGGTTGTGCCGAAACCGTTGCTCCACTTCGAGGCCATGACCTTTCCAGGGAACTCAAATGTGTTGAACAACGAGTAGCTTTCTACTTCGCATTTCCTGATCTCGGCTTCGGGTGACTCGTCTTCGCGAATCGCTAGAAAGCCGGGCATGCCTCCGCTGCCAGTGCTCCACAGCGTCTGTTCGTGATCGGAAACCGTGACAGATTGCATCCACGGTGTCGCCGAAACCGTTTGCTCGGTACTGCCATCTCGGGTGCCACCGAATCCAGCAAACCGCGATTGGCTGAAGGTGCGTGTTTCGGTCTTTCCTCGCTGGGCGGAAGCCTTGATCACAATCGCGGAGCTCGCATCCTCTTGCCAGCCGGCCGCGGCGATCGCACGTTGAATACCAGCGATTACCTGCGGATTTTTAGCAGAAGCTTCGATTCGCACGTGAATACCTGGCCGCAAGATATATAACTCGTCTTCGGTGATGGTCGAGATGCGATCGACGGCGGTGGGATTGACCGCATCGGTCACGCCCACGACCAATCGAATTCCATCGGTACCGGACTGTCTACCGATCGCCACTATCTTGTCATTGACGACCTGACGCATGACCGGCTTGAGACCGTGGAAGCCGTCCGTCCAGATCAGCCAGCCCCGTTGCAGGTCAAACAAACGACCGCCTTTGGTCAACCAACGTTGATCGGAACCGTCTAATGGGTCAGGTCTCTTAGGTGAGTAAATCAGACTCTGCACCGGAGTAAAGCGACGCTGAACGAGGCCACCGCAAGGTGGCCTTGTTCATTGGTGGGCAGGATGCCCGCCACACTCTTCGGCTGGAGGCCGACTGCGAGGAGCGATCTAATGGGTCAGGCCCAATAGTGTTTGGCCCGCGAATTGCTATGGGCGGATTTTTATCTGATCGGGCGGGGGGCAACTAACGAAATAAAAAAACGATCACTCCATTTTGGCAGGCGAAAGAGTGCCTCTACTGTTTCTGGCAGTGATGCAGAAAGCCTGCTGTGGAGTTGCATTATCATTTGTGATGATAAGGCAGGCGCTGAGGTAGAAGATGCGGCGAACATAGTGTCTCCTGTCTTGGAAACTCGGTTCGGCGTCGCATGATTAACGTTGGGGGCGATCGGAGCGCAGTACTCAACAGCTCACCAATGAGGGAGCGACTCTATTGGATCGGATGCTGGCGAGGATGGCTATGTTTCTGCTTCGCGTTGCTCCTGTTTCTTGCGCCGTTTTTCTTCACGCTCCTTGAGTTTAGCGAAGTGCGCTGCGAGCTCCTCTTCACTTGCTAGTCCACTCAGTTAGTGGCAGATCATTTCAAATGTCCGCTTGGTAACCTTGCCACCGGTCCAGAGATTCATCAGCAAGCACGCGATGATCGCGCAGTATGATTGAATCTCGATTCCATTTTGACGATGACTTAGCAGATGTGAGCAACCAAGAAATTGCTTGAAGAACCTAAAAAAAATCTCGATTTGCCACCGCTGGGAGTAAATTAAGTCGATGATTTCTGCGGGGACGTCGAGAAGGTTGGTCGCGATTATCAGGATACCGTTGCTACTGGGCCCTGTGGAGGTTCCTTTGTATTTCGATCGATTTGTGTGCTTCGAGCACGTGACGCAGATCAATCGAACTGGATGGTCCGGCTGAACTCGCGACTTGTTCGTCTGCTTACCCAGAGAAGCAATTTCGTCGCTCAAGACTCCCGCTGCTCGATCTGCGTCAGTCAATTCCCGTGTTTCAGTAACTTCATAAACGCTGTTATCGCGGAGTCGGCAAACGTAGCTGCTGTGCACCTTTACGATCATGTTAAAAAGTGAGAACTTGGCATAGCCTCGGTCCATCACGTAGAGTCGGTCCTTCTCGATAGTTCGTTCCATGACTGCGCGTTCATCGCAGTCTCCGCCCGCGTCCGGTGTAACGTCGATTCGTATTGGTAGACCTCGGTCAACTTCAAAGTGGGTGTGCAAACGCCACTTGACCAACTTGGTTGTATTGTCTTCTTTGAAGAACGAGGCCGCGAGAATGCTTGGCATTGCAGAGACGAGCGAGCCGTCAACGAGTGTGATTGTCTTGTCGATCTCTTTGAGTGATTTGTGTTGGCCAATCGTGTGAGCTTCTGCGCCAAGTTCTGCAATAATGGCCTTCAGTCGATCGGCATCGAAAATGCCTGCTGATTCACTCATTGAAGACGCCGTCGCTCTGGAGCAGCCCAGTTGCTTCTTGACTTTATCCAGCGTGCTTGCTTGATCGAGTCCTCTGAGGCTCGTGATCGCGGGATTGAAGAGGTAGAGCAAAATCAGCATGCAATACTGGTCGAAATGAAGTGTGCGATTGCCTGCGGTATCGCGTGTGCATCCGTCTTCATGGAGTCGCTCCAGCAGCGGGGCGACGAGTTCCAAGTACTTCAAACCCTTGACATCTTTGCTTTCAATCGCGTGTTTCTTGCCATCTTTGCTACCAGCATCCGCCTGCTGAAGTGCGATGTGGTTCTCGAGTGCTTGCTTCTGCTTCAAAGCCGAAACGCGAGATCGCCACGCCGCTTTTTCACGAAGGCGCAGCTTGATCCTGAGTCGATACTTCGTCATTCCAGAGGACCGTATAAGAGCGGCACGCTCGTTCGTCGTTGTTCGAAGTATCTGGCGGGCTTGTCGGCGAAGAAGTTGTCTTGGTTGAGTTTGAGGGATCGGTGGAGTCGCACCCATGCTTGGCTCGTCGTGTCAGGATGACAGAGAAAGTAACGAGCTAGTCGACATGCGCAATTACCGTGCCAATCTCAGCAAAAAATAAAGCTTTCCACGAAAATGTTTTAAGTGCAATTCTCGGGCCGAACAGTATTGGGTTTGACCCATTTGATTTCTTCGCAGTTGGCTTCGTCCACACCGAGGCATTTCACAGGAGAGATTGCCGTTGAATCTGGCGTTCTTCGAATTCGTTCACAACGCTCGCAAACGCGGCACGGCGCTTTTTGAAACACTCGTCAAAACCCTACTCAAATCATCAACCCGGAACGGGGGGTGAGCCATTCTCATACGCTCGTTGCCAATTCCCGGTCGATCGACCGGGCAGCGTATTGTTGATTTTCATGCGGCCAGTAATGGGCTCGGTTGAAAATTCAAATTCGTGACTTGATGCATCGATTCGAGGCGTCCAAACTGTTGCCGTTCTGGATTAAGATTGAGAAAGTCGTTCATAGCCGAAGGCCGTGAACGGTTACCACTGCAGTCATTCTTGGTTTGATTCCCCGACGATCTCATACATCCGTAGGCCTTCGCCCTCGAGAACTTCGTCAAGTGCCACTGACCCGCCGGAAAACGACGTTAGGCGTTCACGCCCCTGATGGGTTCGACGATACACGACTCCTTTTTCAGGTAGTGGGTACTCGTCTTGGGTCAGCTCAACTTTCAGCCGCAGGGGACCTTCGGCGATGTTTGCAACTGCAATACCTATCTCGCCGTTGGGTGCCAGCCACGCATTTGCCAGCATCAGGGAAACCGTTTTCGTTGATTCTTGTACCCCTCCATGTTGTCCAGCGTAGATGGAGAGCCGGCTCGAAGGTATATCCGCCATTGGAGCGTTGATCTCGGGCGGCCTTAAGAAGACTCCGTCCCGCAAATAAATCAGTGCGGCCATTCGCAGCTTCGCCATTCGCACCACGAAGTCAATCTCGTTTGCCCGAAGCCCCAATTGTTCCTCCTGGAAATTAGCCAACGTCGGCTGTTGCCCCCAGACGAAAGATCGCGCCTGCTCCAGTCGAAACTGTGTTGCAAACTTTTGGTCTAGTAGTGCTAGCGGCTCCTTGGGAGCAGTATCCGCTGGCCACAGGTCGTCATAGGGAGGGTGCGTCAGCGACGCGTAATTGCCGAACTGGATTGCGCAATCGTGGTAGACCGCATTGAATAGCGGCACCGGATCCCACTGTCCTGATCCGTCATACCGCTCCAAGCTCACCTGCAAAGAGAGCATCATGTCCAAATAGGGCAACCATGCTTCTCCGCATCCTTCACCCGCCAACGCAACGGCTTTAGTCCCCTTCGTCCGATCGCGAATATCTGCTTGCAACGTCTTGAATCCATTCATCCAATAGGCGCCTCCGCCGAGTGGATGTCCGTGCGATGGGTCATAACAACTCAAGCTCGAACATGCTTGATCCATGTAAATGCCTGCTACTCCCAGGTCGCACACGGCCGCCTCGGCTAATTCGGCGTACGTCTCCCGCCAAAAGGGTGTCGCGATACACATCGACGCGCATGTCGCCTTGACGAATGTGTTATAGACTTCTGGGCGAATCGTGCCGTCAGGCTGCTTTACTGCGAACTCGGCCGCATTGCGATCGGCCCAGCTCTTCGTAGTCATCCCCCACAACCGCTGATTCATGTACACGATCGAGTGAATATCGTGCGACTCTGCATCGGCTACTGCTGCACGAAACGCCCGTGTCCCTTCCCGAGGCGGCAAATATTCCGGAAAACCGACGTCATAGGCGCAGCCATGCCACCAATGCCAGAACACACTCACCGGCAGTTGGGTCCGTTCTTGGAGAGCGATCGCGGGCCCAACGACACCTGGCGACCGTCCTCGATTCCAAACCCAAATGCCCGTATCGCGTACCCACGACGGCGTTTCACCGCGCCGAACCCGGCTGTCTCTCACCCACCACTGCTTGTTGGCCCAGTTCCGATAGTGATCTGCGGCAGTGTACCAATCCCCGTCAAATAGGCGTAGTTGGACTTCGTAGGGCGGCTCATATCGTTCTACCTTTTCTTCGTCAATTGCCACGAGATGAACCGTCTCTAGCCCGACGCCGCCCGCGCCGTCGCCGAATGCAGCGAATTGTTTTCGCAACAGTTGCGTGTCGTTGGTAGACAGGAGCAACCCCGCACCATCGTCAGCGTAGAACGTGATGAACTGCATCGACAATATGCCGGGATAGCCCCACTGCCGTCGCTTTCCTTTGCCGGCTGCCGAATTCAACTGTTGCCGAGCGAATTTCGTCTTTTCGCCAATCCACCGTGGCACCGCCAAGGTATCTCCACCTTGATCTTTGATCGACCCAATCCGCGGATAGGAGACGCTGTTGACTTTCCGCACGCCTAGCCCATTGACTTCAATTCGCCACCGACTCACCGCTTCGTGAGCATCCAGAATGACTGTGGCGACGACAGCTAATTCCGGTGCGTCGGGTCGGTCGAAATCACTCCATTTCAAGATCAGTTCTCGCGAGGAGTTGTTTTCGGGCTTCCAAGTGAACCCGTTCGCTTCCCCGGGTCGAATCACCGTGCCATCGACAAAATTAATCAACCATAGTGGCGTGGCGGATTCTGAATCGAGCAGCTCGCGTCCCCTGACCACATCGGTGATTCGTGAGATGCTGCCCGTACTTGAATCAAACCCTAGTCGAAAAACGCCATTCGAAATCGTAGGCATCGCCGTTTCGCACATTGCGTTTGAACTGAACGCAACGATGGCAAGAAAGAATGTCGAAGTGGCTATCATTATTCTCATATTCGGAAGTTCCCGTAGTTTAAATGTGCGTTGGCCCAAGTCTGGCTGACGAAACTGATATGAAAGGTTGCTTTCGACATATTGTTTGACTTCCAGCGAACGCAACAGCCGGTCATGAAATGGAATCACGCCAGCTTTGGCGCGAACACCACGTCCGCCAAAAACACTTTGCTGCCAATAGAATCCGGTACCCTCAAATGAAAACGATTCACTTTTCTCGTTTGGACTCAGCGTCAGTTGATTCTCATTGTAGCGAAGGATCGGATCTCGCAACGGGCACCCAGGGTTCCGCGTCGTGGCTGTTCTGTGTTGGGGATCGGAATCAAACCACGGGCTCGTCAGTGAAATTCGATAGTGGCGTTCGTGTTATACTGGTAGAGTGTAACTCGCCAGTGGTTGCCGTCGGTGCAAGCGGGCTTTCGTATGTCGCACCTTCCATCTAGTCCTTAATCAAGCGAACGCCCCCGTTGCTTTTTCAGAAATTTCGATGTTTCGCGTCCGCGCACGCGGCGGCATCCCAACTTAAATTGGCGATGAAATTTTGCGATGTCGGTGAGCATGACGGTGATTTACTTTCT
>JBDNIG010000560.1:0-2849 GCA_041688415.1 Rhodopirellula sp. | reverse complement strand
GAGTTCCTCGGCGATTGACCAATCCGCTTGGGCAGCCTGCACGGCCGCCGTATCGATGCTGACGATCAATTCACCTTCGACGATTGGCGGCGTCAACGTATAGGGGAAACTGATCACATCGGTCGGGTAATTATGCTTGAGAAACTCACGGTTAATCTCGTGGATGACGGCGTCGTTGGTTACCCGAACGCCTACCCTGCAATCATGACATTCGCCCACTGAGGCGGCGGCCCGCACGGCGGCTTCGATCGTGTGATGATCGAGTGGATGCGTGGCGGTGGAGTGCTCGCGCACGCGGTCACGCACGTCAGAGTCGATGGTAATTTCGATTTCACTCATGCCAAGTGATATTCATGGTTGGTCGCGTTGCTCATGCTGATTGTTGACCGGGATATTTAACGCGGGCGTGATAAATCGCCGTTAAGGACTTGACCAAACTTTGCCGAACCCGATAAAGTTGCGAGAACGTCAAACCGCATTCATCAAATTGTCCATCGGCGACTTTCTTTTGGGCAATCGCTTCGACGAGGTTGGATATTCGGGCTGGCGTGGGGTCGACCAGAGTGCGCGACGCGCTTTCGACCGTGTCGGCGAGCATCAGCACGGCGGCTTCGAGCGTTTGCGGCTTTGGACCGGGGTAACGAAAGTCTTTGTCGCTGACCGATTCACGGTTGGGATCCTCTTCACTTCGCCGCGCCGCTTCGCGGTAAAAGTATTCTACCAGGGTGGTGCCGTGGTGCTGTAAGATGAAATCGATGATGGGTTTGGGAAGGTGGTGATTGCGGGCGAGATCGGCTCCGTCTTTCACGTGCGCGATAATGACGAGCGTGCTCATTGCCGGTTGCAACGAATCGTGTTGATTGATCCCGGCACTCTGGTTCTCGATAAAGTACTCGGGCTTAAACATCTTGCCAATGTCATGGAAATAGGCTCCCACGCGGACGAGCAATCCGTTGGCACCGATCGCATCGGCGGCTGACTCAGCGATCGACGCAACGTTGATTGAATGGTTATAGGTGCCCGGTGCGCGCTGAGCCAATCGCCGCAGCAGCGGGTGACTGGCGTCGCTGAGTTCCAACAACGATAGATCGGTTTGCACGCCGAAGCCTTTCTCGACCAGCGGCAGCAAACCCGTCATCGCGAGGGCCGAAACGACAATACTCAGCCCCGCCCAGCCCGCTTCGCTTATCAAACCGGTCAAGACGAGGTGCAAAGGGCCACCCAGAAACAATGGCTCGAGCGACTCTCCGGGACCACCCGAGGACAGAGTTTGCCCAGCCACGATGCCAACTCCGATCGTGGTTAGCATCGTAATGACAGCGGACAAAATCGCCACGGTGATCAAGTGCGTGCGACTGTGAATGCGGCCGGTCAACAGCGTACAGGAAGTGCACGCGGCTATCATCACGACAAAGTTGGAAAGATCGGCACCCAGTAGCAACGTCACGCTCAGACTCGCCGCGGACATCAATAACAACGCGAAGTCGCGACCGTAGACAACTGCCGCGGTAATCGACGCGAGCACGAGCGGCACGAGTTCGGCACGCCAGTCATCACGCGATGCGTAGTAACTCAGGACGATGGTTGCGACCGCGAGGGCAAGTAACTTGGTCAGTTTTCGGGGATCCGTCAGAATCGTGCGATCGTCGACAAACCAGAGGTATGACCCACATAGCAGGTACAGCGCAACGATCATTCCGGCATAGGCCAAGACGCGTGCGATCTGATCATACAGCGGCATGTTCTCGACCAGCGTGGACCATTCGCTGCGCAGGTGCGAGAGCTCTCGGCCCGAGAGCGGTTTGTCGGCGTCGGCGAGTTTGGATTGGCCCGAATAAAATGTCATCTGCACGGTTTCGACGGCATCGGCTGCTTTCTCCCGAGCGACCTGACTGAGCTCGTCATCATAAGTCAATGTTTCGTACTCGGGCAGCTTGTCGCGCAACCAGTTCCCGATCATTTCGGCGGCGAGCTGCCCCTCATCAGTTTCACCCTCTTTCCTTGGAAAACGCGTGCGAAATTGATCCTTGAGCTGCGTATTGAGCTCGCGGGCGGATTCCGCGATCCGCACCTTGCTCAGTTCAACGGGCACGGCATTGTCCGCCTTTGTGCCTTCGAAAACACGAATCATCCGCTGGGAACCCTGTTCGGGTGAGTGCTGCGGGGCTTGCAGAACTCCATTGGCGTACAGGTCTTTCGTTGAAACATCCAGGGCCGCGTCAAGCTCCTTCAGTTCGAGATCCTTACGAAAGACTCGCTTGAGCAGTGCGAATGGTTCGGCCGGTGATTGGCCAGCGGACGGTTGCTCGCCCTCGGCGGCTTCGTCGGGAGCAACAGCACCGGGCGACGACGCGTCGCTGCCCGCACGAAAATCCTTCAGCACCGCTTGTTCTTTGTCGCCGAGTTGCTCGTACGAAGACGCGCCGAGGATGGAGAACAACTGGTTGCGGAGTGCCTCGCGGAGTTGGTCGAGCCGATTGGGATCGTTTCGATAAAGCGTCAGCACCTCGCGCCGTTTGCGTTCGCGCTGGTCGTCGGTGGCGACCCGATCGGGGATCTGAAAGGTCACACGAGTCAACATGTCTCGCGCCGGAATGGCCCCGAGCCGGTATGCGAAGGCCGGTTGCCAGGTGCGGCAGAGCAACAGCAACGCGCCGGCCGCGACGATCGCGAGCGCATAGCGAATCGCGAGATTGCTCTTGTTGCTTTTATTCCACCACGTCGCCCACTTCGGCTTGGGGATACCGAGGGATTCGATCCGTTCTTTGCCAGCGCGCTGGGTTTTTGCAGTGCTCATGAATGTCGTTCCAATCCGCTCAAGGCTGGTGGTCGGCACCGTCTTCGAAGTT
>JBDNIG010000083.1:0-19025 GCA_041688415.1 Rhodopirellula sp. | reverse complement strand
TCCCGCGTTTTTGTTGGCCGCGCGGATCGCTTCGGCAAACGGGCTCCGAGGTGCACCCTGAGAACCTGGGCCCAACAAACAATCGACGATCATCACGTCGTGCCCCTTCATTTTCGCAACGATCTCCGCGGCGCATGCCTGCTCGATCGGCACCCCCACGGCGACCGCATCATCATGGCTGACTCGAGCGTCTCCCGAAAGTTTCGACACCGGCACCAATGAAACGACGACCACCCGGCGGTGCGATTCAGCAAGACGTCTGGCGATCACATAGCCGTCACCTCCATTATTGCCCGCGCCCGTCAAAATCATCGTCGTAGGCGAGGACTCGGGGAGCTCCCACAGGAGCCGCTCGGCACAGGCACCACCCGCGTTTCGCATCAACTCGATGCCGGGAATGCCGAAACCCTTGATCGCCAAACGATCAACGTCACGCGACTGGGCCACCGAAAACGAGGGCCAGTTCAATTTCTGGGCATCGGCAAGAGGTATCGACGTAGACGACTTCATCGCGGGTTACTCCGAGCTGAATTTCTGGAGGTAGTTGTTGAGTCGGAGTTTCTTGCGGGCACTGTCGCTGGTCATGTACCGGACACTGCCAAAGACGGGTCGCTTGGGACCCCACGCCCGATCCGTGCGACCGAGCACCCACAAAATTCCGCAGTACGAGTTTGGATCTCGACCATCGAGACCGTATTTGTTGTTCAAATGAATCATCACCTCAAGTGCTTCCTGGGGTGAGCGAGTCCAGTGCAGTATTTTCTTTCCCCACAACATACGCATGTAGTTATGCATCATGCCGGTGCGAACAATCTCGGTCTGCGCCGCGTTCCACAGTTCGTCATGCGTGCGAGCGTTCTCAAACTCCTCGAGCGTATACAGATGGGGCCGTTCGTCGTCCGCGTGCTCTTGGAGTGTTTTTTGAGCCCAATTCGGCAATGACTCGAGCGTATCGTAAGTGTCCGGGTTCATGAATGACCAGTTGAACCCAATTTCACGCCACGTCAGCACTTGGTCCAAAAACCCTTCGGCAGGTGCACTGACGTTCCAGAAATCATGATTCTTGCCATTGGGCGTCGACGCTTGCTCAGCCGTCCAAGCTTCACGCTCAAGCAGCTTCAAGACAATCTCGTGGGCTGAAATATGACCGAAATGGAGGTGCTGGCTGAGGCCAGAGGTCGCGTCCTCATCGGGTTGGTTGCGATCATCATCATACCGCGCGAGTTTGCGATCGAGGAAATCAGTTAACCGTCGCGTCGCTTCGACGCTCCCGCCTGGACACGTGGGCGAGGGCAATACGCCGTGATCAATCGCAAGCTGCGCGATGCCGTCGCCGTCGAGCAAGTCATCAAAATCGGCGGCGGGCCATCGCTTGAGAATTTTGTTCCCAATCAGATTGCGGTCAGATCGGGGCAGGGCGGGGCAGGGCAGGGGAGTCGCCACGGGAGTCCGCTGCAGTTCATCGAGCACGTTTTTCTGCATGTACCGGCGGTAGCTGTGCGCGACCGTGTACGTCTTCTCCGCCCGACGCAGCGGCAAAATGCCATTGCCATCAACCAGTTCCAATCTCGCGGGAACACGCTCTTTCACCGCGTCAATCATCCTTGGCAAAAAGAAACACGGATACTCATCGGTGACCACCGTGCACGCCCGGGCCGCCAACCGATGCAGCAGCGGAGTTCCATCGCCCGGTTTGGGCTCGACGTAGGGATAGTAGGTCACACCGAGTCCATCGGCTGCGGCGGCATTGTCGCGCATGCCCTCGATCACGAATCGGTGCAGCCGATCACTCGCCCATTGATATCGAATCCGCAGCGGTTCAAAAATCAACAGGGGTCGTTTGAATTCGATCGCCCGCTCGATCGCGTAGTCGAGAGCAAAATTATACTTCAATCGTCGCTGCGCGATCATCCAGTACAGCACGTAATCACCGTCACCGCGAAGCGGGTGATCGTTCGCAGACGTCAGGCGATGGAGCAGGTCGGTGGTCCTAAGTGGAAGTAGCTTAATTTTGTTCGCTCGTGAACAAACGAGCAACTTCACCCTCCCGAGCGAAGCTGGGGAGGGTCGGGATTCGAGCGTTCAGCGAGAATTCCGGGGAGGGCGAGCACTTGTCTTCACACCTGAACCGGTTGTTGCGCGTTTTATTAACGAATATTGTAAACCGAGCTCCTTCGCAATCGCGCGGCAAACCGATTCGCAATCCTGCTCCACATTTTTGTCCGTAAACCGCAAGACTTTCCACCCACGCTGTTCCAAATCTCGTTGACGGCGCAAATCGCTTTCGCTGGTTGCTTCGTGGTATCCACCATCGATCTCGACAACCAGCATTTTGGCGACACAAGCGAAATCAACAATCCAAGGATCGATCGAATGCTCGCGACGAAATTTTAGTTCACACAACTGCTTGGCGCGCAATACACTCCATAGCAATCCTTCGGACCGCGTTTTGTTTTTGCGTCGGTCGCGACGAAACTTCTTCGCTGATTCGAGATTCGGTTGATCTTCCATTGCGCTCGCTCCTTCAAGTTGTTCATCGACCTTGCCCACTGGACGATGTTTCACATTCCATGTCGGTGCATCGTCCAGACACGTTTGATTGTATCACCACTACCGCACGAGGTCGTGCAAGTTTGATTGCATCGATGGGCAGCTCTTACTTCACCCTCCCGAGCGAAGCTGGGAAGGGTCGGAAATCGAGCCTTCAGCAAGAATTCCGGGGAAGTCCGAGCGCACAACCAGAGGTCCCAATCCAGCGTAGTCGCCCCTCCCCGAACCTTGCTTCGCTCGGTCCGACCCTCCCCTGGCTTCGCCTGGGGAGGGTGAAGTCTCTTCACAATCATCTACAATAAAACTACACATTCATCTCCATCAACTCCTTCCAATCTCAGGCCCATCATGCGAATTGGCGTTCCGACCGAAGTAAAATCCGATGAATACCGTATTGCCATGTTGCCCGTTGGCGCGGAGGAACTCACCAAACGTGGACACGAGGTGCTGATCCAGTCCGGAGCGGGGTCGGGATCGGGGATCACCGACGAGGATTTCCAAGTCGCCGGAGCGACGATTGTCGAGACGGCCGCGGAGCTGTTCGCGGCCGCTGAAATGATCGTCAAGGTCAAGGAACCGCAACCATCCGAATTCGAATTGATTCGTCCCGAGCAAATTGTGTTCACGTTTTTTCACTTTGCCGCCAGTCAATCGTTGACGGAGGCAATGGTTGCCTCGGGATCATCCTGCTACGCGTACGAAACCCTGCGCGACAACAAAGATCGATTGCCGCTGCTGACACCGATGAGCGAAGTCGCCGGCCGGATGAGCATTCAAGAAGGAGCGAAGTGTCTCGAGAAGCCACAGATGGGACGAGGCATCTTACTCGGTGGCGTACCAGGAGTTGCACCGGCACACATCACGATTCTCGGCGGCGGTGTCGTCGGTGCCAATGCGGCCCGGATCGCAGCGGGCTTCCAAGCCAACGTGTCGATCCTCGATGTGAATCTTGATCGCTTGCGATTCCTCGATGAGATCATGCCCGCCAACGTGAACACGCTGTTCAGTGATCGGCATACGATCTTGGATGAAATCCAACGTGCCGATCTAGTGGTCGGTGCCGTTTTGGTTCCCGGGGGAAAAGCACCGCAACTCGTTCGCGCCGATGACCTCAAACTCATGAAGGCGGGCAGCGTGATCGTTGACGTCGCGGTCGATCAAGGCGGCTGCATCGCGACGAGCCGTCCGACCACGCATCACGAGCCGACGTTCATCGTCGACGATGTCGTCCACTACTGCGTCGCCAACATCCCAGGGGCGGTCAGTCGTACGAGCACGTACGCACTCTGCAACGCCACCCTCGCGTACGTCGTGCGCTTGGCCGGGCAAGGCAACACGTCCCAGCCGAACGATCGTGAGCTGGCCTCAGCACTGAATATCCATCACGGCGAGATCGTCAACCAAGCCGTGGCGGACGCGTTCGGCAGCTAGCCTTTCATAATCGTGCGAGTTGGTTCTGAACGCAGCGTCGTTTTGGAGTGCCGGAGGCACGGCAGCGTTTAGCCTGGGGCGTCAGCCCCAGGTTCAGGTACACAACGACACCTCAAAGCCCCGGAGGGGCGGCAGATAACGAAATGCTCGCGTCGCTGTCGCCCCTCTGGGGCTTTCGATCGGTTCTTGTTCGTTTTTCCTGGGGCTCACGCCCCAGCTAGATGCTGCCGTCGCTCCGCGACTCTCAAATCAGCTCAGTACTTCATCGTGGCACCGACGTTGAAACCGGCGAAGAACACATCGTCGCTGGCACTTGTTCCAGCGTGCGGCACGTTATCGCCGACCAAGGAAGGAACTTGATCAGAAGCGGTGGCGACTCGGGTGAGATACCACAACTCGCCACCACCTTGGATCGAGAACATTTCGCTGATTTGATACTGCAAACCGCCACCAATTTCAAACATCGCGGCGAAACCATCGCGGTTGTCGCGAACGCCATAGAGGACTGCGGCATCCTGCGTCACGAGCGCTGTCGATCCAGAGTGGTTGTAGTAGCCACCAGCACGCCCACGGAAATACGCCGAAGTCGATTGACAGATGGGACTGAAGATATCCGCACCAACTTGCAATCCGAATAGATCGTTTGTGGACCGGGAATAGATCGCCCCGCTATGCCCGGCGGTTGGGTCGGATCCGATAAGGTCATATTGCTCGTCAAAGCGAATGTAACGTGGACCAATCAACAGTTTGGCAATGTCCCACGCCAGGGACGTCTTGCTGGCTTCGACGCTCCAGTAATTCGAGCGATAACGCTGGAACTGGGTGGCGTCTGCACTCGCAGGATCAGGGTACAAGCTAAAGATACCATCGGCCTGGATGCCGGGGGTTGGTGGCGGACCAACGCTGGGAGGTATCACAATTCGCTGCGTCAGCAGTGTTTGCCCTGATTTCCCTACTACGCTTCGGCTGGTGTCGAAGTTCAGTGGTCCAACGAAGCTCGCCTCAAAGCCGCTGACGCAGTCCGGCGCGGTGCCGATCGTGACCCGTGGGGCGGCTTCAAAGTTAGGATCGTCGAGCAAGAGTCCAGGCGTTCGCGAGCGAGTGAAGTTATCCAGTTCGTTGCGGTGCATGTAAACGGCTTCGACACGTCCATAGTAAAATGGCTGGCAATCGGTACACGGACCACCGCAGTTCTTCCCACGATGGCCAAGCAAGCCACCACCGTGCAAACCACCTCCGCCATGGGCGGCACCGCTGCACGAGCCGCTACCACGCGAGTTGGCCACGTATTGGCCGTCGGAGAGCTGGC
Organism: Rhodopirellula sp.; assembly: GCA_041688415.1. Classification (GTDB taxonomy): domain Bacteria; phylum Planctomycetota; class Planctomycetia; order Pirellulales; family Pirellulaceae; genus Rhodopirellula. The sequence goes on along the minus strand of JBDNIG010000083.1, from coordinate 13,735 downwards.
TGCCCTGAACGAGCGGAAAGTTTCGGTCGAATGCCGAGACGACCGTCTCGCCATCGGATGCTTCAAACACGCTCGCCATCTCCGAGGCGGGGACAACCTCGAAAGAGCGGCCGTCGTGTTGCAGTGTTCGATGTTGCTGCGCGTTGGCGACGCTTCCGCTCAGCGACCATGTGAGCGTTGCGATGCCGACGGCCACGCCCATGCGGGAGCAACGAATCGACTCACCGAGGTATTTTGGGGTGCGCGGAATCCGGGGAATGTTCATGGTCGATCCTCGAGACATGGATTGACGGTCGATTGACCGGCAACGTGTGAACGATTGATTGTGCGTTTTTACTGTTAGCGGATGACCAAATGGTCGTCCACTGGAATCAAATGTCGGCTGCGAATCAAACGAATGATCGCGGTTGCCTGCTTGCGGTCGCGGCAATTGCCACGTACGACCAAACGGTTATCCGAATGCGCCAAAACTACTTGAGCGTCTGGATATTGCTTTTGGATTTTGTTCATCATCAGCGCGATGGAATCCATCGTTCTGGTCACGCCGCTCTGATGTCGAGGGGCCGACTGGGATGGCCGCACGTATCCCGCGAGTTTCGTGGGCACGGTTACTTCCGGGTGATGCGTACTCAAACGTTCCACACGCGCCACCGAGATCGTCGGCGGGGCCGCTACTTCGGCAGGATGCCGGCGTTGATTGGCGTTCGTGTCAGTGTTCGTGTCAGTGTTTTTGTCACTGAGCGATGCCATGGACTCCGCTGCCACCCACTGGCGATTGGGGACCGGCAGCAGAGGCAAATTCGCGTTCTCTTCAGCATCCGCGGCGAGATCACTCGACGCATCACTGAACGAGAACGAAATCGCTCGTTCGACTTCCCATCCCGCGTCGCTCTCTGGCGATGGCCCAGGAAGGCTCGGTGGTTCGAGAATGCTCGGCGGCAGCTCGACCAGCGATTTCGTCACCTTCGCGAGCGGGAGAGACGAATCGTCGGCGGTGGACTCGTCGCTGGTAATCTTCAGATTGAGATGGTCCGTACTCGCATCCTGGTCAAGCAACCGCATCGACAGGATGCGTGGATGGTTGGCGTGGCCGGACGGCTCGCAAAGAGGCTCATCCGAATCGTTGTCGCAAAACTCTGGTTTTTGGCAGGGACGCAGCGTGTCGCTCACACTCGTGTCGCTGCCGAGCGAGGCGTCTTCGTCCACGACTTTTGCTACGTTTACTTCCGTGTCCACGCCCGCGAACACCGGCAGATCGAGCACCTCATTGGCGTCTCCGATCATCGGATCGAGCTGGATCTTGGATGGGTGCGGTCGCGAGATTTCTGCAATCGGAGTGGCGTCGGCAGCTTGGCCGATGGGCGTCAACGAGATGGCCGCACCGATCGATTTAAGGCGGATCTCCGATGCCGGACGATCGACGCCTGGATCGACGCAGTTCTGCCCATCTGCGGCTGCCGCAAATCCGTCCATCAACCCACAAGACATGGCACAAAACGATACACCGGCTCCCAGTTTGAGACAGTTTGCACCGAGCGAACTCGCAAGCCGCACTCGCTGCGGAGACCCCCACCGATCTCGACGGCGTTCTCGGCGTTTGTCTCTATCCATCACGGAATCCTTCCACGCATGACCACTGGGTCCATGCACCCCCATGGCACATTTCCCGCGCCGACACGCCTCGTTTCTCACTTTGGCAGCGTCAGACAATCTCTGTATCGTCGGCTGCTCGCGCCGACGTTAGCGATTTTTCCAGATGTCGCAATGGTTCGGTATGAAACGACCTTCGCAGCGGTACATTTCCTAGTGATTGCGCCGCTGCCTGACCGCCTCAAATGCGACCACGGCTGCGGAGACGGAGATATTCAGGCTGTCGACGCGTCCCGCCATCGGCAGATGAATGCCGCCAATCGAACACTCCGTAGCTTCCCCCTCGTCAGCGTCGCCCGATTGGGGCCACGTCCGCCACCGCTCTCCCAACCCGTCCGCTTCACTTCCCAACACCACCGCGATCCGACCACGTGGACCTAACGGGCGTAAGTTCACGTCATAGAGCGACTCGGAGCCTTCGACGCGCATGGCGAACACCTCATCGACTTCACCCGCAAGAAACCTGGAAATCTCCGCTTGGTTGCCGGACGCCGAGGGCACCGTGAACACGGCCCCGAGCGACCCGCGAATCGCATTGGCATTGAAACGATCACTCGGGCAATCGCTCAGCAGGACTGCGGACACCCCCGCCGCATCGGCGGTACGGAACACCGCCCCCACGTTGCCCGGCTTTTCCACTCCGTCGAGGACCAAGATCAATCCCGGTGCGAGCGGTGGTAAATCCTTGATCCGGCCCCTCGGGGCCTCAAACTCGGCGACGCAGCGATTCGCCGCTTCGCCGTAACACACCTTCGAAAACAACTCGCCAACGACGCCGCGATAAACGCCCGCCTCGACCGCGTGACTGCGCAGGAACCGCCAATCAGGCCCGTCCGCGACCGCGCGACCGGCCGCATCGACTTGTTCAAAAAAACCACGTAACACCAGGCCCGCTTCGGCCGCCCGCCGCGTTTCTCGCACCCCATCGACTAGAATCACTCCAGCGGCACGGCGGCGGCGGTTATTACGCAAACCCACCAGACGGCGAATGGTCGCATTTTGGCTGCTGCGGAGAATTTCCAACGGGGGCGTCCTTTCTGACAACGCAATGGGCTGATCGAGTTCGGTTTGTTATTCTAGTTCCCATCGTAGCCGGACGGCTCCGCCCGTCCGAGCTGACAGACATCGTAGCCGGACGGCTCCGCCCGTCCGAGCTGCTACAACCAACTTCCGACGGACAGAGCCGTCGGTCGACAATAAGGACAAGCTTCCCCCTTTCCATACCCGCTTGAGCGAAATCAATCCCATCATGTCGGAGGTCACCTGCCGCCCGGTCGAGAATCGTCGCGATCAAAAAGCGTTTCTCGAACTCGAACGACGTTTATATCGCGATGACCCCAATTGGGTTCCCCCGCTATGGAGCGAGCGGAAGAAACTCGTCGGGTTCAAGCCGCACCCTTTTTGGCTAGATTCCGAAGGTCAGACGTTTTTGGTCCTGCGCGACGATAAAGTGGTCGGTCGCGTTCTTGCATGCGTCAATCATGCCCATAACCGAACACACAACGACAAAGTCGGCTTTTTCGGTTTTTTCGAGTGCGAGAATGACCCCGAAGCCGCGCGCGTGCTGCTGGACACCGCCTGCGATTGGCTCACCCGGCGCGGCATGACGATCGCCCGCGGCCCCATTCATCCGAGCCTGAACTATGAAGTCGGTCTGCTCGTCGAGGGATTTGATACGCCGCCGACGTTCTTGATCACCTACAACCATGCGTACTACGAAGCACTGATCCACGCCGCGGGATTTGAGAAGGTGCAAGACGTGTTCAGTTACGAGGTGAGCATCGACATCCTCAACGATCTCGATCCCAAATTGATGTTTATCATCGAAGAGGCACAGAAACGCTTTAAGACGTCAACCCGTCCGATCCGACGCTCTCATTTTCAAGAAGATGTGCGGATCTTCCTAGAGATCTATAATCAATCGCTCAAGCAAACCTGGGGCTACGTGCCCATGAGCGAAGCCGAAGTCGACGAGCAAGGCAACGGATTGAAACAATTGCTGATCCCCAAGCTGACCAGCATCGCGGAGATCGATGGGAAACCGGTCGGTGCCGGATTCGGCTTGCTCGACTACAACCCGATCATCCGCCGCATCGGCGGAAAACTGTTGCCGTTGGGATGGCTGCACTTGCTCATGGGTCGCAAAAAACTCACGCGACTGCGGATGGTCAGCGCGAACGTGTTGCCGGAATATCAGAAATGGGGACTTGGTCTGGTCACGCTGTACCCGATCGTGCCGGCCGCGATTGATTTCGGTATCCAAATGGGCGAATTCTCGTGGGTGCTCGAAAGCAATCAACTCTCCCGAGGCACGATCCAGCGTGGTGGGGCAACCTGCTCGAAGACGCACCGCATTTACGATCGCACGTTGACCACCGACGATGCGGAAGCCAATCACTCAGGCGATGTCGCCTCCGGTGCTGCCGAAGGTTCCATTTCATGAACTCACCGCCGAATCCCCCATCGAACACGCCTCCGAATACCCCGGATCTCGATGTCGATGCGATCCTCGGTCCCGGCGGCAGCATCAGCCGCCGGCTCAATAACTACGAACCTCGTGAGCAACAGCTCGCGATGGCGCGCGAGGTCGCGGCGGCGATCGCTGCGAAAGAACATTTGGTCGTCGAAGCGGGTACGGGCACCGGCAAAAGTTTCGCCTACCTCGTCCCCGCGATCCTGCACGCGACCGCCAACCAAAACGAAGCTGCCAAGGCGGCTGACGCGAAACAGTCCGATGGCAAGTCACAACCCGATGGCAAGTCACAACCCGATGGCAAGTCACTGGCCGCCGGTGAAAGACTCGATGACGACGAACTCGACGACACGGTCAATCCTGAGAAAGCCAAACAACCCGGCGATCCACCCAAACGTCGCCGCGTCCTGATCTCCACGCACACGATCAGCCTGCAAGAACAACTCGTGGGCAAGGATGTGCCGCTGCTAGCCAGCGTGATCCCACGCGAATTTTCGGCTGTCCTCGTCAAAGGCCGTGGCAACTATCTATCCCTCCGCCGCATGCAACGCGCCGTTGCTAAATCAACTTCGTTGTTGGCCAATGACTTCCAGATGCAGCAACTCCGCAGCGTGCAAACCTGGTCCAAGACGACCGGTGACGGATCGCTCGCCACGCTGCCGGTCAAACCCGACGGTGCGGTTTGGGACGAGGTCCGTAGCGATACGGGAAATTGCCTCCGCAGCAAATGTCCCGAGTTCAAGAACTGTTTCTACTTTCGTGCCCGACGGCGTGCCCAGAACGCCCAGGTCATGATCGTCAACCATGCCATGCTGTTCACCGACATGGCGATGCGGCGGCAAGGGTTTTCACTGTTGCCCGATTACGATGTCGTCATCCTCGATGAATGTCATACCATCGAAGCGGTCGCGGGCGATCATCTCGGTATCCGCCTAACCAGCGGCCAGTTCGATTATCTATTCGACCGACTCTACAACGATCGACAACAAAAGGGTTTGCTCGTCGCGCATGACCTCCAAGGCCTGCAATCGCAAGTCGAGCAGTGCCGGCATGCCTCCAGCAACCTGTTTGCCGACGTGCTGGACTGGTTCGACCAAACGAAATCTCGCAACGGCCGGGTTCATCATCCGAACCTGGTGGATAACCCGCTCAGCGAGCCGATGGAGAAGCTCGCTCGGAAACTCCGCGCACACGCCGATGCACAGAAGAACGAATCGGATCGTCAGGATTTCCAGTCCGCTCACGATCGCCTGCTCGCCCTCGCCGGTGGGCTGCGTGATTGGATGGCCCAGAAGAGCGAACATGAAAGCGTGTACTGGGTTGAAAAGACCGGCAACCGCCGCGGCATGGACCGCGTCTCCCTGTCCGCCTCGCCCATTGACATCGGCCAAACGCTGCGTGCCGAATTGTTTCAAAACAAAGACATCGACTCGGTGATCATGACCAGCGCGACGCTGGCCAGCGGTGACGAACAACGATTCTCGTTCTTCCGCAGTCGTGTCGGTCTGACGGGTGGACGGAACCTGCAAGTCGGCAGCCCGTTCGACTATCAAAAACAAGCCAAACTCGTGATCGTCAATGGCTTACCCGATCCGTCATCACAGCGGGAAGAGTTCGAACGCTCGATCCCGCAACAGATCAAACGCTTCGCTGGGTACTGCGACGGGCACACGTTCGTGCTCTTCACCAGCTACGCGTTGCTGCGGAAGTGCGCCGAAGCGATCACGCCATGGTTGATCGAGCGAGATCTGCAGTTGTACTCGCAAGCCGGCGAGCAAAACCGCACCCAACTCCTCGACGCCTTTCGCGAGAACCCACGTGGTGTCCTGCTCGGCACCGATAGTTTTTGGCAAGGCGTCGATGTCCCCGGCGATGCGTTGACCAATGTGATCATCACCAAACTTCCCTTCTCGGTCCCCGATCACCCGCTGCTCGAAGCCCGTTTGGAAGCGATCAAGGCGTCCGGTGGCAATCCCTTTTCGGACTATCAGCTACCCGAAGCCGTGATCAAGTTCCGTCAAGGTTTCGGACGCCTGATCCGCACGCGCACCGACGAAGGCATGGTCGTGGTCCTCGACGGACGTATTAAAACCAAACCCTACGGCCGCCGTTTTTTAAGCTCCCTCCCCGACATAAAAATCCTCAACGTGCAGCCAACAAAGAAACAATGAGTGGCGTAAGCTTCCAGCTTGCGATTCAGAAAACGCAAGCTGGAAGCTTACGCCACCCTTTGTTTCGAGCGTTCTAGTTTGTCGACGTGTTAGCCGTTTTGGCGTTGGCGGGCTGTCGATTTAGTCGTTTAACCGTTAGCCGAAGGCGTGCGCTTCACAGCGTCGCCCTGGAAGGGGCGACAGATTCTCGCTGGAACCAAACTCACTGAACACTTACACTAAATGCTCCGCTACCCGTCACCAAATCCACACCGGAGATCCCCGCGATGAACACGACGATATCGCCAGGCGAGCAACGCGTCGTACTGCGTGATGTTGACTGGGAAACGTATCTCACTCTCGCCGAGAAAACTAACCGCCCAGGCAAACTGATCACGTACGACTGCGGAGTGTTGGAAATCATGTCGCCATCGCGAAATCACGAGATCCTGAAGTCCATGATTGGCCGGATGGTCGAGCGATACGCTGAGATACGCGGCATTGATGCAACTTCGACCGCGTCCACCACATTTAAACGATCAGCATCACAACGAGGATTTGAGGCCGACGAGTCATTCTATATCGAGCATGAGCCAGTCGTTCGCGGCCGAGTCGAGATTGATCTACCAATCGATCCACCACCGGACCTCGTCATTGAAATCGAACAAACACGCTCCGCCATTAACAAGCTCGCTCTGTTTGCCGATTTCGGCATCCCAGAAGTCTGGCGAGTCGACGGAAAAAATCTATGGATCGGACGCCTAAGCGAAGGTCGATACACGAGCTCACCATCGAGCACTGCCCTCCCCGGTTTCCCAGTCGATCCCGCCGTCAAGATCCTCATCAAGATCGGCACAAGCAGCGAAACCCAATTGATCCGTCAATTTGTGGAACAGGTGAAGGACCGCTCCTAAAAATTCTGGCCGGATTTGGGTCGTGGACGATTGCACTGAAAACTGGCACTTTCGAGCGAGTGTCAATTCACTCCGTCTCAGGGAAGTAGCGAAACGTTGAACTATACCAAGAAGCGGAATTCGCACACCTTCCGCTGGTTCCTCGTGTATCGCCATCAAGTCGCATGACTACCTCATCTTGCGAATTGATTCAGACGACGTCATCTCGTCATTTCTCGCCGTCGTCATCTCGCCCCTTGCGGTAGCGAAGTTTTGCCTCAACAGCGGTTTCAATGAAACGCAAAGGCCCAGTCTTTCAAACTATTTTTTCTGCCTGTTGTTGATATTTGTAAGCGCGCGAGAAGTCTCCAATGGCTGCGTTTACTGCGGCAGCACCTGTGTCTGCTCGACCCATCCCGGCTTGCCGCGGCTGACCCAAACGCGACTCGGCAACGGCTAGCACGCGACGGACTTGGCCCGCAGCCACCTCGTCGTTGACGTTGGACCGCTCCCGCAAGGCAAGACTTCGTGCCGCAACCACCAATTCGCCAGGCTCGAAAGCAAAGCTCACCCCAAACGAAGGTGCGGAACAAACGATCAGTAAAAATAATGTGCGAAACATTGACCTAGACTAGAAGGCATCATTCCGGGAATAAGCTTCCTGGACCACAAAATGGCAAACTACCTAAATAAGATTCTGAAGCAATTGGATTAAGTAAAAACCGGGGCTCTCGATTAGCTTTTTGCCAAATCCAGTTGAAAATTGCCAAGAAAAATAGTACTGCGTTAGCCCTCGATTGGCGGGCTCCTGAATTGTCTTGGCTGGCAGGTTGGTGCAGCTATCAGTTGCAGCAAGACCAACGTGCGATTCACTGGTCAACGATGGCGGCCAGCTTGGGTGCTGTCACGGGAAGCAATGCGGCTCAGCATCGGGTCGGCTTTCGCGAGGAATCCGCCTGATACGAGTCGCCGTATGGCACACTTCGTTTCGCTCATCGGCGGCTCGGCAATGAAGAAACTGCAATCAGGCCGAGGGATTCTTCGAGCGTGCGAAGGCCATGCGGTCGCGAAGCTTGCGTTGAGACGGCAGGCACTCGTCTGAAGCCAGGGGTATGCAGCTCTGCTTTCTCACGACGGGCGGAGCCGTCGGTCGACAATGTAGCCAGACGGCTCCGCCCGTCTGAGCTGCGGATAGTTGCCAGTAGCAGCGTCTCTGCAAGACGGTGGCCAGACTAACTCAGGTCGCGGGACGGGACGGCAAGTCCGTTGTCGAAATCTCGTCCTGAGACGCTCGACGGATCGTCGGGACATGTACGACATTTTCCACGATCGTGAATACGGCTCGATAGCTTCGGCGGTTGCTACTGCCAACTAGCATCTGTTGCAGTGGATAGGCGAAGAGTCCGTTCTCTGCCGCAAAGCCAAACCGCTCTGGATTGTGCGTCAGCTCCGGAAGCTGTAACTCGACCGTATCGACCCACACGATCGCTTGCTCGACCGAATGGTTCTCTGCCCACCAATTTGCATTTCGTGCGATGTCTCCTTTGGCACTTGGTTGGACGATGACGTGGAAGGTCACGATTCGCTTTTCAACGACTGCCGAATTTCGCTCATTGCATCACCGAGTGGTTGCCCCTGTCCTGACTCCATTTGCGAAATCCCTCGCCCGATCGCATCGAGATTCTCCAACCGCGCGAGCTCATCCGCCGATATCAACACGTACCATCGGCGCGTCGACGGGTCAACGATCGTTAGTCGTGCTTCCGGTGAGGCTGCCAGTGCTGCTGACTGATCTGGTGATAGCTGGTTTTCCATGCCCTCATTCTACGATCCCTTTCAGCGTGCTTCAACCAAGTCTGTGTGGGCGGCTGACATTGTAGCCAGACGGCTCCGTCCGTCTGAGCTGCGGTCGCCAACATTCGAGAGCCAGATAGGCGCTTAGATGCTGACGAGGGGTACGTGCAGGCAGGCTATCAGCTAGCATCGAATCCATGACTGAAATGTACCGTGTGTGCAAGCGATCAAGTTTTTTCACGAGAGCTCGAAGAACGATTCTTGCCCCAAATGAGGCAAGTACTTGACCGCAAGCGGCTCCAAAACGTCAGGCAGACAGTGAAGCTCCCACCAACCGTCGATCGCACCGCGGTAGCAATACCTCTCGACCGTATATTTGCGTTCTTGAACCTGTGACAACGTGAATTTGAATCCGGGTTCGAGGTTGGAGCCACTCTGGAATGGAAACTCGATTCCGGGCATCATTGCCTCCAATGCACTGTTGCGACGAGGGGCGGAGCCTGCGTAGACGATCAGCGCATTGCCATCGATCACAACTTCGCACGCGACCTGGCAATGTTCGAGTGCGAGACGTGAGAGTAGATTCCGTTCGGCGGCAGTCAGCACGGATTGTTTGCGGCGACGTATCACCACCGTTGCATTCACAGGGTTCTCAAAAAACTCAAACTCACTTGGCAGTTCAGTCACGCGATCGGCTTTCGAGCTTTCCGGTCTCTTGGACGCGAAGTACTTGGGTTTGCCCGTTTTCGTGGTGCCCTGGAAAACAAAGTACGTGTCGCCGCGACGATTGATATATTGCACTGAATGGTTCCTGTTGTACGGTGGCAAGCCGTGAGATCTCACGCGATACGCTACATACCGAGCGTTTACTCGCGAATGGAACGACCTATTCTGAGAGTCGAAGGATTTTTAACAAGACCCACTACGTCCCCTGGTAGTGAATCGTTATCCCCATTGTCCTCAACCCTTTTAAAAAAACGGTGTGGTTTCTCACGACGGGCGGAGCCGTCGGTCGACAATTGTAGCCAGACGTCTCCGTCCGTCTGAGAGGCGGATACCCGCCAGTAGCAGCGTCTCTCCGAGACGCTGGAGCGAGTCTCGGAGAGACTCGCCTACTCATTCGCACGGAACAGGTAATCCGATAGGATGCGTGGGCGCGATTTTAAGCAGACGATCGCGCCGATGTCACGCTTAGCCGATTCAAATTGAGTATCCATGGACACCCGCTCGCTGGACTATTTGCAGAGAATTCTCAACGCCCGCGTTTATGACGTGGCGATCGAGTCGCCACTGGGCCTGGCCGAACGATTGTCGGCCCGTTTAGGAAACCAGATTTGGCTCAAACGCGAGGACACGCAGCCCGTCCATAGCTTCAAACTACGGGGGGCCTACAACAAAATGGTCCATCTGTCGGCCGCCGAACTCGGGCGCGGCGTGATTTGTGCCTCGGCGGGGAACCACGCCCAAGGTGTTGCCCTCAGCGCTCGCCAGTTGGGCTGCCGGGCGGTCGTGGTGATGCCGGTCACGACGCCCGCACTCAAGGCGGATGCGGTCGCGGCGTTGGGCGGCGAGGTGATCCTGCACGGCGATAGCTATTCCGATGCCTACACCCACGCGATGGAATTGATGCGGCAGCATCAGTACGTGTTCGTCCATCCGTTTGATGACCCCGATGTGATCGCGGGGCAGGGCACGATCGGGATGGAAATTCTCCGCCAGCACCAACGTCCCATCCACGCGGTATTCGTGGCCATCGGCGGTGGTGGGTTGATTTCGGGAGTCGCGGCGTACATCAAAGCCGTCCGTCCGGAGATCAAAGTGATCGGCGTGCAGATGTCCGATTCCAACGCCATGATTCAATCGATCCAAGCCGGCCAGCCCGTGCCGCTGGCGGATGTGGGACTATTCTCTGATGGGACGGCGGTCAAAAAAGTGGGCGATGAAACCTTTCGGCTCACGAGAGAGCTCGTCGATGACTTTGTCACCGTCGATACCGACGCGGTCTGCGCCGCGATCAAGGACGCCTTTGAAGATACCCGCAGCATCCTCGAACCCGCCGGCGCGATGGGCATCGCTGGGATGAAACAATACATCGCCCAGCATGACCTCCAGGGTGAGGAACTCGTGGCGATCACCTGCGGCGCGAACATGAACTTCGCTCGACTGCGGTTCGTCGCCGAACAAGCCGAAGCGGGTGAGGGTCACGAGGCAATGTTTGCGGTCACGATCCCGGAGGCGCGCGGTAGCTTCATGCGGTTGTGCCAAACGATCGGCCAACGAAATGTGACCGAGTTCAGCTACCGACTTTCCGATGAAAAAGAAGCGCACGTGTTGGTTGGACTGACAATTCAAAATCGTGCGGAAGTCCCTCAGATCAGCCAGTCGCTCGTTGCCGAGGGCTTTGCGACGCTGGACCTCGTTGATGATGAGCTATCCAAGGCTCATTTGCGGTACATGGTCGGCGGCAGAAGCCGGCTCGGCGAGAATGAACGTCTCTATCGATTCGAGTTTCCCGAACGGCCCGGGGCTCTGATGCGGTTTCTCTCGACAATGCACCCGAACTGGAACATCAGCCTGTTCCACTACCGCAATCAAGGTGCCGATTATGGACGCATCTTGGTGGGGATCCAGGTCCCCGACGAAGACCTGCCGGCGTTCGCGGAGTTCATCGACTCGCTGGGGTACCGCTGCACCGACGAGTCAAACAACCCGGTCTACCGGCTCTTCCTGCGATGATGGCAAGGATTTGGCTCTACCCAAAGCTGCGCCCCCGCGATTGACGGGCAATCCCTTGGCGAATCGCAGTACACCCTCATGGACGTGCCATTCGGAATGGATTGATTCTGCTTATGAGCTGGGAGGTTTCCACGCCGAGATACCGAGACTCTTGCGTTTGGACAGTATCGCCCCGGGGGTCACCTTGAGTTTTCTTGCCAGCTCACCGTCGCTGATGACTCCCAACTGCTTTCGGATTTTAGGATCGTTCCAATCGATCTTATTCACACGTCGGTACGCCGCAATGCCGAGTTCGCGACGCTTTTGTGCAACGAATTGTGGTGAGACGCCGAGTTGCTGCGCGAGAACATCATCATGGACCGACCCCAGTCGCTTGAGGTCTTTTCTTTTCCACACGAAGGGTGAAGTGCTTCGGTAAGGAGCAATCCCCGCATCGATGCGGGCATTGCGAACGAATGTCGGCGAGAGGCCAAACTGCCGCGCCAACGCATTGTCCTGCATCGTCCCGAGCATCTCGCACGCCTCGGTTGGTAACTCTTGATAAGTGCGAGTACACGGTTCGATGGCAAGTTCTTCTCGTTTCTTGCGGATCACGCCTTGGGGAACATTCCATTGCTTGGCGAGCACATGATCTGGCTCGCGACCCAGTTGGGCGATCCGTTTTTGAGTCCAACGTAGGCTAGGCTTTTTACCCGGCGAAGGAATTCCAAGGTGCTTCCGCCGATACATCACTTGCATCGGAGTCACGCCGATCTGTGCGGCGACGCGGCGGTCGGAGGTCGATCCGAGTAGTTGTTCGTCCTGTTCAGTCCAATTGTGCGTGAAGCGATCCTTCGGCGGTGCCTTGTCGATGCCATGCAGGGCTCGGTAGATCCGGAGCTTCTGACGCGAAACGCCGTAAACCTTTGCGAGCCGTTGATCGGTTTCTCTGCCTAGCAGTTCAATGACGTCGAGTGGCAATTCCGGATCAGGGTCCATTTCCGATTTGCCATCGGGAGGGATGCCTTCTTCAATCCGGCGAAGTTTCACGGCACTATGTGAGATTTCGTAGTCGCGAGCCAACCTCCCATCCGGGACTTCACCGAGTAGGCGCAGCATTCCCGGTGTCCACTCCACTTCACCGCCGCGGCGAAACGGCGCAATTCCCAGCGAGTTGCGATGGAAGGTGACATTCGAAGGCGTTAAATCGAGTTGTTCCGCAATCACCGGATCCGGCTGGGTCCCCAACAGGGCCTCTTGGCGCGCGGTCCAACGATGCGGCGATCGACGCTCCATCGCTTCGATCGTATCGGGAACCTGATACGTTTCAATCCCCAACGCGCTTCGCCGTTTCCGAATCCAATACGCCTTGATACCAGTTTGGGCCGAAATCTCCGTATCCGGCATGTTCCCGAGCATCGCATCGTGCTCGGTCGTCCACTCGGGTTCGCTTCCGCCCGAGCGTTGGAAACCGAGTTCCACGCGACGTTTTCGAATGGCGGAGCGACGAATGTGGAACTGGATCGACGCCTCCACATCGGTCATGGTTTCCAACGCCCGATCAATCGCTTTGGTCCAACGGGTCTGCAGGTAAGTTGTGGGTTCGCTCATGACGATTCCATTGGATCGTGAACACCGATAAAAATTAATCTTAACTTTTCCGTTTTCTGACTCTAACACAATTTAAGCCCCGTTTTTCCGTTCATCGAGGCGGAAATCAGCACGTTCTCGAGCCAGTTTTCCGAATAACATTTGTCGCTGAGTTGGTGCGCTGGGCGGCTGTGCGCTCGGTTCACATTGGAACGGTACGCATAGGGAACGAAATTGGCCATCAATGCTCAGCCACGCTCACTGGCGGTATGATTGCCGTGAATGCCTCGTCCAGAATACATCAAGCGAGCCATGCGGTTCATCAACCGATCGACTTGATTGCTCGTGCGGTAGCAGTCGTCATGCCCGAACACCTTGGCGATCAACCACAGCGGAACACCATGGGCAAGTAACTCCATTGGACGATGAAGTTCATCTGTGGTCCCAGAGAACGCAGGCATGACAAAGCT
>JBDNIG010000559.1:0-12608 GCA_041688415.1 Rhodopirellula sp. | reverse complement strand
ATGGAGTGCCGGGATAAAACCGGTTTGGAATAGAGAATGAAAGTTTCTTACGAGGAAGGTCTAACCAACTACTTCGGCCTCCGGCGGAGGTGCGATGAAGGTAACGACGTCGTGCTGAGCGTCCGTGCAGGGGGAAGCGTAGGCCAGCTAATTGAGCTCCGAAATCAGGTTTTCCATGTGCCGATCTTGTCATTTGCGTGGAGAAGGCAACACCAGCTACACCGTTTTGGTAAGGGTAGTCTGGACATGGCGGAGTCGAAGAACCTGTGCATGCGTGGAAAATTCCAAACGCGAGAACCGGGAAGTCCCATTTGCCCCTGGAGTCATGTCGCGATGACACACGACCAGGGCGACCAGAAAACCGCAAGGGTAATGCTGGTATGAACGCCGATGGGATGGCAGATGGGTCCGTAGTACCGTCGACGCGGGTGAACAAAGCTGTGACCGCAGTGGCGGAATCCGTCGAGGAAAGGGACATCACTGAAGGGAAGTATTGCCGAATTGACGTCGATGCTCCGGACTCTGCGCCGGGTCAAGTATCAATCAGAGCGTCACGGGAAAACACGACAGGTAGCGACACTCTGTGACGCGATCGTTTGACCCAACGGAGGAGCCATATGAGTCAAGGCTCACGTACGGATCTGTGCGGGGGGCGGCTGGCAACAGCCGTCCCTACCGCGATCCCAAAAAAATCTCCAGTCACCATCGCGCACCCTTCCGTCGGATGGCCCCTTTTTTGCCGCCCCCTTTTTTGCCCATTGGACGCCGGAGCAATGATTCGAAACATGACGCGGCTTTCAAAAGCGAGTGTTGCTAGCTGAAACCCGGTGATGCGTCTTGCCAGAGACGAGTGCACGGCTAGTTTTAACCACCGATTCTGCGGAAGAGCCCAATTTAGAAGAGAGTGTCAGTTCAATGATGGCGAATCGGTCTGAATCGTGATTTCTGCCAGGACGGGACGGTGATCGGACGCCAGTGGTTCGTCGACCACGACCGTGTTCTGAATTTTCCAGACGGCGGGTGGCGCGACGAAAATGAAGTCGATTTCGGCTTTGGGGTTGGTCGATGAAAATGTGAAGCGGTCGTTCGCCGGTTTTTTCGCTTCGAGTTTATCTTGGCGAAGCAGGTCAAGGGTTCGCGAGGTTGCTTGATCAACTTCCTGTAGACCGACGAAGTCGGGGTGAAGCTTCGCGAGGACGGCGGCAGTGCGATTCAGATCGACAACGTCGTCCATCCCATGGCCGTGTTTGATGTTGTAGCTGACAATGCGAAAATTCGTTTCCGCCTCGGGTGGCGTCGATGCTTTGAACCTGGTTAGTAGGGCGGCGTGGTCGGATGGAAACTTATCTGCGTGCTGATCAATGATCCGTGACTCGGTCGCTTGCCAGGAATTTCCGCGATAATAGATGAAGTCGATGCGGTCCTGTTCTTGATCGGGAAAACGCGGAGTCCAGGTGCGATCGGCTGTCCTGTCAACAAACGGATTGACTTCGCGATACGAATCTCGATATCCGGCGTCGATCAGAACCTGACTGGTTGGCCATCGGATCGCCGCACCGTACTGGTCCACGTTGACGTCGGACCAATCGAGGTGGGACATCGAGTTGAAATCACCCGCGATGAAAATGGGGATATCGGAGTACTTGGGATCGCCCAGTCGCTCGTCAATCGCGGCCTGGATCTCCTTGAGGTCGACGGCGGACGCTTGGCACGCATCGAGCAACGCTTGATGGTCGGAAGTGTCGCGAGCGCCGGGCATCCAGATGTCGGCATTGTAGGGGAGCCAGATCGAATAGAAGGCTACTCGCTTTCCGTCTGGCAACTCGATGATGGCACCGGCGCATTTAAAGTCTTCAAAAACCGAAATGTCTTCGACGACCCGATAGCGGCTGAGGATTGAGACGTTGGTCCCGCGAGGATGAAAATGAAACCCGAGTTCTTTGGCAATCAGCTCACCCGACCCGTAGGTTTCCTGCATCGCGATGACATCCGCGCCACTGTCGCGGATGACGTCGACGACTCGGCGGGGACCGATTTCCGCACCGTCTTCTTTGCCGCCATGCCAGATGTTCCAGCTCATGACTCGCAATCCCCCCGCTGAATCCGCAGAACACTGCGTCGGCGGTGCCGCGAAAACCGGAATCGCAGCCAACAACAGACTGGCTATCAATGAGTATCGAGTCATCTTTTCACCTTTGTTCCTCTTGAATCTGTGACCGGGTGGATTTGTACTTCCACATCACGAGACATCTGGCCGTAGGTATTCCATGTCTGGCGCGGTCGATACCGCTCATTTGGATCCAGACATGCACACGCGTCAAGGGGTTTGCCGGTCAGGCAATCACACTCGCAGGAAGATGCGATGTCGAAAAAGGAAGTGCAAGAACCACCACTTGATTGCCAACATGCCGATCAGCAGCACCAAGATGCCATGGTTGGTCGAAAGGCTAGCGACACCGCCAAAGAAATACTCCGACATGTCGTCGAAGTCAATAAAACGTTGTCCGACATAAATCGTGATCGCGTTCATCCCGATAACCACCCAAAAGAATGCCAGTTTCTGGAACTTCAGCACATCAATAACGGTATAGAACAACGCCAGCAGCAGCAGGCTCCAACCCGTCGTGACCATCACGAAACTGCTGGTCCACAGGTTTTTAATGATCGGGAACGTTTCGCCCCAGACGTAACCGATCGCCAGGCTAGCAAGACCCGCCGCGGTCATGCAAATAACTTTCCGCCACTGGCCAAGCGACGACTGAAGCAGCGTGCCGGTCAGAACGCCGAGGATCGCCGTGGCGATCGCGGGAAGGGTCGACAGGAAACCCTCGTTGTCACCAAAACCGTAGTACTTTTCAAGAATAATCCCAGGCAAGTACGTTCGGTCCAAGTACCCGGCCAGGTTGCCTTCCATCGAATAGTCGCCAGCGACACCACCGGGCGCCGGAATGAATGCCAGGATGGCCCAGTAACCCAGTAGGATCGCCGCCGCCGCGATCGCTTGGCCTCGCCAAGTCGTGTGCAAGTAAAGCAAAGCCGCGAACACGTACCCGATGCCAATTCGTTGCAGCACGTGGGCGTAACGCATGTTCGCAAAGTCAAATTGCAGAACGCCGTTGGCAACAAAACCAAGTGCGACCAGCAACAACCCGCGGCGAATGATTCGGCCGTACACTGCACGAGGTTGGTCGGCGTACTTCCGCAACGAGTACGGCAGCACACATCCGACCAGGAATATAAACAACGGGAAAATCAGATCGTAAAATCGAAAGCCCTCCCACGCAACATGCTCGAATTGTTCCGCGACGCGGTTGGGCCAAGTCGCGGGATCGTCCCGCGTGAATAAATACCGAGCTACCGCGTCGCCGCCGATGATCCAGAACATATCGAACCCGCGAAGCGCGTCGATGGAAAGAACGCGGTCGGTAGGTTTGACCGGTTGGTCGGTCGATTGATCGTTCGTCACTATGAATCCGATTGTGTTGATCGTCGAAAACTGCGTGAGCCCACGCGTAGTCGACTCACGGTTTTTGGTTGCGTAGTCAACCGCGTTTCCGCGTTGTGGGTGCTCAGTTTCCGGGTATCGGTGAATCGGTGAATCTGGCTAGACTGCCGGTTCGCGCCGCCTGGGGTGAACGATTCACTCGCCCGGTTGACCCAACGCATCGACGGAGAACCATGGCATGGATGCCACGATCAATCGTACGGACTCGGATTGCGCCCGGCAACGTTTCGTATCTGGGTTTATGTTCAGTGCCATGTTAGTATCGCTCGCGGTGAGCGCGACGGTATCCCAGGCCGCCAACTTTCGCACGCGAAATTTTTTGGTCGAAGCCCCCACGCCTCAATTGGCCCGCCAGGTCGGTGACGCGGCCGAACGTTTTCGAGACGAATTGGCTACCTACTGGACCGGTTCGACCCTGCCGCCTTGGCCGACCCCGTGTCCGGTTCGTGTTGTCGCTGGCGACAATCTCGCGGCCCAGGGCGTGACGACCTACAATCCCGCTCCGGTACGCGACTTCCAAATGGAGGTGATTGGTACGCCCGAGCGAATCCTCGACAGCGTGCTGCCGCACGAAGTCACCCACACGGTGCTGGCGACTTATTTCGGACGCCCGCTTCCGCGCTGGGCTGACGAAGGCATTTGCACGACCGTCGAACACGCATCCGAGCGTGTCAAGCACGAAGCGAAGCTGCGCGAATTCTTGGCATCGCGACGCGGCATCGCCATGAACCGCCTGTTCTTGCTGACGGAGTATCCACAGGACGTGTTGCCGATGTACGCACAAGGCTACTCGGTGTGCCGATTTTTGATCGAGCAACAAGGCCCTCAGACATTCATTGGATTTCTCGAAGACTACATGCAGCGTCCCTCGTGGACCGCGAACATACAAAAACACTACGGCTACGAGTCGCTGGCCGAACTGCAAGAGTACTGGCTCGCCTGGGTAGAAGCGGGCAGCGGTTCGGTTGAGAAATTTGTCAAAGCGGATGATCGCCCCGCTACCTCTGCTGAAGCGTCGATCGCCTCGCGGCAACCCGCCGACAACGCCGCGTCGAGCGGTCGCGACGGCAGCCCGGCCTCGGCACTAGCGCCAGCGTCCGCATTGGTCGCGGCAAACGCACCCCAGCGAGGACGCAGCGACGATTTCGAGAACAACCTCGTCGCGACGAATGATCGCGGGCGACTCGCGGAATCAAATGCTGGTGGAGGTTGGTACCACCGCCGCGCCGTCGGCCGCAACGCATCGGACGAGAACAAAACGCCATCGTCAGAAGCGCAGCCGACAAACGGACAACTGGCCGACGCGTTACTCGAACGGCCACTGTCCACGAATCGCACCCAAGAACCCGCCACGCCGCGGTGGGCACCACCTTCGGTCGTCTCCAGCGGTCGCTATTCTTCGGCCGCTCCACAAGGTGAAACCATGGGTTCGATGCGGTCGAATTCCGCACCGCTCAATTCGGCGGCACCTCGAGGAAATGCGGACGGCCTTCAATATCAGTATGAGGAATCTCGTTCGAGTATGTGGCGTTAGCGCAGGAAGGAATCGTGTGGTATTCTGCGCCTTCGACAGCAATACTCACCTTCTCTTCAACGGATTACCGGGCGACATGTCCCAGGACCCTTTTCATCGTGACACGAACGTATCATCGGCGACGCCTGACGGTACCTCATCTCCACCCCCAAAAAAGCGTCGCCTGTGGCTGCGGGTACTCCTGATTTTATTCGGCGGCGGTTTTCTGACGCTGTTGATCTGCTGTGGTGCCGGCGCCTATCTCGTCCAAAATCACGGCGGTTTCATCTTTGATCCCATCCGCAAGGAAATGAATCAAATGGCTGAGGTGCACGAACAGGTCGGTGACATCGAATCGCTCAACATGGATTTTTTCGCGACGGTCGAGGAAGGCAAAAACAATCCGGACTTCGTGATTTTTAACGGGCAGAGTGAAACGGGACCCTTTCAAGTCTCGGCGAAGATGTCCAATTCCGGTGAACTCGAAAAGGTGTTTTTGGTCATGCCCAACGGCGATCGCAAGCCGATTGACATGAGCAAACGAGTCGCTCCGCCCGCCGCGGATACGGATAAGACCCCCGCAGAAAACCTCGGCGAACCGCCGGTAGAGAGCACTGGCGAGCCGCCGGTAGAGAGCACTGCCGAGCCGCCAGCAGAGACTACTGCCGAGCGGGAGACTGATGCCGCCAACGCTCATTGATCCATCGCGGCTTGTGGGGTATGGTCCTGCTCCGGGCAGACATCCATCCCTACCTTCTTAAAACACCGAAACAGCACGATGAAAGTGGCAACCTTCGACACCAACCGTGGCACGATCAAAGTCGAACTTTTTGCGGACAAAGCGCCGAAGACCGTCGGAAACTTCGAATCGCTCTGCGAAAAGAAATTCTACGATGGTTTGAAGTTTCACCGAGTGATCCCCGATTTCATGGTCCAAGGTGGATGCCCCGAAGGCACGGGGACCGGCGGTCCGGGATACCAATTCGAAGACGAGTTTGACCCCGAACTGCGTCACGATGGCCCGGGTGTGCTTTCGATGGCCAATGCGGGGCCCAATACCAACGGTTCGCAGTTCTTCATCACCCACGCCGCCACGCCGCACCTGAACGATCGCCATAGCGTCTTTGGCAAGGTGATCGAAGGCCAAGACGTGGTGGATTCGATCAAACAGGGTGACACGATGACCACTGTGTGCGTCACCGAGCAATAGAGAATTTAGAACCTGTCCCAAAACCCAGGGATGATCGTAGCTGCCGTCGCCAGACGGCGGGAAAACCACGCTCTGGTGAGCGTGGCTAGGAAATCAAGCTCAACCTTCCCGGCCCTGGGGCTGGTCGCTCCGCCGAGGATGGTTAAACTAACTCCGGGCGAACGCGTTCGCCATCATTGATCTTTTTCAACTCAAGAATCCCGGCGTTTCCGGCTCGGCGTATGGTCTGCGGCGGGCGTGGGATCTCCGTGCCAAAGCATTCGCTCATGACACACTCATCCGCCCCTGCGGCGCACGAATCATCCGCACCCGGCGGACTCGCTCAAACACCGTTGGATGCGTGGCACCGCAACGCGGGTGCCAAGATGGTGCCCTTCGCCGGTTACGAGATGCCGATCCAGTATGGTGACGGCATCGTTGCCGAGCACCAGGCTTGTCGAACCCGAGCCGCTTTGTTCGATGTGTCCCACATGGGGCGATTGCGTTTTGACGGCGATGGTGCGGCTGATTTTTTAGACCACGTGCTGACGCGCCGCGTACGCGATCTTGCTGTTGGTGGCGTACGATATTCGATGATCTGTAATGCCGAGGGTGGCGTGCTCGACGACGTGCTCGTGTCGCACCTCGAAACGCCTTCGGAGCGACGGTTCCACTTGCTCGTCGTCAATGCATCGAATCATGCGAAGATCGTCGAGTGGCTGACGCCGCTGCTGGCCGATTATCCGACCGTCACGATGTCCGATCGAACCGAACTGACGGCGATGATCGCCGTGCAAGGTCCTTTGGCGATGGAGGCTTGCAAAAAACTGCTCAAGTTCGATCCGACTCGTTTAAAAAATTACCAAGCTCGGATCACCGACCAGTTTGCCAAACCCGTCATCGTCAGCCGCACGGGATACACCGGCGAAGATGGTTTGGAACTGATCGTGCGGGCCGAAGAGGCACCCCGGATATGGGAGAATATTCTCTTGGCGGGACGCGATTCCGGTTTCGCGCCCGCGGAACTGGGGGCGCGAGATACTTTACGGATGGAAGCGGGCATGCCGCTCTATGGTAACGAGCTGAGCGAATCGATCGACCCCTTAACCGCGGGCTTGCCCTTCGCCGTCAACCTCGCCGACCGCTCGTTCATCGGCGACGCGGCCCTTGAGCGAATTAAACGCGCGGGCATTGATCAGAAGCGAATCGGTTTGTTGCCAGCGGGCAAACGTCCGGCCCGGGAAGGTTGCGACGTGCTCGATGCGAGTGGTACGAAGATTGGTGTCGTCACCAGCGGCGGGCCCTCTCCCACGCTCGGCGTCCCCATCGCGATGGCCATGGTTAACCGCGATCACGCGGGCGACCCTGAATTTCAAATTGATATCCGCGGCCGCGCCGTCGCGGCGAAACCGACAAAACTGCCGTTCTACCAACGGTCCAATTCGTAGGAAGACTCAAACACAACCGATCCAAAAACCTCGAATTAGCCCGCCGCTAGCGTCCTCGGTTCAGGGTTCTCGGCTCACGGTTCTCGGCTCACGGTTTTCGAATGGATTCAAAGAGTCTTAATCCTATCCACCTGTTTTACTTCGTTATTTGTTCAGTATTAAGGAATCCTCCATGCCACGCGACAGCAAACAACTGCGATATGCCGAATCCCATGAGTGGGTCGATGTCGCTGAGGAAAATGGCGAACGGATTGCCACGATCGGAATTTCAAAATTTGCGATCGAGGCGCTCAATGATCTGGTCTACATGGATCTCCCTGAAGTCGGCCGAAAACTCGCCATCGGCGATGAATTTGGTGAAGTCGAATCGGTCAAGGCGGTCAGTCCTCTCTACAGTCCCGTCGCTGGCGAAGTTGTTGCCGTGCATACGGATCTGCCCGACAACTTGGAAGATCTCAATGACGATCCCTACGATTTTGGTTGGATCATGAAAGTGAAACTCGAGGGCGAACCCGCCGAGACTTTGATGGACCATGCCGCTTACGAAAAACAGTGCGCTCAATCAGGTTAAAAGCCTCTTCGAAAAGGGGTCTGACCCTTTACAAGAGTTGCCGGAGAGGGTCAGACCCCTTTTCGGATAGGGTCGAATCTAGATGTCCTATTTATTTCATACCGATAACGATCGCCGCGAAATGCTCGAGGCGATCGGTGCCGCCGATATCAACGAGATTATTGACGCGCAGGTTCCGCAGTCCGTTCAGCTCCAACGGCAGTTAGATCTGCCGCCCTCGATCAACGAGATGGAACTGACGGCTGAGCTGACTCGGTTGGCCGCTCGCAACGCCAACGCGAATTCGCACGTGTGCTTCCTCGGTGGTGGCGCCTATGACCACTTCATTCCCGCGGTCGTTGACGAAATCGCTTCCCGCGGCGAGTACTACACCTCCTATACGCCGTACCAAGCGGAAGTCAGTCAAGGCAACTTGCAGGTGATGTTTGAGTATGAAACTCTGATTACCCAGTTAACCGGCCTCGGTGTCAGTAACGCGAGTTTGTACGACGGCGGGTCGGCCGCGACCGAAGCGGTGCTGATGGCGATGGCGATGCAGCGTGGTCGCAACAAAGTCATCACGAGCGATGTGGTGCATCCGCAGTACAGAGAAATCCTAGCCGCGTATCTGCGCAATATTGACGCGGAAATCGTGGTCGTTGCGTCGGACGAGAATGGTTGTTCAGCGAGCATCATCGACGCGATTGATGAGAACACCGCCTGCGTGCTCGTTCAACAGCCTAACTTCGTCGGCGGACTCGAAGATGTCGCCGCGATCTCCGCGGCAGCCAAGGCGGCAGGCGCACTGACGATCGAGTCGTTTGACCCGGTCAGTCTCGGGCGACTTCGCCGTCCCGGCGACATGGGCGTTGATATCGCGATCGCCGAAGGACAAGGCCTCGGCAATCCGTTGGCGTTCGGCGGTCCCTACCTTGGCATCATGGCGTGCCGCGAAGAACTCGTTCGCCGCCTGCCCGGACGCATTGCCGGACAAACGACCGACCGCCGCGGCACACGCTGCTGGGTACTGACGTTGCAGACACGCGAGCAGCACATTCGGCGTGAGAAAGCGACCAGTAACATTTGCAGCAATCAAACCTTGCTGGCCCTCCGCACGACCGTGCACCTGAGTCTGCTCGGACCGGATGGATTGCGGGAAACGAGCGATCACTGCATCGCCAAGACCGCATACGCCAAGCAAGCGATCGTGGAATCGGGCCGATTTGAAATTGTTGGCGAAGGCAGCGCGTTCAAGGAATTTGTTGTTCGCGACCGCGAGGGCGATGTGGCGGAACTGTTGGAACACGCGCGAAACCACGAGTTACTCGCGGGTATCGAACTGAGTCCCATGGTTGGCCTGCACAGCGAAGGCACGCTGACGGGTTTGCCGGAGCGGTATCGTGACTGCTTCCTCGTCGCGGTCACCGAGAAACGCACGCGTGCGGAGATCGACCAATGGGCCAAGTTACTCTGCCAGGCTCCGCAGACGGCCGCCTGCTAAGCAACGCGAGGACAACGATTGACGTGGCGTAAGCTTCCAGCTTGCGTTTCTCCGATCGCAAGCTAAAAGCTTGTGTTTTTCCGATCGCAAGCTGGAAGCTTGTGTTTTTCGGATCGCAAGCTGGAAGCTTACGCCACTGAATGCTTGGATTCCGCCGTCTGGCGACGGCAACTACGAAGACAACTCACCCTTTCACTGCATACTGTTCATGCGCAATCAACAATCAACTCAGCTCCTCTTTGAACTCAGCCGTCCAGGGCGCCGGGCCCATCGTCTGGGGCAGCCCGACGTGCCCACGACCGACGCCCTCGATGCGTTTGACGATCGTTTTCTCGCGGATGAACCACCCCCGCTCCCGCAGCTCGCCGAAGGCGACGTTGTGCGGCACTTCGTGGGTCTGTCGACACTCAACATGAGCGTCGACACGCATTTCTACCCGCTCGGTTCCTGCACGATGAAATACAACCCTAAACGCAACGAGCGGATCGCTTCGCTGCCGGGGTTTGCGGATGTGCATCCGATGCAGGATCCCTCGCACCTGCAAGGGCTACTCGAACTGCTCTACGATCTGCAGAGCATGTTTGCTGAGATCAGTGGCTTGCCCGGCGTGTCGCTGCAACCGGCCGCCGGTGCTCACGGGGAACTCACGGCGCTGCTCGTCGCGGAGGCTTATTTCCGCAGTATCGGTAGCACCCGCAACATTGTGTTGACGGCGGATTCGGCCCACGGCACGAACCCCGCCAGCGCCCAAATGGCGGGCTTCCAAACCAGAACCGTCAAGAGCAATGCGGATGGCTTGGTCGATCTCGATGACCTCGCGGCGAAACTCGATGAGAACACCGCGGTATTCATGCTGACCAACCCGAACACGCTCGGTCTGTTCGATCGCAACATCGAAAAGATGAATCAGATGGTGCATGATGCCGGCGCATTGATCTATCTGGACGGGGCAAACATGAATGCCATTTTGGGCATCAGCCGGCCCGGGGATTTCGGTGCGGACCTGATGCACTACAACCCGCACAAAACCTTCTCCGGTCCACACGGTGGCGGCGGTCCCGGCGCAGGACCGATCTGCGTGCGCGACTTTCTAACGAAGTTCCTACCCGCTCCGGTGGTCACTCGCCGTGAAATTGAAACGGACGATGGTCAAACGCAGTGGTATTACGACCTTTCCGCGCCGACGAAGGACACGATCGGCCGCGTCCGCAGTTTCTTCGGCAACACCGGCGTGCTCGTGCGAGCCTACATTTATCTGCGTACTTACGGCGGCGATGGCTTGCGACGGGTCAGTGAGGACGCGGTGCTCGGTGCGAACTATTTGCTCAGCCAAGTCAAGCATTTCCTTGACGTACCGCATGGGGATCGCTGCATGCACGAGTTCGTCGCTTCGGCATCACGACTGAAGAAGAACAAGAATATTTCGGCGATGGATCTTGCCAAGCGGATTCTAGACTACGGATTCCACGCTCCGACGGTGTATTTCCCGCTCGTCGTGGACGAGGCGGTGATGATCGAGCCGACCGAAACGGAGAGCAAGCAAACACTCGACGCGTTCGTCGAAGCGCTGTTCCGGATCACCGACGAAGAGGGGGGCATGGTTCACGAAGCACCCCACACGACGCGGATTAGTCGTCCCGATGACGTCAGTGCGGCGCGCCGCCCGATACTTCGTTGGAGCGATTCGTCAGCGGACGACGCCGCGTCGTGAGCAAGATCGGACGATTGCTGCCGTTGTCGGCGCACGACGGGGCGACCAACATGGCCATCGACGAAGCGATTGTGGCGGCGGTTGCCGAAGGAACCGTGCCCGCCACGCTGCGGTTTTACGCCTGGAGCCGACCGACGCTTTCACTAGGGTATTTTCAAACTGTCGCGGGCGCCGGTGAGTGGTCCGGAAAGCCCATCGATCTGGTGCGTCGCTCGACCGGCGGGGGTGCGATCATGCACCATCACGAACTCACCTATTCGCTCGCGCTGCCGGTGACGGATATGGGCCCAGGGGCACGAGGGTGCGTTTACCGCACCGTCCATGAGTGCGTGATCGCGACGTTGAAACAAATGGGAGTTGCGGCAGCCACCTACCGCGACACCGTTGGCGTTTCTAGCGGTTGCACGCCCGCCGAACGGTCCGCGGCACCGACAGTAGCACCGGAGGGTTTGCGTCCTGCCGCCAAGAATTCTGACGAATCGTTTTTATGCTTTCAGCGACGAACGAGTGAAGACCTGATCTGCGGCGGCTATAAAATCCTCGGCAGTGCCCAACGTCGTGTCCGCGGCGGGGTGCTGCAGCATGGCAGTTTACTGTTGCGAGTCTCGCCTCACGCCGATGTGCTACCGGGCGCGAACGACCTATCAGCCGTCGACATGAATGCCACTGCGATCGCGCCGACGATTGCCAGCCGGATCGGTGATGCGATGTCAATCTCGTGGCAGTGCGGCGAATTGCACGATGCGGAACTGGACGCCAGCAGAACCATTTGCACCGATCGCTACGCTGCGGCCCAATGGACGCGCCGGCGTTGATCATTGCGGCCGATTGGGATTGTCACGGGCGTCGCTGCGAAAAGTTCCGTTTGCAGAAAC
This sequence comes from Rhodopirellula sp., assembly GCA_041688415.1. Classification (GTDB taxonomy): domain Bacteria; phylum Planctomycetota; class Planctomycetia; order Pirellulales; family Pirellulaceae; genus Rhodopirellula. Next base: position 316 of record JBDNIG010000559.1, on the reverse strand, counting down.
CGGATTGACATCTCGATGGCAGCCGGGTGCGAGATCAACGGCTGGTGCGTCGTCGGCAAAACGGCGTGGTCGCGTTGGCCGGACAAGTGTGTCGCCTCGGTCGCGACGACGAAGTCACGTGCCGCGGCAATGACTCCGACGGACATGCGCCGCAGCGGTGCTAGGCGACGGACGTAACTATCGGGCGCCTCAGACAGTTCGCAGAGCTGGGGGAACGAGGACGCAAACGGGCCCAACGGAATCCGTGTCAACCGTGACCCGCCGTTGGGCGGTGCCAGCATCACGATCCGTCCGACCTTCGCGGCCCATCGCTTTT
>JBDNIG010000558.1:0-7014 GCA_041688415.1 Rhodopirellula sp. | reverse complement strand
CAGAGATTGGACGATCGATCCAAAGTCTGGCGACTTCGGCTACGCCTGGGTTTTGCCCACGGAAGTTTGCGCCGTCAGGTTGTAGAGCCAGGCCGTTGCGCCAGCGACGATCGCCATCCCCAGGCCCCAGCCCAGCAGACTGACAATGAAACTCCCCCACGTGATATGCCGGAAGAGGCCGCTCATGTCGATATGGAAGAGGAGGGTGGTGACGTAGACCAAGGTGGACTCCGGCACGAGAACGCAGAACACAGTGCAGGCCGTATAGACCAAAGCGGTGATACTTCCCACCGCCAGGGCGGCCGCTCGAACGTCGAATCTCATAACTTACTTCTTTCTGATTTTGTGGGTTTTTTAACAATGCCCACTTCATCGCTGGAGTCGGCGAAAAAGGGGTAGGGTGGGTCATATGGCGATAGCCATGTAGACCCACCATTTTCTTAGTAAGGATGGGCCGTATACGTCTGGTGGGTCGGCGTCGCTTAGGCTTCTTGACCCACCCTACGCTATCAAATCCCAGCCATTAGGCGGGACATTTTTTTTAATGATGCTTGTACCAGCCGACTCCCTTGATGTCGTTGAACGAAGTTGTTTGATGGCACTTAAAACATTCAGTCACGTCAGCACTGGGTTGACGAGCGACTTTGGCCGAAATCTTCTTGAAGTGCATCATGTAGTGACTCGGCGGAGCCTGGTGGCAGTGCATGCAATCGGTTGAACTGGCCGACGGATGCCGGAACTCCGGGATCGTCCAGTTCGTCACTCCGTGGCATTGAGCACAATCATTCCCAAACAACTCACGGTGAGGATCAATCGTCGCATGACAGTGGGCGCAGTCCAACACGGCCACATTGGGTTCGATGCTGATGCGACGGTTAGCTTCATCGTCCGCCGGTTTGTGTTCCGCGATCCAGTCGAGCAGTTGACTGCCGACCAAGCGGTTCACGCCATCATCGTTATCGCTTTGAGCCAATTGGTGGAAACCGAGCTCGGCCAACGCGGAATGATCCATCGCGACCGGATGGTGATCCAATCCTTGATGTTCCCAATGGCATTCCTGACAACTTCCAATATTGCCGTGAAATGCTGTTGGCTGTCGTTGCAGCAATGCAGTTTCATTCGCATGGCAAGTAATGCACTTCGTCGCGGTCACTCCTTTGACCGACGTGTGACAAGCGGCACAATCATGTTCCAAAAATGTGTGAGCCTGCGAAAGCGCACCGGGGCTAGCCATGCGCTGCCACGCCGTCGCGCTGAGCAGCCCAGAGGGCTGCGTCCCTGCATGACCGCCGAGAAAATAGAATCCGGCAGCGACTGTGATAAAGATTGCCACAGCAATCAGAAACGCGCGTTTCATGCTCATGTCAGCCACCTCAGCCCAAAATGGATTCCGGCCCAGATGTGCAGAACCAGCAGCAGATAAAAGATCAGTGAGAGGACGATGTGAACAATCAGCGCCCGGCGAAACCAGCGTTTGAAAAACTCGTGCGTGCGAATGGCATATTCCAGATCCGCGACCGATTCGGCCAATCGAGTGACATCCGCCGCTGCGCTACTGTCAGTGGATAGGTCGATATCTACGGAAGCAGAACCGGCCGACAATAGCCGTGATTTCGGCAATGTTTTCGCCTCGTCAGGCGATCGTTCCAACAAGCCCCACGCCGCATCCAGGTCACCGCGAGCCGTTTGTAGCAGCAGCAACTTGTCTTTCATTTCGTGAGAAACGTAAGTCAGCATGTACCGCAACACAAACCCGCTGACGACGACGACCAGCATCGTCGCCGTCAACGATATTCCCAACCAACTGTCGTACTTGTGCCCAGTATGAATGATCGCAAGCAGTGGTCCCAGAATCCCCGCGTATACATGCAGCGTCAACAACGACTGCAATGAAACCCGCTTGGTGATACGCTCACGGATGGAAGGAATGCGTTTGGCAAGGGGATAAGCGAGTGTCAGCGAGATGATTACCGCACCGGCGATACCAAATGCCGATCCAATTGCACTGCCGGCGAAACGGGGCGAACTGTGGATGGTGAAGCCGAGCCAACCGACCAATAGCAGCAAGAGACCTCCACCTATGACTGTTTTTTCATGTTCTTTCATTTTCAAGCCTCCACCGTGACTTTGCCCTTGGGCTTTGCCTGGCAGGCAAGAATGATGCCGTTTTTCTTGTCGTTCTCGTCGAGCGAATCCTGGACTTCCTGGTCCACCTCGCCGGAAGTCATCTTCACCTTGCACACGCCGCAAGTGCCGACGCGGCAAGAGAACTGGATTCCGATGCCGAGTTCTTCCGAAAGTTCCAGGATGGTCTGCTTCGGCGGGCTGTCTCCATCCTGGAGATCGACATGGATTTTGGATGACTTGTTGTTCTTCGAAAACGTGACCTTGGGACCGGTAGGAGTTGTAGACGTTGATGCAGTCGTTCCCGCCGCTGCCGGACTCGGCTTAGGCGTGCCGAATTTTTCCGTTTTGACGTTCTCTTTGGGGACGCCTAATTCGGCAAGCATCGACTCCGTTCCTTCCATCATCGCCAGAGGTCCGCAGATGTGGATTCGTCGCGAAACCAAATCAGGAACGGTCTCGGTCAAAAAGTCCGGCGTGATGCGACCGCGATGCCCTTCCCAGTCGCTGCCTTTGGGGCGCGAAACCGTCACGGCAACGTGCAGTTTCGGGTTGGCGCCTTCCAACCTTTCCAACTCGGCGGCGAACATGTAGTCTTCTGCATACTTGCATGAAAACAGGAAGTAGATATCGCCCGGCCATGATGTTTCGGTCAGGAAACGTGCGATGCTGAGCATCGGCGTGACCCCGACACCGGCGGATATCAAGACAATGTTGTCAGCTTCCTTTCCGGTGAACGTGAACGTACCGACCGGACCACCCGCTTCGACAAAGTCACCTGGTTTGAGCAGATCGACAATGTGCCGCGAAACAGCTCCGCGCGGCTCGCGGCGCACGGTCAAGTCAAGGTGGTCGCGATGCGTCGGCGATGATGAAATCGAATACGAACGGAGCATCCTCGCGCCCCCAATCCAAAACGCCGTGTTCATGAACTGGCCTGGCAAATACGTGAACGGCAATTCGCCATCACCGGACTCCGGCACCAAGCGGATTGTCTTGACATTGGCCGTTTCCAAAAACACGTCTGTGATGCGCAAGTAACCCGCCCATCCGGACTTCACCGGTGAAGGAGATTGCTTGTCAGAAGATTTCTTGGCAGGAGATTTCTTGTCAGGAGATTGAGTGTCGGGAGACTGCGTGTCGCTCTCAGCCGAATCGTCAGTCGCGATGGTTTTTTTGGTAGCCCGTTTGCTCATGCTGGGCTCCCCTTCGCATCCGCGGCCGGCTTGTCGGCACGCGTTGCAGGCGGCGGTGCTGATCCGGCCAACGCTGGAGCAGATCCCGGTGGCGGCGTTCCCTTCTGCGATTCGATCCGACTGAACAAGGCGGCAGCGCGACGCATTTTGACGAAGTACAGTACGATCATTGCCAGTGCGAAGACGATCAGCAGCACCATCGAAAACAGGTGAATAGACGTTAATCCCCAAAGTCGTTCACGCGGTTGAACACCCTGCGGCGTTTGCAGGTTCATTTCGTTCTTGAACCATTGCATCGCGACCGTTTGCGGTGGTTGGTCTTCCGCCAACGCTCGTCTCGCCGCCAATCCACTTTCCAGTCGCGCCAGGGCTTCGTGCATCATGGCAGTTGCCTGTTGCATGGCGTCGTAATTGTCGTTTTCGGCTGAATCCGCCAAGCGTTGCAATCCGGTCGACAATAGCATCACCGAGGAATTGATCCGCTCATCGGCTTGGCTCGCGATTTCTTCTCGTTTTTGCGGCGGAAGCTCAGGCATGCTCATCAGCGTTGGATACAACGACTTTGGAGCGGGTACCCCCATCTTCTCCATCATGCCGCCCATACCTCCTCCCGACCCGCCGCCTCCCATCATGCCGCCGCCGCTCGCGCTGGCGGGACTGTCCGGAGTCGCGGCTTGCGCCGGACTCTCTGTCGGCTGGCCTGTCGGTTGGTCAGTTGGCTGGTCTGTCGGTTGGTCAGTTGGCTGGTCAGTTGCTACCGCGCCCGCCTGTTCGGGGTGATGACTCGCATGTTCCGCCGCCGACATTTGGGCGGACGCCGAAGCGGCGGCGCACAATGGAAGCGAGACAGCAGCGGCACACAAGAACAGGAACTTAAACGATCGTGTTCGCTTTCTAAACTGTCTCTTCATTCGATTTTCACTTCCCTTTTAGACGTAGCCAAAGTCGCCAGACTTTGGACAGATCCTCCAATCTCTGGCGAGATCGGCTACGGTCGAGTCGTTCGCCTTAGTTCGGTTGCATCATCTTCATCTGGATCAATTGCATCTGCATTTGCATTTGCATCATCTGCTGCATCTGTTGCTGCAACTGTTGAATCTGCTGCTGCATTTGCTTCATTTGTGGTTCTGCCGGATTTGCGGAGGAGCTTTCCGTCGAACCGCCGCCACCCATGGCTTGGTTTCCTTGACCGCCTTGCGCCATTTGGCCCATGCCTTGCAGTCCTTTTCCGCCACCCATGCCCATGCCTTTACCGCCACCCATGCCTTGCATTCCTTTTCCGCCGCCCATACCCATGCCACCGCCCATCATGCCCATGCCTTTGCCGCCGTCCATGCCCTGCATTCCTTGACCGCCTTGCGCCATTTGGCCCATGCCTGCACCTGATGATTCCTGCCCGCCCGCCGCTTGCGTTCCTCCTTGACCGCCACCACTCAGTGGTTCCAAGTGACTTGGTGGCAACGGACCTGGGGGACGTGTTTGGTGACACTGAAGACAGTTCTGGTGAGTAGCCCTGATTTGCATTCCCTCCGGGACGCCTGGTGTTGCCTGTTTCTGCACGTTCGCTTGGTTGCCTTCCGCGGAAGGCTGTTGCGGCGTCGAAGCTGCGTCTTGCGGTTTGTGATTGAGGGCAAATTCAAGTCGCGTCACCTGCGCCTGAAGTTGCGAAAGTTGCTTGGACAAATCGGAGTCGCCGCCCTGGGCCACGGCCTGGACGGGCGATATCGCGATCGCGGCAATTACCAACGGAAGCGCGACCATAAGATGGGCGAATCGAACGTGGATCGCGGACTCGAAAGTTGCCATAGCAATACCAGACTTTTTGATTGGAGGGTTTTTGTTGCAGTTGAGCGATGATTCCTCATCCGAGAACCATCCGGTCGTGAATTTTCTGCGAAATCTGCATACCGCAACGGGGTATCTTGCCATGCACGTCAAGCATACATTAGGAATCAGGAGTTTCAACGAAAAATCGCTTAATTTGCGTCAGCTAATCTCGCAAACACCGTAGGCCTTCCAACACGGCGTCCAGCCACCGTGGTGCAGGTTACCAACCTGCACCACGGTAATTTCCAAACGCGGGCTGGTCGGCTCATTACTCTTTTCCTTTTTTCATGCCTTTTTTCATGCCTTTCATGTCCTTCATAACACCGCTGCCTGGTTTCGTTGCACAGACGAACATGGCGTCGTCTCCACAGTGTGAGCAGACGTGATTCACTTCCTCGCTCTTTCCTTGGCCTTTGCCGGTACCGACGATTTCGACGGTACCGCTGCAGACATCGCACTTGTGTTTCTCGCCGATCGTCATCAGCTTGACGTGCGAGTTGTCCTTGGTCACGTGCTGCACCATGATATGTTTGCATTTGCTACAGGCCATCGCAATCATGTCGCCCGGCTTGAGCGCTTCCGCCTCGGCCTGAGTCGTGATGTGGTCCAGATGCATGGCCGCGTGATCCTGATGATCCGCTTGCTGTTCATCCGCCGCATAAGCGACAACGGACCATCCCACTGCAATCGCAACGGCCAGTGCGAGTCCTGAACCGAGCATGTTTTTGCTGAGGAAGTTAAGTTTCGTTTTCATAAGTGACTCTTTCAATTTTGTTTGTGTGTTAGAAATGTTTCGCTGAAATTTGACCGTAATCGATTGCTGCTTTTACATGGAAGACTCCTTTCATACTGGGGACGGAATTACGCGACATCAATGAACCGGTTCATCGTGCCGAAGTCGTTCGTAACGCATTTGGGACATTCTGCCGTTAGTTATTCGTCGAGGAACGTGATCTCTCCCGAATCAATGTGGTACACCGCGCCGACGACAATGACATGCTTTTTCTTTATCGCTTTCGCAATCGAGGGAACCTCGCGTAGTTGCTTTACCGACGCTCGTGCATTAGCCTCGACGGCCGCCGCGACGCGTTGCTTTCGTTCCTGCCGACGATCGACCGATTCAATGGCCGGTCGAATTTGATCCAGCAGTTTGCGAAGTTCCCTAGGTTCGTCTTGCGTTTCATCAGGCGGCGCGAGCGCGGCAGTGACCGCGCCACAGTTCTGATGACCGAGTACGACAATCAGTTTGTTGTCGAGGTGTTCCACCGCATACTGGATGCTGCCGACGACATCGGGGGCGACGATGTTGCCAGCCACGCGGATCACGAACAGTTCGCCGAATCCTTGATCAAACAGCAGTTCAGGGGCCACGCGAGAATCACTGCAGCCGAGTACTGTTGCGAACGGTTTTTGCTTGAGGAGGAATCGTTCCCGCCATTTCTCCACATCGTGTCCATGCGTGGACTTTCCCTCTACACAGCGGCGATTGCCTGCTTCCAATTGCGCTCGTGCCTGTTCGGCCGTGAGGAACTCGACTTGGGACTTCGAGCCCTCTTCCGCCGTGCCTGAGTTGGGCGACACGATCAAACAAAAGATGACCGCCAAACCAGCGAAAGTGGATACAAAGACACTGGGGCATTGATGCTGTAGGCGCATCATCTTCACTTGACCTCCATCATCTGCAGTTCCAACTCAATCATCTCCAACTCAATTTTCTTGATCTTCATTTTCAACATCATCTTCTTCAATTGCGGGCCAGCAGAACCGTTTATCTCAGACTCGCCGCCGCCCATCCCTTTGCCGCCCTGACCCATCATGTCCATGCCTTTACCGCCTCCCATGCCTGGACCGCCTTGCCCCATCCTGT
>JBDNIG010000557.1:0-14801 GCA_041688415.1 Rhodopirellula sp. | reverse complement strand
GACGGGCGGAGCCGTCGGTCGACAATTGTAGCCAGACGGCTCCGTCCGTCTGAGCTGAGTACGCGATGGTTTCTCACGACGGGCCGAGCCGTCGGTTGACAATTCGTTGCCGCCCTTGGCAGCAACGGGTTGCGAATTTATCATGCCGCTCCTAGTCGTCGCGACCCGCTCCCTCTTTTACACCCCTTGCCGGGGTTGTGTTTTTGCGTCATGGCCAATTCGAACTACCGTCATCTACTCTCGGCGCTCGTGCAAAACGTGCCGGGAGTATTGGCTCACATCTCTGGAATGCTCGCTTCCCGCGGATTTAACATCGATTCACTCGCCGTCGGCGAGACCGAAGATCCGAAATTGTCGCGGATGACCTTCGTCGTTGTCGGCGATGACAGCGTGCTCGAACAGGTTCGCAAACAGCTCGAAAAGATTGTTACGGTCGTCCGCGTGCTCGACATCAGCTCCAACGATTTCGTCGAGCGTGACCTGCTGCTAGTAAAACTCAGTGCCCCCGCGGGCGGCATTCGCACGGAAGTGCGCGAGTTAGTGGACATTTTCCGTGGCAAGGTCGTCGACGTCGGTCCCGACGAAATCATGATCGAAATCAGCGGTCGTGAAGGCAAAGTGCAGGCGTTTATCGAACGCGTGCGGCCCTACGGCATTCGGGAACTCGTCCGCACCGGACGGATCGCCATGGTTCGTAGTGGTGCCGCGCAAGGCGAGTCTGCCAACTCGCCCGCCGAAACCGCGAAAGCGTGACCAACGCGGATTCGTCGCATCGCAATCCCAACGTAAGAACAACTTCCTCAGAACATCCAACTAACATTCTCCTCGAAACCTTTGAAGGTCCCCAGACTGATGGCTGCAACGATTTATTACGACAATGACGCTGATCTTTCACATTTGAAAGGCAAAACCGTCGCGATTCTGGGCTATGGTTCCCAAGGTCACGCGCAGGCTCAAAACCTTCGCGACAGCGGATGTGAGGTCATCATCGGTCAACGTCCAGGATCGCCAAATTACGATCTCGCCATCGAGCACGGTTTCAAGCCGATGTCGATCGCCGAAGCGACCAAGCAGGCGGACGTGATCAACATTTTGCTGCCCGACGAAGTTCAGGGTGACATTTTTCGTGAGGACATCCGTGACAATCTGTCGCCGGGCAACGTGTTGATGTGCTCGCACGGATTCAACATTCACTTTGGCCAAATCGAACCACCCAAGGGTATCGACGCCTTGTTGGTCGCTCCCAAGGGCCCCGGCCACCTGGTGCGCAGCGAATACGAAAAAGGCGGCGGCGTGCCGTGCCTGATCGCGCTGGGCGAGGGAGCCTCTGAATCAACCAAGCAAATTGGTTTGGCTTACGCCAAGGGCATTGGCGGCACACGCGGCGGTGTGATCGAAACCAGCTTCGCCGAAGAAACCGAAACGGACTTGTTCGGCGAACAAGTGGACTTGTGCGGCGGCGTTAGCGAACTGGTCAAAGCCGGTTTTGAAACGCTCGTCGAAGCGGGATACCAGCCCGAAATGGCTTACTTTGAATGCATGCACGAGCTCAAACTGATCGTCGATCTGCTGTATCAAGGCGGCCTGAGCTACATGCGTTACAGCATCAGTAACACGGCCGAATATGGTGATTACGTCTCCGGTCCGCGGATCATCACGCCGGAAACGAAACTCGAGATGAAACGCATCTTGGACGAGATTCAAAATGGCGAGTTCGCCCGTAAATGGATTAGCGAGAATCGTGCTGGTGCACCGTTCTTCAAAGCCACGCGGCGACGCGAGCGTCTCCACGAAGTCGAGCAGGTCGGCTTGGGGCTGCGCCGGATGATGAACTGGATCGACGAGAAAGAGGTTTAACCCATGAATAGCCTTCCTCCGGTCTCCGAGATCACGCAGTTGCAAGTTGACTGCGTCGAAAAGTGGCACAACGAACCGATCAACAATCCGTACGACGGATTCGAGCAGCTCGTCTGTCGCCAGCATGAGTTTAATTACCGACTGTGGCACGAAGAGGACATCGCGCGCAGTCCCGAAGTGAACGATGAACGCATCGCCGGAGTGAAGAGGTCGATCGATAAGCTGAACCAGCAACGCAACGACATGATCGAGAAAATCGATGATGCGATCACGCTGTTGCTGGAGGAGGCGGGCGTCGGTGATACTTCCGCGCTGCCGATCAATACTGAAACGCCGGGCAGCGCCATCGATCGTTTGTCAATCATGTCGCTGCGGCTGTATCACTACGCCGAGCAGCGTGACCGGGCCGACGCCGATGACGAACACCGCGCAAAAGTGGGTGCTCGGGTGGATCTATGTCAGGTGCAGCATGCGGATTTGTCACAAAGTCTGCAAACGCTCATTAATGACTTGTTTGCCGCCCGGAAACAGCACAAGACCTATCGGCAGATGAAGATGTACAATGATCCGTCGCTGAACCCGGAAATTTACCGGGCAAAGAAATAGTTACGCTCCATCCATCTTTGGTTCTGCGATATGCAGCAAGGGATATGTCATGGCCTATGTAACGTCCACCATCAACGGCGCACCTTCGGACCGCTTCGATCTCGATCGAGATGAGATGCGGATTGGACGGCATCCCGACTGCGACATTGCCGTCGATGCGGGTGCCGTCAGTCGTTATCACGCAAAATTAGTTCACGCCGGGAATGGTTGGTCGGTTGAGGACCTCGGCAGCCGCAATGGAACATTTGTCAATGGACAATTGCTCACCCGTCCGCACGTCCTCGCCGCAGGCGACCGGATTCGGATCAGCGAGGTCGAGCTACAGTTTCACCTCGACGAAGTGCCGGAGTTCGTGCGCAGCGGGACCAATCAAATGACTTTCGACGGTGCCAATTTTGGCATCCAGATGGTCGAGGACTCAGACACGCAGGTGGTGGCTAGTTCCAAAGTCGAGTTTCGCAGCAGCGATCAAGGTCTGAAAATGACCGCCACGCCCGAAGCGAAACTCGGGGCGTTGATCGCAATCAATCGAAACCTGACCGGGGCAATCGCCCTGGATGACGTTTTGCCGAAGGTGCTCGCCAGTTTATTCGAAGTCTTTCCATCGGCCGATCGTGGTTTCGTCGTGATGGAAACGCCCGACGGCGCACTGTTGCCAAGGTGGGTCAAGACGCGGTCCAAAGTCGACGAATCAGAGACGCTCCGCATCAGCCGCACAATCATTCGCAAAACGATGGAAAGTGGCGAGACGATTCTGTCACTCGATGCGATGGACGACAGTCGTTTTGACAGCAGCGAATCGATCGCCGATTTCTCGATCCGTTCGATGATGTGTGCGCCGCTGCACGACGGCGATGGCAAGGCGATCGGGGCGTTGCAGATTGATTCGACGCAAGGTCACGGTCAGTTTCGCGAGGAGGATATTGATTTGCTCACCGGTGTTGCCGCGCAGGCCAGCGTGGTGATCAATAACGCTCGGCTGCACGAACAATCTCTGCGACAAAGAGAAGTCGAGACGGATCTTAGGCTTGCCACCGAAGTCCAGCAGGCGTTCTTGCCCGCGAAGGCGCCCGTGGTGCCGACCTATCGACTCGAGAGCTACTACCAAGCCGCCAATCACATCGGTGGTGATTATTTCGATTACATCGAGCTACCCAACGGGCGGGTTGGTGTTGTCGTGGCGGATGTTGTCGGCCATGGTGTCGCTGCGGCGATGTACATGGCAAAGCTCGCCGCCGAAACACGTTTTTGTCTCGCCAGCGAACCGGACCTGGCGCGCGCGATCGAACGACTCAACGATTTAATGAGTGGTCTGCACGTCGAACGATTCGTCACCTACTTGCTCGTGGTCGTCGATCCTCACCAAGACACGATCTCGATCGTCAACGCTGGGCACATGCCTCCCATCATCCGTTCGGCCGCGGATGGGTCGATCAGCGAGCCCGGTGACGAAGAATCGGGGTTGCCAATTGCGATCGATGAAGGCATGGAGTATGCCGTCACGACGTATCCTTTCCGCAAAGGCGACCTCGCGGTGATGTATACCGATGGGATCAACGAAGCGATGGACATTGATGATGAAGGATGGGGTACCGATCCGCTGCGTGACATTGTCCGCAGCGCCGTCGTGACTTCGAGCAACGATGAGTCCGCCGCCGCGGTGGTGAAGACCCAGATCATCAAGAGCGTCTTCGAACACATTGGTGAGGCCGTGCAGTTCGATGACATGTGCATGGTGATCATCGAACGCACCGCGGACGCTCTCGGCAAGCCCGCTGGCGATTCAAAGACTCAGTCAAGTAGGGGCAACAGTCCCTCCAAAAGTAAATCCAACGATACGGACGAAAACCTTCATGACACTGCCGAAAAACTGCAATAACGTCGTTCGCTGGGGATTCATTGGCGCCGCTCAAATCGCTCGCAAAAACTGGAAAGCGGTGCGAATGAGCGGAAATGGTGTCGTCGCAGCGGTCGCCAGCCGGGACGTCGCACGCGCCGAGGCGTTCATTCATGATTGTTCGATTGAGGCTCCACCGCTGATCATCGGCAGCGAGGGCGAGGCGACCCTGACCCGGCCCGATGCAATCGGCGATTATCAAGCACTGCTCGACCGCGATGATATCGATGCGGTTTACATCGCCCTGCCAACGACGATTCGTAAGCAGTGGGTGATCGCGGCGGCCAAGGCTGGCAAGCACGTGCTGAGTGAAAAGCCGATTGCCGTTCACGCCGACGACGCTACCGAAATGATCGACGCTTGCCACCAAGCCGGCGTGTGTTTCATGGACGGCGTGATGTTTGACCATTCGGCACGGTTGCCAGCGATGAAACATACGCTCGCCGATCCACAGCGATTCGGAAAACTGCGGCGCATTCAAAGTCATTTTTCCTTCTGTGCCGATGACTCGTTCGAAGCGGAAAATATTCGTGCCAATGCCGACCTCGAGCCCCATGGTTGCCTCGGAGACTTGGGCTGGTACTGCATTCGATTGAGTCTGTGGGCGACCGGCGATCGGATGCCCGTGTCGGTTTCAGGGCGTGCGATTTCCAAATATGAAAGCGGCGGTGTGCCATCGGAGTTCCAAGCCGAATTGCAATTTGATGATGACGTCTCCGCCGGATTCTTTTGTTCGTTCCGCTGCGTCAATCAACAAACGGCGATACTGACCGGTGACCGCGGCTACGTGACCATGGACGATTTCGTATTGCCGTACATGGACGCCGAAGCAAAATGGCAATCCCATAATCATGATCTCCAGGTTGACAATTGCCGCTGGAATTTTGGTCGTCACACAACCCAGCACGCGGTGTGGGAACATGCCGCCGGTGAGTCGGACTCGCAAGAAGTTCAAATGGTACGAGACTTTGCAGAATGTATTTTGAACGGATCCCCCAACGCTCGTGCCAGCGAGATTGCCCTAAAAACGCAGCGTGTACTCGATGCGTTGCGTCGCAGCGATGTCGACAATGGGAAATGGGTGACAATCACTTGATATTTTTCAATTCTCCGTTTTCACTTTTCAAAAAATCGCACGCTTCCATCATTCCTGAAACTGAGTGACCCACCATGCCCCAAAGCCAATCCGGTGCCAAGAACGTTCTCCAGACCGAACTCGAAGTATGCAGCACCGACCCGATGACCGGCTTCTATCGGGATGGATGCTGCAATACCGGCGGCCAAGACGTGGGGCTGCATGTGGTTTGCATTGCGGCGACGGCTGCATTTTTAGAGTTTAGTAGTGCGCGGGGCAACGACTTGAGCACGCCCATGCCGATGTATCAGTTTCCTGGTTTGCAGCCCGGCGATCGCTGGTGCTTGTGCGCAGCACGATGGAAAGAAGCCTACGACGCGGGCAAAGCACCTCAGGTTCACCTCGAAGCCACCCACATCTCGGCACTCGAATTCGCCAGTCTGGAAGAGCTACGGCAACACGCAATCTAGAACCCATCGTTCGGATCGAGGCTGGCACGGCAGTTGTGAGCCGGGTGCCGTACCGACTCACTTCAGTCCCGCCACCAGAACCTTACCAGCTCAGCAACACGGTCGGCTTCGATGGCATCGCCGATCATCAACTCGTCCGCTAGCGCCGCGACGGCGGGCCATACCGGTTCGCTGGCAATGACGCGTCGCAGTCGCTCGATGACACTCCGCAGCAAGCGGATCTGTTGTTTCGATCCGACAACCATTTGCTCAACGCATCGTTGGGCGTGCTGCCAATCCAGTTCCCAGCTAGCCGTGTCAAGTTCATCGGTATCATCGCCGCGATAGACCCACTCGGCGACGGGACCGGCCAAGATCGTGAGTAGTTCCCGCTGTTGCTGCCAACGCTGGTCTGGATCCACTCGTCCCCAATTGACGATGCAATCGCCGAAACGCCGTGGAAGCCCATCGTCGTGGTCATCATAAATTGATGCCTGGGACAAAGAAACCGATTCAATGTGTGCCCCCAGCGCGCAGCCGATAATCGCGTGCCCCGCCTCGTGGTACGCGGTGTTGAGTTCGTCGTCGTCGGATTCCCATTCCCAGTCCATGCCCGCTACCGTACGTCCTCGATGGCGGCGTTCATGCGGCCGAGCGTATGTGCATCGAGCGGGCCGGCGGTGGCAACTTCGCGAATTTGATCGGGGCGACGCGCGCCGACAAGTGCCGCCGTGACGCCCGGTTGCGACAATGCCCAGGAAACAGCCAAGTCGGCAACGCTGCGGCCAGTCTCTTGGGCGATCTCCCTGAGTTGATCGACGACGCGTTCTCCATCGGGCAGGTAGCGTTGCCCCACTTTGCTGATCACGTGAAAGCGATCGGACTCACCACGGATCGCCGCCGCGAGATATCGGTCCGCTTCGCCGTCGAGGCCATAGCTGTACGCCGTGTCAAAGACGCGAATCCCCAGCTCAATCGCCGTTGCGATCGTCGCTTCGGCGTCCGCGGCCGTCACGCCCATGGTGGTCACGCCGGAGATCGGCCACAGTCCCAAGACGACTTCGGAGGCGAATAGGGCGTGGCTGGTGGTTTGGTAGAATCAGGCTCGGTCATCATTTTCCTTGTGAGATCCTTAGCGTCAGCGCGACGATAAGTCGCGTAGTGGACGAGGCAACGAGTCCTTCGCTGCTGGACTCGTTGCCTCGTCCACTACCATTCAGCGCGTTTTGTGGTTTCGCTGTCGCTAGACCCTATCTCTCTTATAGTGGTGCCGGAAGGTCGCGGCGGTGGAACCAGATGATCGCGATCAGGTAGCATGCGATCCCCATGGCCAACAGCAGCCCTGGATAGAACAACGGCGGGTACCATCCCGGTTCGATCGGTTGCGTGAAACTCCACGGTGAGCTCAGGGTGCCGTCTCGTACGAGCGTCGTCATTTTCTGCGGTTGGTAACATCGAAAGAACGCCCACGATTGCAACCATGCCAACGACTCGGCGGCTTTGCCAAGACCGAACATCACGAGCTGGATCACGTAGACCGTCATCACTGCACCGATCGTCCGCCAACGGTAGCGATCAAGGCTGCTGAAGCAACTGCTCAGACCCAAGAGAAAGAACCCGAAAGCGAATAGATTGAACACGGATGCGGTATAGGTTGCGGGGTTGACGCGCGCGCGCATCACGAACGACATCTGCGTTGGTGGATCGCTCGAGAGTGGCAGTTCCAAGCCCAAGAAAGGCACCTGGATCGATGGTGGTTCAATGGTTTCGGTCACCGTCGTGGTTTCGATGCCAACCGTCATCCCGGCCCACAGCAGCAAGCACAGTGCGAGCAAACCCACCATACTGACGAGTGCGTGCGACAACAGGAATCGGGTGCGACTGATTGGCTGGCTGAGCAACATCTCCATCGTTCCGCGGCCGAGTTCACCGCTGACGACATCGCTGCCGCGTGCCACGCACCATATCACCATACATAGAATCACGATGGGTTCATCAAACGTCATGCCTACCCGACCGCTGTACGTGAACAACGCGTCAAATGGCACCGGCGCGAACCGTTCGTAGTCACGGAACTGTTCGATAATATTCTGGAACTTGCCCATATCCAAGAGCTTGACAACCCACACTCGGACCCATCCGAACGCGAACATCGCGATCCCGAGAAAGACAAACAAGAGAGACGATTGACCGATATTCTTTCGGATCATCATCCGGTCAACGCCGATGTCACGGAGCGGAATCATCGCGACACCTCGTTGGCGATCAGGCTTGAGTCGTGAAGATTCCTAATCGGGATATCCGAGCGACCCAAGTGGACCGCTTCGTAGACGGTATGCAGTCCAAGTGGTTCGATGCGAACCTGGTGTACGGGCAGGGAGGCTAGCCAAGCGAGTGCGGGTGCGAGATCACCGGCCGTATCAATCTGCACGCGGTGTCCGTTTGCACGCATCGGTAGAACCTCGCAGCGTTCAATCTGCTCACGCAGATTTTCGGGAATCTCGCCAAATGCACCACGTTGATCGCCCGGTAAGATTGATGCATCCGCATTGAGCAGCGCCGTCACCCGGTGCCGTTGAAACAGCTCGTCCATGACGAGTTTCCTCGCCAATTCGCCTTTTCTGAGGAATGCGACACGATCGCAACTCTGTTCGATTTCGGATAAAACGTGGGATGAGAACATCACCGTTCGTCCCGCCTCGCGTTCACTTGAAACCAAGCCGAGAACTTCGCCGCGGACACTCGGGTCGAGGTTGGCGGTCGGTTCGTCGAGAATCAGCAGCGGAGTGCGAGGACCGAAGACGACCGCGAGGGCGAGCTTTTGTCGCATGCCGGTCGACATGAAGGCGACTCGCCGAGAGAGATCGAGGTCCAACCGATCAGCGACGTCGAGGGAACGTTGTAAATTGCCACTCGGGTGCATCTCGGCAAAAAACTCCAGCACGCCGCGTCCTCGCATGTGACGAGGCAACCGCGCATCGCCGGGCAAATATGCCACCCGTTTGCGCACTTCGACGCTGTCATGTTCGGGATCAAAGCCCACCACGAATGCCGTCCCGGAAGTCACGTGCAGATAACCGAGTAGCAAGCGAATGAGCGTCGTTTTGCCCGCCCCATTGGGCCCCAACAACCCGAAAATTTCACCACGGAGCACCTCCAGGCTACAGTGCCGAAGCGCTTCGAAGGTGCCATAGCGTTTCGTCAGCTCCGTGGTCAGAACGATGGGATCACGATTGTCGGGAATGATGGATGAATCCAGATTAGTGAGTATCAAAAGCACAAG
Organism: Rhodopirellula sp.; assembly: GCA_041688415.1. Taxonomy (GTDB): domain Bacteria; phylum Planctomycetota; class Planctomycetia; order Pirellulales; family Pirellulaceae; genus Rhodopirellula. The sequence continues at coordinate 5,634 of JBDNIG010000557.1, read as the reverse complement.
GGATCGTTTTGACTGAGTAGTCGAGTCTCTCCGAGACTCGAATCAGCGTCTCGGTAACTCCACTCAGCGTCTCGGAGAGACGCTGCTACTCATTCCAAGTCATTGTCGCGGACCTCAACGAGCTTACGAGCCAACTTGGCCTGCATTCTCGCGACGACGTCGGCATGTTCCGGCGAAGTTGCCAGGTTCGTGAATTGTTTCGGATCCGCCTCCATATCAAACAGCTCTCGACCGCGCGAGGCGTCCTCGCCGTATTGGATGTAAGCCCAACGGTTGTCGCGAATCAGAAACCCTTTTCTCGAAGGCGCCACGCTGAATGCGGCATCCCGAACTTCCACGTCGGGACGATCGAGCATGTCTGAAATGTCCTCGCCTTGGACGTGCGGGGGTCGCTCCAGCCCACATAGACTGGCGGTGGTCGGATACAAATCGAGTAGCTCGACGAAGCTGTCACAGACGGCGGGTTTCTTTCCGGGGACGCAGATGATCAGAGGGATCGCCGCGGATTCCTCATGCAGCGATACCTTGGCCCAGAAGTCATGTTCGCCGAGGTGGTAACCATGATCACTGGTAAAGATCACGATGGTTTTGTCTGCGATGCCAGCGTCCCGAAGCGCGTCCAGAACTTTTCCAACCTGTGCGTCCATGTACGACACGGCGGCATAGTATCCACCGACGGCTTTTTTCTGGCGGCGGATATCCATCTTCATGTTGACGCTGGTTTTGTAGTTGATGCCCGCTTTGGGGATATCATCCCAGTCGTTGGTCAGACGCTGTGGTAGATCGAGTTGGTCGTATGGTTTGAAAGGCTCAAAATAAGGCCGCGGAGCGACGAAAGGTACGTGAGGACGCACGAATCCGACGCCCAGCCAGAACGGTTCGTCAGCGTGCTCGTGAATGAGCTGAGACGCCTTCTCGGCGGTCTTGCCATCGGAGTGAACCGCATCGTCTCCATCCGCTTCGACGACGACGAATGTATTGCCACCGACCACGGGTTTCTTGCCATCGGGATTACTCTCAAGCGTCTCACCATCGCCCGCCGCCATCCATTCGGGACCGGGGCTATTGAACCGCTCCGTCCACGAACGCGCGTCATCGGCGCCGTTGCCGCCGTCGTGATCGCGCCCATCGCCACCGGTCTGAATGCCACCGGGAACACCCATGTGAAATATCTTGCTAACCCGAGCGGAATAGTAGCCGTTGTTCTTAAACAATTCGGACCACATCGGTCGATCGCCGATCTGCGGTCGCGGGTTGGTGTAGCCAAACACGCCGGTGGCGTGCGGATAGTATCCCGACATCATCGAAGCGCGCGAGGGACCACAGTACGTCCCCTGGCAATAAGCGTGAGTGAATCTCGTCCCACGCGCCGCCAACGAGTCAATATTCGGCGTTTGACACACCGGATTGCCGTAACAGGAGAGCGCCGTCGCAGTCAGGTCGTCGGAGATAATAAACAGCACATTGGGTCGTTCCGCCGCCGAACAAAGGGTCGGCAGGAATCCCACGAGTGCAATCAGAAAACACCATTTCATCTCAGTTACTACCTTTTTGAGGTGTGAATTGTCAGACGAGAGATGATAACCGGCCCGCCGGTGCTCCCGCCAACCCGCGAAGTCAGATTTCTGTCCGAAGATGTGAAAACTTGCTGCCAGAAAGCACCTCGATTACACTCACATCTCTGCCGAGCGGCTTGCCGCATGGCGTGCATTGCTTCCCAATGTTCGCGTTGACGCCACGAATCATCCGCCACCGGAACAAACCGGCGGATAACAATGCTGATCGGGAAAGGGGCATCGTCGGCTGTCGACGATGCGACGTGCCTGCAAGTCTCGCTGTACCGCACGCATGTGTTGGGAGGACGCAAGTTTCAGTGTGCAGACTGTGACGAGATCACGTCGCTGTACAACTCCTATGGCGATCGTCACTGCCGGCAATGCAGCGGTGGCAAACGAGTCGACTTCAACGAAAAAGCTACCCCGCCAAAGTGGCTGAATTTCAAACCGCTGTCGACAGCCCTCCCCGGAATTCTCGCTGAACGCTCGAATTCCGACCCTCCCAAGCTGCGCTCGGGAGGGTGAGGTAAACCATTGCTGCGAAAGCACTTAAAAGCCGCACGACCTCTTAAGGAACACAGGTGCGGCAGTTGCTTCTTTGAGCTAGAATGAAATCTTCTGCATGACGTCTTTACCCATCGATCAAAACAGGCAATCCCTCATGAGCATCAATACTGCCGTTGCGACCACACTGGACGAGGTTCTTGCAGAGCTGGGGGGGATCTCAGGCGATCGCGTTCGGATGACACCTGCACCAGGCACAGCGACCTTCACGGATTGCATTTCAGTTAACGAAACGGGCGAACGCGGACTCTATGAATTGGTAGATGGAACACTGGTAGGCAAAGCGATGAGTTACGAAGCGTCGGTTGTGGCAGTGACAATTGCCAGGATACTGGGACTGTTTGTGTCGACAAACCGCTCGGGTCTGCTCTCGGGCGCGGATGGCTTTTTTCGTTTGATATCGACAACTCGTGCCCCGGATGTTGCTTTCGTAAACCGTGACCGCTTGCCCAATGGTGAATTCCCCGCTCAACCTTATCCAGCACTGGCGCCGAATCTCGTCGTGGAGGTGCTCAGTCCTGGCAATACGAAAGCCGAGATGGCGCGCAAGCGACTGGAGTATTTTCACAACGATGTTGAATTGGTTTGGATCGTCGATTGCGTTCACCGTTCCGTTGCGGTTTATAGCTCAAGCTCAAACGTTCGCGTTTTCGGCGAAGAGGAAACGATTGATGGCGGCAGCGTCTTGCCCGGATTCACGGCAACAGTCGGTGACTTTTTTACAGACCTTGATATCGGCCAACCCGCCCCATGAATGAACTCGCACTTTCCTCACGCATCAACGCAGGCTGCCTGCTCTTTGGCACCGGCTGAGCGGTTCCGTTTCGATTTTGAGTTGCTCGCCATCTCTCATCAGAAAACAGCGTCCGCAGCTACGGCTGGGGAGTGCTCATCCGCCAACCTCAAACGAGAAAACATTTTCGCCCGACGCTTGAACGTCCGCCTGTTCGGAAAATTCTTCAGAATCGTCCTGGGGCATTTTCACCTGTTCGCCGCCTGTTGGCGGAGGCGGCTCGGTGCCGGGGATCGTAATCACCACCCGGTGCTGGGCCGGAACCGCGCCAGCGCGGCCATCATTGTAGGTCAAACTAAAGTGTCCCTGCTCATCGGTTTTGCCGCCCGAGGGAGCGCCCTCGCCGTCTTTGGGCATGAACGTCACAATGGCACCGACCAAAGGTTGTCCCCCGCGGGTGACCGTGCCCGAGGCCGGCAACAACTCATCGCCGGTACCGCCACTGCACCCAGAAAAGAAGAACGCCGCAACGAGCAGAGACCACAGCGGAAGGCTCCCACGGCAAGCTAACACAAGCTGGCTCGGAAAACGCGGAAACTTAATTTGATCGATCATCGATTCTGTTGGGTGTGTGGAGTTGATTGGACTCGGATCAGGCTGATAACGCCTGCCGGAAAAATGACAGTCAAACGGTGACTTCTCGATGAACGCCATCAAGTGATCTTTGCAAGCCACGGATTTACACTGATCTTCACGGATAATTCGGATGTCAGATCCGTGTCGATCCGTGAATATCCGTGGCTTTAATTCAGGATCATCAGGGCCATGCAATTGCCTCCCATTTGCAAACGCCAAGTGCGTTCAACCGGTCCTGGGTAGTGGGTCTGAGCGAGAAGTGTCGTGAAATGCGGCATTTTCGGTTGGCGGGCCGCCCGTTACACCCGTTTTCATGGCGAAGCGACGATCGTCGCTTCGCGGAACCTCCGTCAATGGATAGGCCACCGGCCAACGCTACCCAGCCTTTACGGCTCGCTAATGACCATCCCATCGTTGCGTGAACATAATTTCATGAAAAGGTTTAAATCCATCGACTCCGTGAGAAAACTGACCGACCCATCGGCGCGTGTAACCATCGCGCCGCCCGGATGATTCGAGCGAATGATCGTGTGCTTCTTATAACCGGGGCAATGGCTGCCGTCGGTTGCGTTGTTCCAGTTAATGGGGTACCGGACGACGGTCAGGTTCAGCCACCAGTCGCTATCCCCCGCCGGCGCACACGTCCACATGCCACCGGCCCAATTGCTCGCCCGACAATCTGATCGGGCGTTCGTGATGCTGTCGATATAGTACGAGGATTCTTCACCGATACAGATTGTGTTGCTGGAACCGTCTGTGATGCTAGCAAAATCGACATACCCCGGCTGCGCAGTTCCGCCGACCGAAGCCATCACACCGTTGAACGTCGCTAGTCCATAGTTGGAACGATTCGGGCTGGGGTTATTGGTCATGTTCCGTGGATCGTAGTAGGTTCCGGCGATGCCCGCGTAGTCAGCCACCTGGACACTGATCGCGTCTGGGGCACCCAACGCCCGCGTGTCTGAATTGGTTCCTTGGCTGTCCATTTGCGGCATGTCGTTTGACGGGCACCTGTAGGTGGGCACAGTTGTGCCATTTTTGAGTGCCCAGTTGCGATCCGGCTGATCCTGCCCCGTCCAATCGGTCCCATTGAACGTGGCTTGCTCGTAGATCACCTGCTGCTCCATGTAGGGAAACGTTCGGAAGATCCAAGAAGGTTGACGACCTCTGGGTGGCGACTGTGGATAGGCCCCAGGCGGGAAGTTCCCATAGGTGTCGTGGTAGTTATGTAACGCCAGTCCCTGCTGTTTCAGGTTATTGGAGCATTGCATCCGCCGGGCCGCTTCGCGTGCCGCCTGCACCGCTGGCAACAGCAATCCCACCAACACTCCGATGATGGCGATGACAACAAGTAATTCAACGAGGGTAAAGCCGCGCGAGTGCTGTACCCTGGAAAGGGGGGGGGGCGATAATTCATAAGATTCCTCTGCTGCAAAAACGATCGAAAGTGAATTCAAAAGCTACAAATCCGTTACGACTTGATAGCGTAACCATCCTCACCGCTACAGCATATCGCAAAGCGATCCCGGATGCAACAGGGGCCAGCGCGATTTTTTTAGCAATTCGTCAGTGGCTGATCCATTGTGCTTTTTCCGTCCCCCGCAAATCACTGAATTCTCGGTGGAATCACGAGCTTTCGAAAGTCGCATCGCACTCTGAACGCTTGCCGATCTACCGAGATATCCCCTCGCGCGGGATGTCGATTTAATTAGTGAAGCTTCTGACTTCGGGCCAAAGGCCCTGCGGTTTGCCTAGCCCAGTCCGAAGGGCTGGGTAAATCGAGATAAAATACACGCCGTGAGGGCCAACGGCCCGACCATTTGCATACAAACTGCCGGGCCGTTGGCCCTGCATGGATAATCGCGGCGACCGAAACCCAGCCCGCTGGGCTGGGCTAGGCAAACTGCGGGGCCTTTGGCCCGAAAACCCATGTCGCCGCCCGTAGGGGGATCGAGCACGCGGAATAACAATCATGCAGTAATAAAATCGACGTCACCGGCGAGCGTCCCTTCCGAGTTCCGAGTTCGTTTTCACTCGGTATCAGGCAGCACACTGCCTTCGGTCACGCGGCTGCAAAATCACCGGACGTAGGAGAAAATGCCTCAGATAAATCCAACATTCTGGATGCGCTCGAGCTGCGACGTG
>JBDNIG010000082.1:0-4662 GCA_041688415.1 Rhodopirellula sp. | reverse complement strand
TGGATGCTTCATTTTGAAGCCAAAATCCAGTCGTCAACCAATCTCGCATCGACCGCCTCTTCTCAAAACGCAAGAAGTCGGCGAGCTCGAAGCAAAAATGCCTCAAAACCAGCCTTCACCGGGAACTGCTGGCCTAAGCGTAGTGGATCTTGCTAAAGATCCCTCCTGCACCGGATCTTTAGCAAGATCCACTACGACAATTATTGTTCCGACGGTCCCAAGCGACCGGGCTGGCGGCGTTGTCCGGTGCCTCACGGCACTCGGCTCACCTCTGCTGCTCGTACTTCTCCAATCGTTCGCGCACGCCGGGGATCAGACGAGCGGCGTTTTCGTGGTAGATCTTTTTTAATACGTCGTCGGGTAGATCGATCCCATAGATGCGCCACAGCCCTTGGGGCGGCGGCGATTTTTCACTGTACGGAAAATACTCGTCCCGGGTCTCAAAAAACCGCCAGTAGTAACGAAGTCGCTGGACAGGCCAAGGTCCATCGGTGCCGAACAAGATGCGGTCAGCGTAGCGAATGAAGAAGTCACGTGAAGTGTACGGCTGCCGGCCCAGTTCGCTGATCCGTGAGGCGGGCTCGACCCACAGGTTCGGATATTGATCGAGCCACTGCGATACGGTCGCCAGATCTTCGGCATTATTGGCCATGTGGGCGCCAATGAACTGCGTTTCGGGATGCCGGGCAATGACGCGGTTGCGGGCTTCGAGAAGCTCATTCCGCGTGGGATACCCATCGCCATAAAAACTCCAGTCGGGATGCCGCGACAACTCTTCCCAACGTTCGTTGGACGCATCAATGGGTTCGAAAAATGCCGCCGGGTCACTGGTGTGAATGATCACGGGAATGCCCAGTTCCCCGCACACGGCCCAGATCGGATCCCAGCGTGGGTCGTCGATCTCAATGAGCGATCCGTCGGGGTTGCGGTAACCTAATCCAAATCGTTTGAACACCTTCAATCCCGACACACCGCCAGCGACCGCAGCCCGAAGCTGGTCGGCGGTTCGCTCGGCGAATCCCGGGCGGTGGCAAGCCCAGGTGGCGGGATCGTCCGCCGCACCGTCGCCCTGCCAATTGACGTTGGCGTAGACCACGAACCGATCGCGATAGAGCCCCCAGAGTTGTTTGAGGTGTTCGTCGAGTTGGCTGCCGAGTTTCCCATCGAGCGAAACGCAGACTGCGATGTTATTGCGATCCATTTCATCAACAAAATCAGCGAGTGCCTGCTTGTTTTGGCGCAGGCGATAGAAGAAATGGGTGTGGACGTCGACGACCGGAAACTTCGCGTGCGTCAGATTCGTCGACTTGACCTTGAGCTGCGGCACGGGGTCAAAGGCTCGCACCGAGAGTTCTCGCCCGTCACGTCCATCGAGCGGCAATTCCGTGACCGCTTTTGTTTCAGCGGTGCCGCTTGTTTCGGAGCCCGTGCTTGTTTCGGAGGCCGTGGGTTGTTCCGAGTTCGCACCATCGGCCGCGGCGGCTTGATCCCGGCCATCGCCGGCATGAATGGGTACCGTCGACATCGCACTGACGACGCCGACTGCGATCAGTAAAATCAACTTCGTGAAATAATCGGGCATGAACTAGCTCCAAGGTTGAATCGATTTTATTTTCGGAAACTGGTTTGCAAGTTGTGCGGCGCGTTCGGCCGTTAGGCAGTTTTTCGGGACAGTGTCCACACATGCGGGCTGCCATCGTAATCCGCCGTGCATGGCGGCAGTGATGGTTGCCGCATCGGCCACACCGTCACGCTCGATCGCCATCGCTTCGAGTCGCAGCACGGCGGCAAACAGGTCGGCGACGAGCCTGGCCTGCTGCTCCTCCTGTGCCGGGAAGTTCGCAAAGTCGTCGTGCTGGTACTTCCTCGCCAGTGTCGCCGCCTGCGGTGCCAAGCTTTTCCCAACGCGGTTTCCCTTTGCGTCGTATCGATAGAAGCCTTCGCCAGCGGCTACCCCGGACAACTTCGCTTTCACCATCGCGGGCAGCAGCGGCGAGGGATCCATTCTAGTTGGGAAAGCACTCCATACGACGCGGCCACCGTCAAAGGCGGTGCGTGGACCAATTAAGTCGACGAGTTCGAGCGGTGAGGTTGGCATCCCAATCTGAAGTGCCGCCTGCTCGATCGTCTCCGCGGAGACTCCTCCGCAGAGCAAATTCATGGCGACGTTGAGGTACGGAGCCAGCAAGCGATTGACGACAAAGCCTGGTGCGTCACGAACCAAAAGAGGCGTTTTGCCGAGGATTCGAGCATGACCGCAGCAGGCGTCGATCACGTCGGGTGACGTGCCGACATTCTTTTGCGTGACCGCGTCGCCGTCATGTGGGATGATTTCCGCAGCGGGGCGATTGACAACGGGCATGAAGAAATGCAGACCACACAATCGCTCGGGGTAGCGCATTTTGGCCGCGATCGACGCGATCGACAACGCGGACGTGTTCGTGGTCAGCACGGCGTCACGTTCGAACCAGTTCTCAGCGTCGGCAAAGAAGGCCTGTTTGACATCGAGCCGTTCGGCGATCGATTCGATCAGCAACCATCTCGCCGCCGCCGCGGGGCCTGGCAACTGGTCTGGATCGTCGGTACCGCGCGCCGGTGGGCTGAGATGCACGACGGGCAGCGGTAGTTTGACACCCCACGGTGAGGCTGAATCGGCAACGCTGTCGCACCGCCGCAGCACGCGATCACAGCTCTCTCGCAGCACTTCCTCCTCCCGATCGGCGAGCCACACGGGCACGCCCGCACGGAGGTGATCGACTGCAATCGCACGTCCGACCACGCCCGCCCCGACGAGTAGCACGCGGTGACGGCACGACGCTTCGTACTGCTGACTCGCCTCGCTCATTTCGTGGGTTCCGAGGCATCCGCTTGCGCCGTGTCTGGTTTCGCGGCGTCCGGTTTCGCCGCGTCTGGTTCTGAGTGCTCCGCAATCGGCAACCTTGTTTTTTCCGGCGGTGCTGTCGGATCGACCGGCAGCGGTTCGGCTGGTTGATCGCTCGGGATCGGCTGCGGGACTAGCACCAATCGCACCGGCGTGCCCCGCTCGGGAATGTGTTCGCTGAAGGGTTCGAACAACAGATTGCCAGCGTCGGCACTGCTGTCGAAAGGCACATCGAGCATCGAGGAGGTGAAGTTGGAAACGCAAATCATGTCGCCGGCGTCAGCGGAATAGTGTTCGATGTTGTCCTCGGGATCGGACCAAAACGTGCTCCCGGCGAAGACCCATGGTTTGGACAGTTCGGTTTTCGTTTTCATGTTGCGAACCCACTCGCGTGCATCGACGGCGTGGAATTCATCGCCCGGTACGAACTCCGTCGCGGTGGACGAGGGATCGGACTCATCGGTGGGTTCCGGCGCAGACGATGGTTCTGGGTCACGCCAGGTCGCCCAGACCGTGATGGTTTGGCCCGTCGGTGGCAAAAAGTCTGGGTTCCATCGCACCGGGGTGCCGCTCTGAGCACCGATCGCGAGCAATGCCGCATGGACCTCGCTGCTCTTGGCGAACACGGCGACGACCGATTCGTGTTCCTTGGTCCCGATCGGACACGCAAACATTTCGAGCGGGCCGCGCCGCATCGTGACGTAGCCGTCGACGTACACTCGTTTGGCTTTCATGTCGACCCACAGGTCCGGTAGTTTGCCGAGCTGTTTGGCGCCGGGAGGGCGCGCGTAGGTGTCGGCGATTCGCCGCATCGCACGTTCTTGGGCCTGGATGTGAGCGAGGATCTCCGGATCGATTTCGTACTCATCATCCTCCCCCATGGTTTCGCCCACATCGGGAGACCCCGTCGTTTCGTCCGATGTTTCGCTGGCGGGCTTGGCTGCCGTGTCGGTGTCGGTGTTGGTGTCGATGTTGGGCGGTGGCGTGAGGCGGAGCTCATCCATCGATTCAGCTTGTCCGTCACCGCCTTCACCACTGACCTCAATCGTTGAGCTTGGTGTTTCCACGTGGCCTAAGCTTCCAGCTTGCGTTTCCGGCGGTGGCGGCGCGGGTGTTTCAGGCGTCTCGGGCGCCCCCAGGCTCGCTCGCTCCTCCACGGCCGGTTTCGGTTCGGGAGCGTTCGCTGGCGGGCTTTTCTGCCGGCAACCGGCCGTGACCAGCAAGAGTGAATAGATCGAGATCGACACAATGACGCCGCGACAAAGCATCGACGAACGGATGAAATCTGATTGGTGCATCTTCGGTTCCCATCGGCGGGCGGTTAAACTGCTGGAGCTCCCCAGTATCCCCGTTGTCCGCCGATCGGTCCATGACATTGACCCGCACGTCACCCCAAAAACGCAAACGCACGAAGAAAACAGCTAAATCGGCGGCGAAGCAGGCTGCGAACAAGCCCGATTTTGGCGCGCCGCTGGATATTTCACACTGGGATGCACTCAAACGAGAACTTGCCGGAGACGAATCGTCGAGCCAATCGGTCGCGAATATCTTTGGCGAGGACGCCTCTCAAGGTGCGATTTATCGCTGGGGCCTGGCGATCGCGACGCAGGGACCGCCGACGATTCTGCAACAGCGGCTCTCGGAACTGGCGACTTGCGATGGTGGTGGTTCGGTCGGCAAAGTATCCGACGCTGATCGTGAGTTGTTTGCCGAGGAGGCCGGACGATTCAACGAGAGCATCTTCCGTGACGCGATGAGCGGCGTCGACGCCAGCGAGGCGG
>JBDNIG010000556.1:0-2015 GCA_041688415.1 Rhodopirellula sp. | reverse complement strand
CTCACTTCACCCTCCTTTTTAAGGAGGGTCGAGCCTAAGCGAGGGGAGGATCTGTGGCAGCGCACTTGCGCGGCCGCCCTCTCCTCGCTTAGGCTCGACTCTCCCAGGGGGTGGCCTGACGAAACGGTGGAGGTTTAGGATGGCTGGGCGGTTTTTTTGATATAAGAATGGTCGCGTCCATTCGGTAGGATTGGGTTATCAAAGCTCAACCCGCGAAGGAACGCGACCACGATGCCATTATGTGACTCAAACACAAAAAACAAAAGCCGAATTTTTTCAAATAGTAAATCTGCGAGTCGGCGGCGGGGGAAACGACTACAACGACTCGCTGGCATCTTGAAGGCTAAATTTGATGAGCTGCATCGACAATCCATTGAACTCAAGAAGCGTCTCAGAGACACGACCTGCGAACTCGAAAACGCAAAAGCGGAATTGATTCTGCGGTCCTCTATCGAGCAATCCAACATCGCCCCAGTGATCCACCAAGAGAGACCGATGCCAGGTTTCCAGTTCAACCTCACGATGATTGCTACTGCGATCGAATTAGGCAAACGCGTTGGATTCCGAGCGGCTGCGGACGCAATGCAAATTGTCTTTGACATGCTAAAAATTGACATGAAAGTTCCGTCCCATGACGCGATCGAACAGTGGACGCTCAGGCTTGGAGTGGCCAGTTTGAACGATACTTTCAAGAAAGGGGAGCGGGTCTTATGGATGGTTGATCACTCCAGTCAAATCGGCAAAGAACGCTTGCTGTTGATCGTTGGTGTCGCTTTGGAAGACCTCCCAGCACCGGGCCAGGCATTGACTTTCGATAATTTGAAAGTGCTAGCCATGGTGCCCGGTCAGTCGTGGAAGAAAGAGGACGTCGAGCGAGAGTATCTTAAGCTTGCCAAGCAAATAGGAGCGCCGGTGTACCTTCTGTGTGATGGAGCTGTTGAGCTTCGCGAACCTGCTGAGAAGCTTGAGGATAATGGACAAAAGACGATTGTCTTGGGGGACCTGAAGCATCGTGCAGCGAATGTTTTGGAAAAAGAAATTGGTCGTACTGAACGCTTTCAAACCTTCCTTACTGAAGTTAGGGTGACCCGCAATCGCGTCCAACAAACCGAGCTAGATCAATTCGCTCCGCCTACGCTTCGGTCCAAAAGCCGGTTCATGAATCTTGGCCCACTTTTCATATGGGCTACGATGGTGCTGTATCACCTCAACAATCCCGCAAGCGAGTCGCGGCAAGGGATCAGCGTTGAGCGAATGGAAGAGAAGCTGGGTTGGCTCCGCGAGTACGCTAACGATTTGGTCGGCTGGAATCAGTGCCAAGAAGTGATCGATCGTTCATTGTCAGTGATAAATCTTCATGGACTGGATGCTCAGACGGAGCAGTTGGTCGAGCGAGCATTGACCGAACACACTCCCAATTGGAGGCACGAAGATTGTTCAGCAACTCGAATCGCCGAGCAGTTACTTGACTGGATTAAGCAATCTTTCGGCAAGCTCAAACCCGGTGAGCGAGCTTGGCTGTCAACGGAGATTCTTGAATCGCTTTTCGGCAAGTTCAAACAGATGGAACGTCAGCACAGCAAAGGCGGGTTCACGCGATTAATCGCAGCCATTCCGACGCTCTGCATGCAGGCGACACACGATTCTGTCCGGAAGGCATTTAGAGCAGTAAACTCCAAAGCGACGCAACAATGGCTCAAAACCAATCTCGGAAAGACACTCACCGCTCGCCGCAACGCAGCCTATCGAGAGTCGAGAAGGAAAAAAATACACGACCATGTATTTTTAGCTGCTTAACACCGATTCGTCAGGCCACCCCCTGGGAGGGTGAAGTGAGAAGTGAATACGACCTTCCCTTTCGGAAATCCGTGACTGTGGCTTCCAGCGGCAGTTTGCTGTGCTGGTCTTTTTTCACTGCGGCTGGAAGCCACAGCCACGCTTGTTGGCCGATTCCTCTGTGCTAGCGTCGCATTATCGCTTGGTAATTTGTTCCGATTGCGATGTCTTTGACGATT
>JBDNIG010000555.1:0-3358 GCA_041688415.1 Rhodopirellula sp. | reverse complement strand
TGAGCGGCAAGGCGCTAGCCGCCGGTATAAACCGCAACGTATCGACGGCTAGCGCCTTGTCGCTCCCAAAAGGATCGCTGTCCAGTTACTCTCGCAGGCAAGCTCCTGAGACTCTGGCTGCCGGACGAATGGCGTGGACTTAGTGAGCCGACGGCGCTAGCCGCGGGTTTCCACGCCGTTAATGCAACGCAATGCCCGAGGCTAGCGCCTACGGCTCACTCAGATTGCTTAAGTCCACGCCATTCGTAATAGGGCCGACAACTCATTGTCATTTCCCTCCATGACGTTAAAGTAGGGGGTCTGTGCTGATCGGCGCCGTTGGCTTGAGCACCCGTTGGACTTCCCAGAACCACTGCGCGATCTGCGGGTGTCGTCACGGTTTTCGACAACGCGTCCCTACTGACGGTTTTGCCCCCAGTCTGAGCAACGTTGAGTGAAGCGGCGCCTCGACGATCCCATTGTGCATGAAAACCACGGATGGATCTCGTCGGATTATTGACCTGGTGGATCACTCACAGGAATGAACGGACCAGCACGCGGGGGTGTGTTCTCGGCGGCCGATCTCTTTCACCATCTCAATCGGCTTCGCTGACTTTTCTCTGCTCGTCCCTGAATCCACTCCCCCGCTCCTGAAATCCACATGAGAACGTTTTTCCTCGCCTGCCTGACTTTTCTAATGACGCTCACTGCCTCATCGGCTCCCGCCGCTTCCAACGCTTCGGTCGATGATTTTGATTCGATCAAGCTGTATACGCTCAAGAACGACCACGACATGACCGTGAAGGTGACCAACTACGGAGCGATCATCACCTCGATCGTCGTGCCCGACCGCGATGGAGAGCCCGGCGACGTTGTGCTGGGATACAACAATGTCGAAGGCTACATCAATGCCGTCGACAAACCCTATTTCGGTGCCGTCGTTGGTCGTTATGGAAACCGTATCGCCAAGGGGAAGTTCACGCTCGATGGTGAAACCTATTCCCTCGCGGTCAACAACGGTGAGAACTCATTGCACGGAGGAATCATCGGCTTTGACAAGGTTGTCTGGACCGTGAAGTCAGCCGACGATCATTCAATCAAGCTGAACTACCTCGCCAAAGACATGGAAGAGGGCTACCCCGGCAATTTGAACGTGACCGTGACCTATACCGTCACCGACGATAATGAACTCGTCATTGACTATCACGCCACGACGGACAAAGCCACTCCGGTCAACATCACCCAGCACACCTACTTCAATCTCAAGGGCGAAGGTGAAGGCAAAATTCTCGATCACGAGTTAAAACTCAAGGCCACGAAATACACGCCGGTCGACAAAAGTTTGATCCCCACCGGCGAGACGCCGTCTGTCGCTGGCACTCCGTTTGACTTCACGACCTCGAAAGCCATCGGCCGTGACATCGGTGACGACAACGAACAACTGGCCTTCGGCGGTGGTTATGATCACAACTGGGTGCTCGACAAAGACGGCGAATCAGACAAACCAACCCTCGCCGCAGAAGTCTTCGATCCGACGAGCGGTCGCATGTTGACCGTCAGCACTACGGAACCGGGGATCCAGTTCTACTGTGGCAACTTCCTGGACGGTCGTTTGAAAGGCAAATCAGGGAAGACCTACGTGCATCGCGGTGGTTTCTGCTTGGAAACGCAACACTTCCCCGACAGCCCGAATCAACCCAACTTCCCATCCACCATTTTGCGGCCCGCTGAAACCTATCAAACGCAAACCGTGTTCGCGTTCTCTACCAAGTAAGACTCTTCAACGTGGAAATGAAAATGTACGTTCGACGAAACCCCCACTTTCTCCTGCTGGGCGTGGGCGCGTTGTTCGCGCTGTTGCCTGCCATCAACAGTCAAGCCGAACAACTCGAAAACACTCCTTGGAAATACACGCTCGATCAACCCGCCGATGGTTGGCAAAAAGCTGACTTTGACGATAGTGGATGGAAAATCGGCCAGGGTGGATTCGGAACTCACGGCACCCCCAACGCACGCGTTGGCACCGTCTGGAAAACAAACAACATTTGGTTGCGCAAGACAATCACACTCGACGCGGTGCCCACCCACCCGGCGCTGCTGATGCACTACGACGAAGATGTCGATGTCTATATCAACGGCACGCTCGTCGTTTCCAAGGAAGGCTGGGCCGTCGATTACGAAGCCGTTCCGATTGACGAAGCGAAACGCGATGCTCTGCAAGTCGGCAAGAATATGTTGGCGGTTCATTGTCGCCAAGACAAAGGAGGCCAGTACATCGACGTGCACGTCGTTGATGGCGATAACGTCCCGTCGCTACCGAAAATGAAGCCGTTCATGTCGGACCTGATCACATCGTGGGGCAGCGAAGTGACAGCCGACAATGTGTGGCAAGAATACCCGCGTCCCCAGATGGTCCGTGACGACTGGAAGAACCTCAACGGAAATTGGAGCTACGCCGTCACCGAAATCAAGCAAACCGACAAACCCCAAAAATGGGACGGTGAAATTCTGGTCCCGTTCTGCTTGGAATCCAAACTCGGGGGCGTCCAGGAACTGCTCAGCAAAAACGAGGCATTGTGGTATCGCCGCACGTTCACACCTGAAAAAGCCGACGGACAGCGAACGCTGCTGCACTTCGAAGCCGTCGATTATGCGAGCGAAGTGTTCGTTAACGGCACCTCAGTCGGAAAACACGTCGGTGGCAATACGCCGTTCGCGTACGATATTACCGACGCGATCAAGGATGGCGAGAATGAACTCGTCGTGCGCGTCGAGGATGCTACCGAACAATGGCAGCTCAACGGCAAACAACGCCGTAATCCTCGCGGCATCATGTACACCCAAGTCTCTGGGATCTGGCAAACCGTGTGGACCGAACAGGTTCCCGCCAGTCACATCACCGACCTGACGATTTTGACCGATGCCAAAGCCGGCACGATTCAGATCACACCGGAGATCCAAAGCAGCGATGCTGTCGCGAAAGTGCGCGTCGTCGTCAAAGATGGTGACCGGGAAGTTGCCAACTACGAGGGCGATGCCGACGACATCTCGATCATCGTTCCCAACGCGAAACTATGGTCGCCCGATTCGCCGCATCTCTACAACCTGGAAGTCGCGCTGCTCGATAGCTCCGGCAAGGTTCTCGACAGCGTGGACTCGTACACGGGGATCCGCACCGTCGGCAAGACTCGCGACGAGGATGGTAACCTCCGCATGACACTCAATGGCGAAATTATCTTTCATTGGGGTCCGCTCGACCAAGGCTGGTGGCCCGATGGCTTGCTGACGCCGCCTTCGGATAAAGGCATGAAATTTGATATCGAGTGGCTCAAGGCCGCTGGTTTCAACATAATCCGCAAACACATCAAAGTCGAGCCGC
>JBDNIG010000081.1:0-3563 GCA_041688415.1 Rhodopirellula sp. | reverse complement strand
CTCCAAAGACCCGATTGGGTATGACGGGAGCAAATGGAATCTATTTGAGTTTGTCGATGGGCAACCGCTTTCAAGCTTGGATTCCACGGGTAAAGCCCCGTTCGCGGGATTTCTTGAGTGCTGCAAGCGAACGTATATAGCTGAAGGCTGGACTGCATTGTGTTTTGGTACTGGATTTGTCTGTGCGTACGTATGCTATTACAATCCGCCGCTCTGTCTTCAGTGTGCTGCGGCGGCTGGCGTAATTATTCCCCCATCATGCTCTGAAATGGTCGCCGCTTGGGGGCATGCATGTGCCGGTGGTTGCATCCCCGGATGTTAGGAGAATTGCGTTGCACAAAAAAACTGAACAGTATTTGCGAATAGATTACGGTACAACCATTCTTCACGCAGCCCTCGGGGCAGTTCTAGCGATAGTGTTTTGGATCGTGTATCTGGGAGAGTTTTCACTATCAACATCAATTCTCGCAGCGACTCCAGGTGCTATCGCAATCATTGCATTGCTATGGGGGGCTTTGAAAGCAAAAAGGGATACTAAGAACTGTAGGAAAGGAGAACGAAACGAAAACCGGACGGGGGACGATTTGGAAGAAGATTAAGGTGTCCAGTACCGAGCTCCAGAGATTCACTTGGCTTTGAGGGAAGTCCTTGGAATCTTTTCCAGTACGTAGAGTCGCACCCCCTGGGGCTAAATGACCCAAGTGGTTTACGCAACGATTGTGCTAGAGCAGTTGTTAGTGCGGTCGCTTGCATTACCTCTAACTGCGTCCGGAAGAGATCTAATGGGTCAAGTCTCTTTGTTGGGGGAAAACAAAGACGTCCGGATTCAATGCGGTGTTACCCACGTTATTCACGGGAGAAAAACGACGCCAGCGCCGTAGTTGGACCACGAAAAGGAAAAGGGGGTTGGCTTACTGATGCTTGCATGAAGCAACCCAGTTCCCGTTTTTTCTGCCTAAGCCAGATCATGACATGGTATAATGACTTCCGTCAAATCAGCACCGAGTTCATTGCACACGATGGCATGGTCAACACTTCCACCACTCCCAAGATCCAGTACAGCTACGCTGATGGTTCATCGAACCAGACACGGCCAACGTCGGTGACCTATCCCGACGGTCGTCAAATTGATTTCGATTACGGGACCAGCGGTGGCATCGACGATTCGCTCAGCCGCGTGCAGCAAATGCTCGATGGCGCGACGACGCTGGTCGAGTACCGCTATCTTGGCGCGGGCACTCCGGTGCAGATCAGCTACCCGCAGCCCGATGTGACGATGGACCTGTGGGACGAAACAGAGGAAACGTATGCCGGTCTGGACCGCTTCGGACGAGTGAAAGATGTGCGCTGGCGCGACCTATCGGCAGGCATCGACCTGTCGCGAATCGAATACGGCTACGACCGCGCCAGCAACCGCACCTGGCGCGAAAATCTTTCTGATCCCAATCGTGAGCACGACTGGCTGTATGCGTATGACGGTTTGCACCGCCTTTCGTCCGCTGAGCGTGGGCAATTAAACTCCGGCCATACCGCAATCACTGGCGATCAATTCAACCAGTGTTGGTCACTGGATCCCACCGGCAATTGGAAAGGATTTCAACAAGACGACAACGCCGACGGCACAGCGGATCTGATCCAAACCCGCACCGCCAACGCGGTCAACGAGATCACTGGCATCACAAACACGACCGGTGCAACCTGGGCCACGCCCACCTACGACCTCAACGGCAACACAACGACCAACCCGCGTCCAGACCTCGGCACCAACGCCACGATGACGGCCACGTTTGACGCCTGGAACCGTCTAAGGAAACTAGTCGACGACGCCACCTCCGCCACGCTGCTAGAAAACACCTTCGACGGTCGCAACTTCCGCATCACCGCCACCGAAGGCGCGAACCCCACACGCCATTACTACTTCACCGATGATTGGCAGTGCGTCGAAGAACGCACCGGAACAGCCACGACACCGGAACGTCAACACGTCTGGGGCATCCGCTACATCGACGACCTTTTGCTCCGCGAACCGAGCCACCGGCACCTCAACCACGCTCAACGAGCGCCTCTACCACCTTGCCGACGCCAACTGGAACACCACTGCAATCGTCAACGCCAGCGGCAACGTCCAAGAGCGTTACGAATACACCCCTTACGGTGTCATCACGTTCTTCGCCCCCGACTTCACTCCGCGATCCGCCAGCAACTACGACACCCGCTACACCTACACCAACCGCGAATGGATACCGGTCGCGGCCTTGTACTACTTCCGCAACCGCTGGTACGACGCGATGCTGGGGCGGTTTAGCTCCAGAGATCCCATGGGCTACCTAAATGGATTAGGACTACAGATTTCCTACTTCGCACTGAATGGCGTTGATCCTTTGGGTTACGGATGGCTTGGCGGGGCCATCGGTGGAATTAGTGGCGCAGTCGGGGGTATTATTGGTGGAGCGGTCTCAGGCGCTATTGTAGTCGGCGGAGCAGTTATCATCGGAACGGTAATTGTCGGTGGAACCCTAGTCGGGGCACCGATAATTGGTGCGGTTGCGGTAGGAGCGGTTGTAGGCGGCGTTGTAGGAGGAATCGCTGGCGGCGTTCTCGGCGGCATCAGCGGTTCCGAACTAGAAGAAAATGAAGCAACCACGGGTGAAATCATCACTGAATCGGGAGGTCAAGGCCTAGTAGCTGGGATATTGGTGGGCCCGATAGCGGCAGGCATAGTAGATCCTCCGTCTGGAGGCTCAGGACCTGATGATGATGACAACGACGATGACGATCCTGACCCATTCGATTCAGATCTTCCTGGGGGTGGTATTGAACTGAATCGCCCCAAACAGTATTGCCCCGTGGACAGCAGCCCTCCAAATGTTGCCGCTTTCCAGGGATAGCCCGATGGGTCAAGTGCTTCGCTAGAATTCGAAATCTATAAGTCTCTTATTCAAAGATCAGTTCGTTGAAATGACAGTCAGAACTAAGGCATATGACTTGCAATCTAACACTGTTTGCACCTTGGCACCTATCGTCTTGACCCGCCAAAATCACGCGAGTCATGTACCGATGTCACTGCATTTCATTCGTTCGACTGGATCGGAGAAAACATTCTAGGCTTTCAATCCTGTTGGAGATTTCAAGTGCCTTCGAAAACGAGTCGATGGGAATTCTTTCGCAAATTGGGAAAACGCAAATTTGTCTTTCTATTCGGCGGTGTTGGATTGGGGGCGGTAATTCTGTTCACTTGGCCCGTAGTATCGTTCTTTCTTATTCGATCGTTATCACTTACAGGTCTTGGCGAATTGTTAAGTCTTCCAGACGCTAGTATCTTGCGTCCCGTTAGATGGTATATGATCCGCTTGCCAGGAGCATTTGCATTGGGCACTGCTAGCGGCCACTTGATCTGGCAGTCGATGGAGAAGCATCGACTGGAATAATATTAAGGTGTCCGAATAATATTAAGGTGGCCGGTACGAATGGCGTTGTCCCGTGTTTTTGCATGTATTTCCCGCACAATCTCGAAGACTGCGCAGCAGACAACCACGCGTTCCGTCGCGCTTCGAAATTTTCAT
>JBDNIG010000554.1:0-8369 GCA_041688415.1 Rhodopirellula sp. | reverse complement strand
GAATACTTGCGACACTCCGGGAATCGTTAGCAAGCGTTGTCGAACGACCCAGTCGGCGAGCGTACGAACCTCCATCGGCGGCGTCTCATCTCCTTCGCTCCACATCCCATACATCAAGATTTGGCCCATGATCGATGAGATCGGTGCGAGCGTCGGCTTGATGTTATTGGGAAGATTAGCGACCAGTTGCAAACGCTCATTGACAATCTGACGATCGTTGTAAATATCGGTGCCCCAATCGAATTCCACATAGATCACCGACAACCCAATACCGCTGCTGCTGCGGACCGCTTGAACACCCGTGGCCCCATTGAATGCGGTTTCCAAAGGAAACGTAATCAGTGCTTCCACCTCTTCCGGGGCCATGCCCGGTGCCTCCGTCATGACAACCACGCGAGGCCGATTCAAGTTCGGGAACACATCAATGGGAAGCTCGGTCGCCTGCCAAGCTCCCACACCGAGCATGATTGCGGCGAGGGCAAGCACAATCAGGCGATTGTTCAGCGAGAACCGTATTATTTTATCTAGCATTGTCGATTGTTGATTGCAGACTGGAGATTGGAGATTGTCAGTGGGTGTCTTTTTTGCTGGCTGTTATTCTGGAGGAGATCATGATTGCCGTGATCTGGTTCGCTTCATCTAGCAGGTCTTCAATACGAGATTGCGGGAGCAGTTCGCCTTCAATGATGAGTTCGAGCCAGTAGCATGTTTCGTCAGCCTCTTCAACAACCGTTTGTAGTTTGGAGAGGAACTCGGCTTTCGAGCGACCCCGACACGCCGCTCGGTAGTTCGCACCAACGGAAGTAGCGCAGCGAACGATCTGCTTTGCAATCACCTGTCCAGTCGCCGTGTTCGGCAGCGACTCGATCATCTTCATCACCCGCACGGCAAACACCTGCGTCCGGCGCTTCAGCTCACGATCATTCATTGTCAAATCTCCAATCTGCAATCAACAATCATCAATGATTATGTCCGGCATGCGGATCAATCGCCCCGCCAGCCTTATTCTTCAACGCCATTTGCAATTGATGCGCGCCGTTCACCGCGATAGTCTGCCCCGGCCAGACTTGGCCATCGTTCGCAATGGCGACATTGCGGGAATCACTCGCCAGCACCTCGACGGCCACGCGATCAAAGTGGTCATTGTTTTCAACAAACACGTATCGCTCAGGGCCTTCCTCGGCGACCGCTGCTTTCGGAACCACAATCGCATTATCAAATCCTGCTACGGGCACACGCACCTGCAATCGCTGTCCCGGCTTGTATTTCCAACTCACGTACTGATGACTTCCCAACCGCTCGGTGCGTTCAATCTCATTGTCCAGGGACACGTAGAATGGGAGGGCGCGCGAAACACGATCCACCTCGTTTCCGATATAGACGATATGCAGCCCCTCAATGAGTTCGGGTGCCCCCTGCTGCGTCTCGATGACAGCCTGAATCTCGGCTTTTGAACTCGCAGCACGCTGCAGGGCCCGGCCATCACGCTGGTAGGCAAATCCTTCGATTAAGATTTGGCTGTAGTCTGAGAGCCGCCCTAAGTTCTGCCCTGCTTGCACTGACTCACCACGCGAGACATTCAACTGCGTCACCAAAAACTCAGCGTCGATATGGGTGGGATGTGACGGAGGCGGTTGCATGGACGCGAGTTGAGCGCTGGTGGAGCTTGTAAAAATGCTCGATTGCCCCTTCTCTCTTGTTTCGTTCAATGCGTCGTGATGGATCGATTTGTCGGCGTGAAGTGTGGGGGCAAAAATGGTGACCTTACGAATCAACTCACGCGTGGTCTCGATGCTCTCGACTTGCTCTTCGGACAATCCGTGCAACATCATCGACTGCTTGGCGGCCATTAAACCCGCCAGTATCCTGTCACGCTCATACTCACGGGCCAAAAGCGTCTTTCCAGAAATGGCTCCCGTATCGGCCACGGATGTCAATCTGGTGATCTCACGCTTCTCAACATCGAGTTGCCCCAGCGAAGTCAAAAACTGCTCTTGGGTTTTCACCAAGTCTTGATGCGTCAATCGCAGCGTGAATAACTTCGTCCCGCTCTCGATCAACTCACCGCGTGAGATGTCGATCGCATTGATCACGCCCGTCAGCGGTGACGTGATGGCGACGTGCGTACGCCCTGGCCAATCAGCAACGGCTGCTGGTATCTCGATGTACTCATTGAACCGTCCGACTGAAACGATTTGCGTGGTCAACCTGAGGTTGGCCCGCGCCTGGTCACTCAGCTCAATCGAATCCTCCTCCGAGTGGCCTTCGTGCCCATGATCGTGGCCGCTGTGGTCATCGCCCGCGTCAGGTTCATCATCACCCGATCCATGATCGTGACCTTCATGGCCAGTGGCTTCGGTCGCCGCAATCAATCCAAGTCTTTGCGGATAATCAGTAAATGCAAAACACCCTAGAATGATCGCGATCAATATCGCCACGATCGTTAGGGCGGGACCGCGCATGCGCAGCAGGCATGCTTTGAATTGAGACATACGAAACCTCGAGGTTGCGAAAGACGATGGACTGAGGAATGATCGATGCCAATGCGCAGCGTCGATCGAAAGAGACAATAGCGAGTAGCGGCTGCTACGCAGACGCGAAACGCCTGCTGGCAAACCAGATGCACTCAGTGTCTATCGGATTAATAGCCCGACGCGTCAGCGAGGGATGAAATCAAATCCCTCGCTGACGCGTCGGGTTATGATTCACACGCTAAACGAAAGAAAGCAACTCGGCGGATAGACTCGAAGAGACGAGATGGGCGGAGGCTGCGGTTAAGACAGCCGCACCCTACATCGCACACCGCAACTTAGATGAGCCACGTACAGAAAGTGGCGCAATGAGAAAGCGAGCCGCTAGCCAGCGAAGTGGACCGGGGCACGCAGTGCCGCCACTGGCTGACACACGCACAGAACAAGCTCGAGTCGAGTTCGTAGCACACAAACCCCGTACAAACGGCATCGGCCTGAACCACAAAGTCGCTGGAAGCAACAAAGCTGCACGCGAGCGTCGAGTGACAACGAGGCGAGCTGCCGTCGCAGGGACCCGCCTGACAGGCGGCACAGTACGCGGTCAACTTTGCATCAACCACATCCGAGTGCCTACCGTCTTCATCACAATTCTCATTGACGTGATGATGACAAGCCCCATAATGGGCGTGCAGATCGGGATGATCCACTCCGAATTCACCATGCTCACAGGCGTCGTGTGAGTGCGATCCACATGCCATCGCATGATGCACCGCACACCCGAATAACGAGTGCAGCAGCATAGCTACGACGGTTGCGATACGACAAACAGCGAACACGAAACAAGTTCCCGAAAAGGAGCGAAGGTGAGGAGTATAATCGGGTGGCCAGAGAAAAATGTCCATAGCAATTTCCCCCCCATGAATGAAAAATGTCAAATTTCACCCATTTAGATCCTGATTCCCAGATCGCTCAGCCAGGACAGCTTGCCTATTGTTGGCTGAGCGTTTGGCTACGCAGGCTTGCGCTGCCGCTGCCGTCCACCACAGGATTCAACGCACCGGTCAGTACGTATCCGTCGACTCGGGCACCGGACTGGGCCAACAACGTTTGTGAGGAAAGGTACTTTAGGTTCGTATCAAAGTAAGTCCGCCGCGCCACGAGCACCTGGACAAAGCTCGTTTCTCCCGCTTTGTAGGCGATTTCAGCCAACTTGAGCGTCTCCGCAGCGTTGGGAAGAATCAGTCTGGAATAGCGGTCCACGGCAACGCGCGACGAGCCGTAATCGCTGGAAACAACCGCCAAACGCTGCCTGATCGAGTTTTGCACCCGCTCCACTTCTCGGCAAGCTCGGATGTACTCCGCTAGTGCCGCTGAAACGTTCCCTTGGTTCCTGTTGAATACCGGAATCGGTACGCCGATCACGAGATTGATCAATCCAGTACCGGTAGCCTGATCAGACCCGGTGCCCAAATTCACATTCAGGTTCGGAATCTTTTGGACATCTTGTCGCGAGATATTAGCCCTGGCCTGAGTCACCCTGGCCTGGGCGGCCTGGTACTCCGGGCTCGACACAACCATCATGGATGCCACATCTTGCCAGTCTAAATCTGTCGCTTCAGTCGGTAACTCAGCTAGCAAGGGGACCGGTTGTAATTCAGGACTTCCGGCGAGTGCCGCGAGTTCGCGCCACGCGGCCTGGTAACGCACCTCGACCTGTTGCAGCAACAGATCGATCTCATTCTTTTGCACCTCCGCTTGGACCACGTCGAGCTGCGAACCCTCTTGGCCTTTCTTGCGGAGTTCCGCCAACTCCAGCCCCTTGTTAGCGACCGCTTGGAAATCACGGACAAGATTGAGGCGACGCTGCGCGGCGAGAGCCGTGTAAAACGTGATCCGAATGTCCGTCGCCACGCGGTATTTCTGGGCCTCGAGTTGCAGCAACTGGGCACGCAGAGCTTCGTTGAGAACCTGCCGGTTGAGCGCTAGTTTATCAGCCGTGATGATCGTCTGTGAGATAAACACAGTGTGTTGATCGGTCTTAACATCGACAAGCTGATTAGCGTTGTAACCAATGGTGGGGTTTGCTCGCAGGCCAACCTGAGTCTTGAATCCAGCGGCTTTCTGCGTCGTCGCCACTAACTCGGCAATTGTGGGATTATTCGATAGTGCAAGCGACTCGATCGCTTCGAGCGTGATGCCATTGGTTTGCTCAAGTGGCGCAACGTCGCCGTCCACGATAGGTGCCGCCAAAGGTTGCGTAGGGGCATCCGACTCCAAAGCCATCATATCGCCGAGCGACGTCGATGCGTCGTCCGTGACGGTATCGTCAGCATCCATGCTCAAATCGTCCAGCGGCGCGACGACGACATCGCCCGTATAGCCTACCGGCTTGATCGGAGACTCGACAATTGGTTTTTCGACACTCGTACTGCGTCGCTCGGATCGATCTTGGACCGCGCCCGCTAGTCGGTCAGCGGGGCCGCGTTCATTCGGCCAGTGCGCTGCCCAATGGTCTGGCATCCGGTAGTAAAACTGAGAGTGGTCGTCAGACTCAGGGTCGTCAGCAGCAGCAAACGCTTGGTCTGCAGCGTAGAAACGCCGGTCTTTGTCAAAATGGTCATGGTATGCACCTCCTTGTGATTGATCTTGACCAGCCTACGTCTCCCATCGGTCCGGTATGAACGGAGCATCGCATCAAACCGGTCTAACCTGAACCAATTTGAAGCACATGGGTTCCCGTGGTGACGATTATGCGGAATAAACTCGCACTCGCGCCGCTCAAATTCGGATTCTCGCGTTGACGTTCGCAAATCGGTCTGGACATCAACTGCTGAATTTGCCGATCCCTAGCAACGAAGTGGGAGAACTATCGTGTGTTCTTTCAATCCCAATGCAGCCATCGGCACGTGAATGATGATGATGACCGGGTCCGCCAACCGTTTCGCGACAAAGGCCACCGTGTGGCTGATGGTCGTTTGGTTTGCGCTGCCAAGCTCCATCATTCGTAGCTGCCATTGCAGTTGTAGTGAGGCTGGCTCGTCATGCGTTGCCGCGCACGACGGTTGCTGTGGCCAAAACCAGATCACGCCATGTGATGCCGAGGTCAAGCCGAATTCTCATTGTGCAATGTCTTCACTGCTCGGCTTGTCGATCTGCGGGTGCAGCAACGATTGTTCTTGCCAGTGTACCTGTGAATCGCGATACGATCAAAGATCGCTGCCAATACGTGCCAAAGGCAAAGCCAACTTGGCGATCGAGCTGATGGCCAGCTCATTTGTCGGCACAGAGACTGCTTCGCTCCAACTATTCGCGCATGTCGTACGCAACGACTCTGCTGCTCGCACCTCACGACAGCGCTGCGCCGAGCTCTCGCGTTTCTTGTTGTAAACGCAACCTGTGACAGCCTTCCCCGAAGGCTGATCCTCTCACCAGACGACGCGACTTGACATACCCAGGCGAAACGTTCGCACGTTTCGCAACGCGTTCGCGTGCGATCGAATGGTTAGCGGAACGGCGCATGCCGTCCGGTGAGTCAACAAATCCGCCGCGAAGGATCGATCGGGAGATAAGTGGGATAGGCTTCCAGCCTGTCATGCCAGAATTGACAGGCTGGAAGCCTATCCCACGTTCCAAAACCGACAGTTATTTTCCGATCGATCCTAAACCGGACGGCTCGTGTCATACCGCTACAAAGTAGTGGGCATTGGACTCACGCCAGCCATCGCGACTGAAATTTATACATAAGAGTCTTGTCGACAATCGACAGGCTCCCCGAGGACCAGCCGGCTGTTTGGCGGCAGCGACGCCGCAGCGCCCCAACGCGACGGATCGCTGGCGGCCGGTTGGTCTTCCTTCCAGAGCGGTTTCCGTTCATTCCATCCGATCACGCAACAAAATCTCATGACTACAGAAAACAAACTCGCCCATGACGGCGCACTGGCGATCGCTCGATCGCCGCTGGTTCAACATTTCCGGAAAGACCTACTCGCGTTATTCGTCGTATTCTTGGTCGCCCTTCCTCTTTGCATGATCGTCGTCACCGATCTGCTGACCGGTGTGTTGGTTGGAGTGGCATTGTTGCTGGCCAAGCTGTTGCTCCACTTTTCGCATTTCAACGCCTTGGTCGTTCACGGTGAGGACGACTACTGCCTGCTGCACTTGAGTGGATCAGCCACGTTTCTTCGCTTGCCGATTCTGGCGTCATCGCTCGATCGCGTCTCGCCCGGTCGAGAAGTCCATGTCGATTTTGAGCGACTCGATCACATCGATCACGCGTGCATGGTTTTACTGACGTCGTTTGCACAAAGACATGAACAGACTGGCGGCAAGCTGATTATCGACTGGGCAGCATTTCACGCTCGAGTCCACGGCATCAAAGATTCGGCATTATCGGTGAGCACAAACGCCGCTTAATCGGAAGATTTGTGGTCCACGGACCGTCTCCATTCTTACTAACCAAACACAAGGAATACGAAATGAAACGTACACGAACATCAATCAATATCGCGCCACTGCTGTTGGCGACCGCGATACTGGGCTCCAGTGTCGGCTGTGCAAGCTTGCCGTGGCGAGCTAAGAAGCCGCAGGAGTCTGCCGAATACCAGACTTACATGGACCAGGCGGATACCAACCCAACGTACGACCAATCCTATCAATCGACGGCGGTCAATGGCGGGGCACTGCCGCCACCGGTTGTCAGCCCTTCAGACCGGGTCGCCAATGCAAGCAGTGACTGCAAAGACGGTTGTTGTCATTGATACCGGATCATCCGCCTCTCGCTAGACGAGATGTCCGTTGAAAGCGATGGCGGTGGTGCATCCATCTGGTTCGGTTCGTCACGCGATGCGTCCGGCGCGGTCGCATCCGTGACGGACGTGCCATCCCTCGGGAAAGGATCACTCCATCATTCCCAGAATGCTGAGAATACTCATGCTGGACTCGACACTTGAAGAACTCATGTCAGTAGACAAGAGGCCTCCGCCCCTGAAACAAGCGGAGTTCAGAAATACTCGCCGTCGAAATCATCGCGTCTTAGTGATCGTGATCGTCTTCATGCTGAGCTTCGAAGCCATTCTGCTTGAGCCACCCGGTCAGTTGATCGGCTGTCGCATGATCGGCAACGTGAACGTCGCGCCAGGTTGGGGCGCGAAATTTGACATCGGAATGCCCTGCGTGCTGGTCGACGCGAACTTCCGTACCGAGCTTCTTCAGTGTGTCGATCATTTGTTTTTCTTTGCCTGAACCATCGCCATGGATTTGCTTCCACTGGACCATGCGGAATTCGACGACCTCGGGGCCCTTGGCGTAGGAGGAATCCGCGTGGCTGTGTGAAACGTCGAATCCGGCGTTCTTAAGCCATCCGGACCATTGCTCCGCCATCGTGTGATCTTTGACCGACATTTCCCGCCACTGAGCGGCGCGGTAGGTCACATCGCTGTGGCCAGCATGACTGGCCTGTTTCACTTCGCAGCCGAGCTTCTTGGCAATCGCGGCATGTTGCGTCGCTTTGCCCGCATCGTCGAAGTGCATCGACTTCCACTCGGGAAGGTAGAACGCGAGCGTTTCGCCGCTATGCGAATGATCGCCATGGTCGTGCCCGTCGTGGTCGTGCCCAGCATGATCATGTCCTTCGTGTCCAGTTTTCTGCGCCGAAAGGTTGGCCGTTCCGAGCGACAAAGCGCCGACGGCGGCAACAGCGAGAAGAGATTGTGCGAGAGTTTGAGTCGTTGTCATTTTACATCCAAGGGTTTGAAAAAAGGGGTGTGACCGGCAACCCGCCGTTCAAAAACGCCGTGTTTTCGCACTTTTTCAATTTTTGAGATTGTGGAATTGCCAGTTAAGCGAAGCATTAAATCCTCAACCAATGTAATCTGCAAAATTCCTTGATATGTTGATTTT
>JBDNIG010000553.1:0-7224 GCA_041688415.1 Rhodopirellula sp. | reverse complement strand
CGATCAGGCTCGGTGGTCAATCGCCGCCGCGCAACCGCCTCATCAATGCGTTTGGCGAACAGGGCATCGTCGATCGCTTGATCACGCGAAAAACTGTATAGTCGCAGGCGCAGGCGGCTGGCCGGATTGCACAGGCCGCGGGCAATCCAGTTGCCATCATGGTCGAGCAGCTCCACGGACTCACCCGCCGCCGGCGCGGGATAATTCGCGACGGGAGAAACCACCTTCAACGAAGGGTCATCCGGCCGCTCTTTGGACGATGGCGAATCGGACGCGGGCGAAGTCGAGTCGTTTGACTTGCGGTCGCGATGGGCTCTCGGCTGCGCGATCGCGGTCGCGAGAACCCAGGGATGCCGCGACAGAAATGGGAAGTGGCGATTGGGCTTGGTCCTCAGCGTCAATGCGCTGGTCTCGCTGGCCGACGTCTCGCTGGTCGACGTCGCAGAGAGGGGGGTTGAAGGGTCCGGTGGCGGCTGGTCTGGAAGCGAATTCACGAGGTTTGGATTTCGATGGGGGGGACGGGGATCGGAAATAAGTTACGATTTTCGTTGTCTGCCGGTTGGCCGGAGCATGACAAATGGGCAGAATAGGGTGCCAGTGATCTGGTTGGTTCGTCGATCTATTGTCCGCGGCGACTTTTTTTGCGAAGTTCGCACGCCACGAGGCCGATACTCGACGGGTTGCTCGTAGTACGGCTGCTCGTTGAGGCCGCTGGATCGCGACTGTTTTTTCAAAATAACCTGAAGGTATAAAGTTATGCACGTCGTCGCCGAACCCTGCTCGGGATGCAAGTACACCGATTGTGTTGTCGTTTGTCCGGTGGAGTGTTTCTACGAGGGCGAGCTAATGTTGTATATCCACCCGGAGGAATGCATCGACTGCGAAGCCTGCGTTCCCGAGTGCCCCGTCGAAGCGATCTTCCACGAAGATAATCTACCCGAAGAATGGAATAACTACATCGAAATCAACGAGGTGGAGTCTGAAAAGTGTGAAGTGATCACGGAAAAACAAGAACCACTCGTGGATGACTAATTCCGCTGTGCCGTGGCTCGCGTGGATTCAACGTGTCATTTTTCTGCTCGTCTTGATCGCATTGGTCAGCGCGGCGCATGCAGCGGTGCAGCGATGGCGCGCCGAAACGTCCGCGTTGGCGGTCGCCGCGGAGCAACTACGAATCGAGGCCGCCGCGCAATCCGATCCGGCCGTTGCGGCGGCCTTGGAGCGAGACGCTGAGCGACGCGAGTCCTCGGTGCCGTCGCTGAGAAATGTTCACTGGGACCGGGTGGGCCTGGCCAGTTTGCTCTACGCGTGTGGCCTGGTTCCGCCGGGATGGGTGCTCCATCGCGGCTTGCAGGCACTTGCGGTTCCCTGCTCGCGTCACCGAGCGATTGCCGCTCAACTACTCGGACACGCTGGCAAGTATATTCCCGGCAAAGCCACGGTGGTGTTCCTCCGCGTCGGCGCAATTTTGCCACCGTCGAGCCGACCCCTCGCCACCGCGGAGGCCGCGTCGACCGCAGGGGAGAGCAATGTGCATCCACGACGCCAGGGACGGCCAATTGGACGGGTCGCGAGCTGCGTGTTTTTTGAAACGCTTCTGATGATGGGCGTGGGCGGTGTGGTGTCCGGCGTCTTGCTCTGGCGTTCACCGCTGCCCG
Organism: Rhodopirellula sp.; assembly: GCA_041688415.1. Classification (GTDB taxonomy): domain Bacteria; phylum Planctomycetota; class Planctomycetia; order Pirellulales; family Pirellulaceae; genus Rhodopirellula. The sequence goes on along the minus strand of JBDNIG010000553.1, from coordinate 5,566 downwards.
ATTGGGTGCGTTATTTTGCTGCGGTGATGGCAATCGGATCCCTGGTCCCAATTTGCCCCCCGATCCTACGCCGGTTGCTGGGTTTCGTTGCCGCCCGTCGCAAACTCGACTCGCAGCGCAATGATGCGTTCGTCCCCAGCGCGATTACGTGGTCGTTGCTCGCCCAGTGTTGGTTGCTATCTCTCGTCTCATGGGCTTTCATTGGTCTCTCCTTCGCGATGTTGATCGCAGCGATTCCATCATTTGATCCCCTGCCAGCGGCGGCCGAACTCGCCACGGTCGCCACCGCCGCGATCTCGCTGGGGATGGTGCTCGGGTTTGCGTCCCTCTTGCCAGGTGGCGCGGGGGTTCGCGAGTACGTGACGCTGCTCGTGCTCGCGCCGTTGATCGGACAAACACACGCGTTGCTCGCCGTGATCGCGGCGCGGCTGATGTTTATCTTCGTCGAAACCATTTTGGCTGGCCTGTCCGTCGCCTACCTCCGTCATCTCCGTTTCCTGCAACCGATCTATCTGGAATGAACTCAGCACCGCACGTCGGAACACATGCGTTTGGGTTTCTACCGTACGTGAAACCTCGTGGAATGACTTCGCGCGAACTCGTCAACCGGGTCCAGCGCCGGGTCCGCCGCGAAAGCAACGATCGCAAACTCAAGGTGGGGCACACCGGCACGCTCGATCCGCTGGCCGATGGACTCGTCGTGATCGCGGTCGGTGCGGCGGCCCGATTGACACCGTGGTTGTTGCAGCACGCCAAACGCTACGTGGCCCGATTTGAACTGGGAGTGAGCAGCGCCTCGGGTGACTTAGAAGAGTCCGTGACCGCATTGGCCAACGCTCCGCAACCGAGTCTCGCAGAGATCCAAGCCGCCTGCGGTCGACTGCACGGGTGGATCGAACAAACGCCACCGACGCATTCGGCGATCTGGGTCGATGGCGAGCGAGCACACCAGCGCGTGCGGCGAGGCGAGCAAGTCGAGATGCCCACCCGTCGGGTCTGGATCGAATCGATCGACGTGATTCAGTACGGTTATCCCTACCTCGACGTGAACGTTCGCTGCGGATCGGGGACTTACCTGCGGACACTCGGAATGGACATCGCCGCGGATTGTCGGAGCGTGGCCGTGATGACCCGTCTGACCCGTAGCGAGGTCGGGCCTTTTCAGATTCCGTCCGCTCTCACCGCTCTGCCTCCCGATGACCCGCCGCCGCACAATTCCGAGCAACTTGCCGAGGGGCTGACCCCCATGGACGAGATCGGTGGTCTGCAAAACGTCATTCAAGCTCCCGTGCTTGGACTCGCTCACCTACCCACTCTGCCGCTTGACCGCGACGACGTGCTGCGCGCACGCAATGGTTTGCTGCTGACGGGCCAGCCGCATCCGCCGTCGCCGTCCGCACTCGATTTGATCGGCCATCGGGCCGAGTCACCGCCCATGGCGAGCAGCAACCATTCCGCATCACCGGCTCAACCTGAGGAGTGCATCGCGGTCGATGCGCGCGGCGATCTGGTCGCGGTGCTGCGACGTAAACGCGGCGGCTGGGCACCCTACCGCGTCTTCGCTGAGTCCCGTTGATCGATCTTTTGGAGCCACGTTCGCCATCCCGAACATTAACCAATCTGGTTGAAGTTATTGCTGCAGCTCATTCGGGATGCGCTATTTTTAGACGTCTCATCACGAGCTGGCATTGACTTCGGTGGTCGAATATTCATACGACCGGACAAACTTTGCGAAATTTACTTGATATTTTCGATTGGAACGGTCGATCGCAGAGGTTGGACGTCCTATTGAATCAGCAGTACCCCGCTCCCTTCCTAAGGATGCGACGATGAAGCGAACGGAAATCGCCGACACCAGAATCTCGTACCACGCCCAACGCTCACGCCGCGGCGCCGCCCGGGCCGCTTTGGCAGCGTGTGTCATCGCGACGCTACCGGCGACGGGCTGCCGCAGTGGCGGGTCGAGTTGGAACATGTTCAGTCGCAGTGAGCCGTCCGCGGAGGTGCTCGCAGGCTCGGGCCCCACGACTACCTATCCTTCGCCGCCGTCGACCCGTGCCACGCCCGAAGCGATCGCGTCGATTGCTGGCGGCACGACAGTCGACAAAACCGAGTCCGCACCGGAAACACCGGGCGCAACCAGCCCGCCCGGTGGAGCGAATCCTCACGCCTTGGCAGGTAACATCACGGACAAGCCTAAACGGAGCGTGCCGACGGGTTTCCCAACCGGCCCCGCGCCTTCGGACGATCCACATCCCACGGTGTCCACGACGGTTGCCGCTGACAAAAACTCCGTTCCACCCTCGTATGCCATGCCCGGCCGCAGCAGTTCCAAGGCTACCAGCGATTTGGCCGCCACCGCGAATGGATATGCCGGCGTGCCAGGGGCGACGCCACCGAGCAAGCCGAAAGACGCCGACGGATTGCCTTCAGGATATCAGCTCGGCAAGCAGCCAGCCGCCGGTTCTGATGCGGCTCTGGCGAGTTCACCGGCAGAGCCACCATCGAGTTCGACATTCACGATGCCGCCAGCGGGCGGCACGCCACCGGCAGGCGGTGATGCGTCACCCGACTCGGCGTCGACGGCCAAGACCGCCGCTCCAGCAAAAGCGGGCGGCTTCGGGCTGCCGAGCGACTTGATTCCATCGGCATCAGAGAGCGTGGCGACAGCGAGCACCGCCTCCAGTCCAGCGTCGCCATCGACTGCGGGGGCTCCATCGAAAATGGGCGTTGCGGCCGACGTGGACGGTCCGACCGATTCCACGGCCGTCGCAGCGTTGGGATTGCCGCCCTCGGAATCTTCGCGACTTGGAAACGCCGCGCCGGGCGAGAACGCTCCCGACGGTGACTCCAAGGCTCCGGAATACAAAACCGCGTCAGCGACCAAAACGAATGCCGGGTCCGGGGGCGTCGGGGCGAGTCAGGGTGGCGTGCAGCCAGCGGGGTACCGGCCCGGCAGCACGGGGAAATCGTCGAGCTATCCGGTGTTGCGGTAGCAATCGTTAGTTTCCCCCCATTCACGAGAATCGTTCGAAACTCGCCAAACGCGTGATCTTTTCGTTCTCCTTGACTCCCCCGGATCGCGGCGGGTGACTAGGTTGGATGAGGTGAAGTTCCCGCCCCACAGGCATTTTTGATTCTCGTCATGAAGCTGACGTCCATACCGAGCCTGTATCGTAATCTGCGTCGCGGACGCGAGATTCTGGCGGTGCTGCGCCGCTACGGATTGGCCGATTGGCTCAGTCGCTCGCCGCGACTGCCCTTTCGCAACTGGATCACCGACCGCTCCGGCGTGCCGCTGACGCAGTACTCGCGGGCGGAGCGAGTTCGGATGGCGATCACCGAACTGGGGCCCACGTTTATCAAGGTGGGGCAGGTCCTGGCCTCGCGCGCCGACCTCGTCGGAGTCGAGTTGGCCGAGGAGTTCAAGGGATTACGGGGCCGGGTCGAGCCAGACAGTGCCGAGCAGGTTCGCGCAACGCTCCGCGTCGAACTCGGAGACGACTTCGAGCAAAAATTCGCGTCGTTTGATTTCGAACCGCTGGCGACCGCTTCGATCGGCCAAGTCCATCGGGCCGTGTTGCCCGATGGTCACCGCGTTGTCGTCAAAGTGCAGCGTGCCGGGATTGATCGCTTAATGCGACAAGACCTGGAGGTGCTCGAAGGGCTCGCTCAGTTGGCCGTCCGGGTCGACACGCTCGCCGTCTGGAAGCCGACGGATATGGTCCGCCAACTGCGCCCGATGATTCTCCATGAACTCGATTTCAACCGCGAGCGAGGCAATCTGAAACAGTTTGCCGAAATGCTGGCCGACCAAAGTGACCAGGTCGTCATTCCCGCGGTGGTGGATCGCCTGTGCACGCGGCGCGTGTTGGTCATGGACGAACTGGCGGGCGTGACGCTGGCGAGCCTATTTGCAGACCGCGGTGACCCCGCGAGCGACGTTAGCGGAGGCTCGGGGGAGAAGCAGGAGTCCGATCAGCACCCGCGACATCCGTCCACAGCGGACCTGCCACCGGAATTTGGCAAACGCCTCGCGAAGATCTACCTGAAGATGGTTTTTGACGACGGTTTTTTTCACGCCGATCCACACCCCGGCAACCTCTTTCTCCTGCCCGATGGGCGGCTGGGGATCCTTGATTTTGGCATGACCGGACGCATTGATGAGACGTTGCGAGAGTCCATCGAAGAGATGCTCTTTGCAATTCATGCGGGTGATCGCCGGCGGCTGACCCGTTTGATTCGTGGAGTGGGCAACCCACGTGTGGACTTGGATCTCGCCGCATTGGAAGTCGACGTCGCTGATTTTGTCGATACGTTTGGGCGTCAAAACCTCGATCGTTTTGACCTCGCCGGATCGCTCAACCTGCTCACTGAGATATTGCACCGTCATGGGATTACGCTGCCCAATCAATCCGCCTTGCTGATCAAAATGTTGATTTCGCTCGAGGGCACGATGCGTGAACTCGGCGTCGGTTTTGACTCGCTCGACATCGTGCAAAACTACATGCGGCGGGTGGCGTGGCAGCGGCTGTCCCCGAAACGTCGATTGCGGCAAGCCCGGCGGATCTATTTGGAGAACGAAGCATTTCTCGAAGAGGCTCCCGAGCAAGTACTCGCGCTGCTCAATCAGGCTCGACTGGGCCAGTTGCAACTGCGACTGGACCCGAAACGGATCACACCCGCGGTCAATCGTTTGGTCGTGGGGCTGATGACCAGTGCGGTTTTTCTCGGCTCGTCGCTGATGCTGGCCAATGAAGTCTCGCCGGTACTCTTTCCCAATGCGCCAATGGCGGGGCTCAGCCGGCTGAGCATCCTGGGATTGGTTGGTACGATCGCCAGCATGACGGTAATGACCGCACTCTGTATGTCGATTTGGCGCAGCGAATGAAACTGAGCGTCTGGCTAAGAACCTGGGCGCGTCATCAATCGAATAACCGAGCTTCTGTGAAGAACATTCAGTGGTATAGGTTTCCAACCTGTGATGGTTCTTCAACAACGGCTGGAAGCGTCTGTTTTCGCGTCTGGCGAAACGGCGACGCTCGAACTAACGTCGGACGCGGTTTCTGCCCAGCGAGACGCTAGAGAAGCGGCAATTGATGGCGGCCGATCGGGCGGGTGATGATCTGACGGCGGCGCAGGTGGTTTTCCTCCAGCTCGGCACGCAGCTCGAAATCAATGCGTTCGTAAGCGATGAGTTATACGACATTAAAAATCCAGGGACACAGCATCATTTCAAGGAATTTGACTCCGCCCACTGGTGGGGATGGAAAAATCCAGGGACACAGCATGGAAAAATCCAGCAAAAATCCAGGGACAGAGCATCATTTCAAGGAATTAAAAAATCCAGGGACACAGAAAAAATCCAGGGACACAGCATCATTTCAAGGAATTTGACTCCGCCCACTGGTGGGGATAGGCTGGTTGGAGCGATTGCAATCGTTTTCCTGGACCTGCGAGGTGAGTGATGACTCGAATGGCACGCTGCGAGATCTTTGATCCTGATGAAGTGGCTATTGCCCACGTTGACACCCGCGTTTGTCGCAGATGTTTTTTGCTGGGCGAT
>JBDNIG010000552.1:0-6906 GCA_041688415.1 Rhodopirellula sp. | reverse complement strand
GATTTCGTCGTTCATTGTGTGCTGTGAACTTGCTTTGTGCGTCATCGTCCGCTTTCTCCGAATTTCGCGGCCGGGACTTTGAAGGGATCAAGTTTTTCGCCTACGGTTTTCATCGTAATACGCCTGAGAAAAGGTTGGGGAAGCCGACAAACTTGACGGGTGTAATTTCATGGGTGAATTTTGCAAAGAATTAACCCCGTCACATTTTCTTCGGCGTCATATCATCTTCGGCTAATTCCAACGCTCCGGCTGGGGTTGGTTCACTCCGAACTGGGCCGAGGTAACATCGGTGCGGGCACGCTTGTCGGGATCGTGGTTCGGGGCTCGCAGGCGGCGGGTCTCCACTTCCCAGATCCAGCCGCTCACCGTCACGTCCTTGGGGATCAGGGGATGGTCCTTGAAGGTTTGGACCGTTTTCATGCAGGTGGTGTCCACGTCATCCATCATGCCGATCCACTTGGCGAAGGCCCCGGGTTCCAGCTTGTGCTCGGGCAGGGTGGGGTCGAGGGTGAGCTTGTCGTTGTCTACGCCCTGGTCCCGCAGGCTCTGCTCGAGGTCGGCGGCGTTGGCGGAGAGCATGCCGCACTGGGTGTGCTGGAGAATGACGATCTCTCGGGTGCCGAAGAAGTTGCATGTGAGCATGGCCGAGCGGATGTCATCGTCGGTGACGATGCCGCCGGCGTTGCGGAAGCAATGGGCGTCGCCGCCCCCCGCCGGCGTGTCCACTCGAATGCCGAGGGCCTCGTCGATGGGCAGGCGCTCGTCCATGCAGGCAAGTATCCACAGACCCCGGTTGTTGGGGCCGTCTGGGCCGTAGCGTCGCCGGGTGGCCCAATGGTCGTATTGCTCGACCCGCGACTGAAGCTGTTCTTGAAGTGTCGTCATCGATAATTCCTCCGGTGGTTTTGTTCGATCTCATACCCTGGTATCAGGGCGCTGTCGCCACGCTGGCGACAATGCTCAATGGCCAGTCATCATTTTGGACTTGGCCATCGCGTCTTCGGCCATTTGGATGTACTTGTGCTCGTCGGTTCCCGCGAAAGCTCTCTGATACGTCACGCTCAGTGCGGCCCAACTGAAGGAATCGTCCGGCTCTAACTCACTTGCTAGGACGGCGTGCTCGATCGCCTTATCGTGGCGGTTCACTTTTCCATAGACGACGGCCAACGCGGAGTGAGCCAAGACGTAACGATCGTCGATCGCCAACAACTCGTTCAGCTTCTCGATCGCCGCATCAAACTGGCCATCGTCTTTCAGTCGATCCGCCTCGTTGTACAGTTCGTTTTTCGTTGTCATTGATCTTTGTTTCCTGAGTCAGCAAGGGGTGTTTTCTGTTCGGTGATGACTTCGCACTGTTCCGCCATTTCCGCGTTCAGAGCTGTATACGACGACCACTCTTCGGGCAAGTTGTCTTCGTGGAAAATCGCTTCGACTGGGCATTCCGGGACACAGGCTTCACAGTCAATACACTCATCCGGTTGGATGTAGAGCATCTGCTCGCCTTCGTAGAAACACTCGACGGGACAGACCACCACGCAATCGGTGTACTTACAGCCCGAACAGGGTTGGGCAACGACATGAGTCATTTTCAGTTCTCCTTAAAAAATTTGTGAAGGCGGAAAGTCGTTTTATGCGCCGTGCTTATCGGTGTGTCGGACTGCTCATGCAGCGCGGCCTCCAGCGTCTGCCAGGCCAGCGTCGCGCACTTCACGCGGACAGGAAACCGATGCACGCGCGACAAGACACGCAGTTCGCCGAGTTGGGACGAGACGACGTTATCGGAGTCGTCAATATCCGGCAGATGCCCTGTCACCAGGTCGCGAAATTGTCGTGACAGGGATTGTGCTTCCGCGCGAGTCTTACCGGCGAGTGCCTCGGTCATCATCGAAGCGGATGCTGTCGAGATCGCACATCCGGTTCCCTGGAACATCACCCGTTGAATTCGATCGCCGTCCATTTGCAGCGCCAGTTCAATGCGATCGCCACACAACGGATTGAATCCGTCGGCGTGATGTGTCGGGTTTTCCAACGTGCCGAAATTCCGGGGGTCTTGCTGGTGGTCAAGGATCACTTCTTGATAGAGTTCGCGTAGTTCATCATTTAGCATCGGAATACCTCCTTCACTTTCGCGATCGCCTGGACTGCAGCGTCCACGTCGTCCCGCGTGTTATACAAACCCAGTGAAATGATCTCGGCGGCGTCACCGGCGTTCAAGAACTTCTTCACTTTCTGGCGTGCTTCGTCGTGCAGGTCGGTGGCGACAACGCTAAGCCGGTGGACACCGCGATGGATGTTCGCGTTGCTTGTCGTGTAGTAGTCAACAATGGCATCGATCACCGCTTGCGGTTTCTGTGTCGTCGCCGCATTGTCCAGATAGACCAGCGGACGATCGTGGACGCGACTTGCCAGAATGGGAAAGTCGCGACGTACTGTGTCGACGTCGAAGCCTGTTTCAGCGATTGTGGTTAATGCGTTCATGTTAGTCCCATTCATACGGTTGGTAGGCCACGATCTTGCAGCAACAACGATTCCAAATGCCGTTTGACGCCCGAAATATCGACACTTCGCACAATGTCGTTGGCGAAGGCGAAAATCAGCATCGTCCGTGCAAGCTCCAGCGGCACGCCTCGTGAACGCAAGTAGTAAAGCGCCTTTTCATCGAGTTCGCCGATCGTGGCACCGTGGGTGCAGCGAACATCGTCGGCGTAAATTTCTAGCTGCGGTTTCGTGTTGACCACGGCATCATCGGACAATAAGAGTGCTTGATTGCTCTGCTTCGCGTCCGTTTTCTGGGCGTCTTGATGGACGAAAATCTTGCCGTTGAAAACGCCTCTTGCTTCGTCGTCCAAAATGCCTTTGTACAATTCGTAGCTGTTGCAGTTCGGCTTGGCATGGTCGATCCGGGTGCGGCAATCCATCAACTGATCGCCGGTGGGAATGTACAGTCCATTGAGCGTCGTTTCGATTCGCTCGCCATCAACATTGCAATTGATTTCGTTGCGAGCCAGCGACGCACCGAATGAGAAGTAGTGCGAGCGGAAGTTGCTGTCCGCTTGCTGGGTGACGTGAGTCGCCGCCATGTGCAGCGCTCCGAGTTGCTCATGCTGGAGCTTGTGGTGATCGAGTCTCGCGCTGGCATCGACCTCGATTTGAGTGACCGCGTTGGTGAAATAGGCGTCCCCAACACCCAGGTAACTCTCGATGACTTGCGCTTTGCTGTCCTTGCCAAGGCGAATCAGAATCCGAGGATGCGACACGCTTTGACATTCCCCGACGGACAGAAACACCAAATGAACCGGTCGGTCTAAGGTCACCGAATCGGCGATTACAATGTTCGCACCATCGTCAAGAAAGGCCGTGTTGAGTGCTGCAAACGGAGCGTCTTCAAAGTTTAAGTTATCGCAAAGAATTTCCCGCACATCATTCGGCCAAGTACGAATGCTGCTCGCCAAATCTTCCACAACCACTCCGGCAGGCAAGTCCTTGGTGGCTGAACGTTCTTCGGAAAAGCGACCGTTGATGAACACCAAACGATATGCTTCACTGTCCAGTGTGGCTCGTTGCAACAGAGTCTCGATTTGGTGGTCAGCCGAAGTGACCGCAGGCATCCACTTGCAATGCCGGTCGGCAAGTGCCGCGACGTTGGTGAACCGCCAATCTTCGATTCTTCGAGTCGGGATGCCAAGTCGAGTAAATGTCGCTTGACCTTTTTGCCGGAGTTCATTGAGCCATGATGGCACGGAAGCCTCTTGTATCAGGAAAGCTTCGTGTTGATCTTGGTAAGTTTCGATTTCAGTAGCGATCATCATCTGTTGGTTCCGATGGCGTTTGATTCGTGCAGGGGGCTGCAACGTAGGGCAGGCTGCCAGCCTGCCGTCAGGTTTGTAAGACAGGCTGGCAGCCTGTTCTACGCGATCACGAAACAGCTAGCTCTGTGAGAAAACCGTAGCCCTTGTCTTCCAATTCCAACGCGAGCGTCTTATCACCCGAGCGTACAATTTCCCCGCCAGCTAGCACATGGACTTTGTCGGGAACGATGTAGTCGAGCAGCCGCTGGTAGTGCGTCACAACGATCATTGAACGCTCGGGACTTCGCAGCGCGTTGACGCCGTCGGCAACAATTTTCAGTGCGTCGATGTCCAAGCCCGAGTCGGTTTCGTCCAGCACCGCAAGCTCGGGCTGCAACATGGCCATCTGCAAAATCTCGTTGCGTTTCTTTTCACCACCCGAGAAGCCCTCGTTGACCGAGCGGTCCATCATGCTCTTGTCCATCCCCAGACGCTCGAGGTTGTCTTTTAATTGGGCAACGAATTCGCCGCGGCCCAACACCGGCTCGCCGCGAAACTTGCGGATCGAATTCATTGCCGCTTTGAGGAAATACTTGTTGCTGACGCCCGCAATTTCAACGGGATACTGGTACGCCATGAAGACTCCCTCGGCTGCCCGCTCTTCGATCTCCATGCCGAGCAAGTCTTTGCCGTCGTACAGGATCTCGCCCTCGGTGACTTCGTAGTCTTCGTGGCCGGCGATCACGTGTGCCAGGGTGCTTTTACCGGATCCGTTAGGCCCCATGATCGCGTGCACTTCGCCAGCAGCGACGTACAAGTTGATGCCTTTGAGGATTTCGGTGTCTTCGTATCGCGCGTGAAGGTTTTTGATTTCAAGCATGATTGTTCCTTTGATTGTTTTGTCAATGGTATTATCAGCCGCATCGCGTTAGCGACCGGTTCACTCGCCAATCTCGAGCATTGGCGAGAACCGTGTGCTAACGCACGGCGGCTGTTTGTGACGGGAAATTGCGTTTGCCTGCATCGCAAGCTGGAAGCTTACTCCACGAGTTAACCAACGCTTCCTTCAAGGCTCACGCTAAGCAGTTTCCTCGCTTCGACGGCGAATTCCATTGGCAACACGTCGTAAACCTCTTTGCAAAAACCATTGACAATCAGGTTGACCGCGTCTTCGGTTGCAAGCCCACGTTGACGAAGGTAGTAGATTTGGTCCTCGCCGACCTTGGATGTCGACGCTTCGTGTTCCACCTTCGCGGTCGTGTTGCGAACTTCGATGTAGGGAAACGTGTGAGCGCCACAGCGATCGCCGATCAGCAGCGAATCACACTGCGAGAAATTCCTTGCGTCAGTCGCACCCTTCATCATCTTCACTTCGCCGCGATAGCTGTTTTGGCCGACTCCCGCCGAGATCCCCTTGGAGATGATTGTGCTTTTGGTGTTCTTGCCGATGTGAATCATCTTCGTGCCCGTATCGGCTTGTTGATGATTGGCGGTCACGGCGACGGAATAGAACTCGCCGACCGAGTTGTCACCTTGCAAGATCACGCTGGGATATTTCCATGTGATGGCCGATCCGGTTTCGACTTGTGTCCAAGAGATCTTTGAGTTCTCGCCTCGGCAGGCACCGCGTTTGGTCACGAAGTTGTAGATGCCGCCTTTGCCATCGGCGTCACCGGGATACCAGTTTTGAACGGTGGAGTATTTGATCTGAGCATTATCCATCGCAACCAACTCGACGACCGCCGCGTGCAGCTGATTTTCGTCGCGTTTGGGGGCAGTGCATCCTTCCAGGTAGCTAACGTAAGCGCCTTCTTCGGCGATGATCAGCGTCCGCTCAAACTGACCCGTGTTTTGAGCGTTAATCCGGAAGTAGGTGGACAGCTCCATCGGGCATCGGACACCCTTGGGGATATAACAGAACGATCCGTCACTAAATACGGCAGAATTGAGTGAGGCAAAAAAGTTGTCCGAGTAAGGGACGACCGAGCCGAGATACTTTTTGACGAGTTCGGGGTGGTCGTGAACCGCGTCGGAAAAGGAACAGAAGATGACCCCATGCTTTTCCAAGGTCTCGCGAAATGTCGTCGCGATGGACACACTGTCGAAAACTACATCGACGGCAACGTTCGACAAGACCTTCTGTTCTTCCAGCGAGATGCCTAGTTTCGCGTAGGTTTCCAAAAGTGCCGGATCGACTTCGTCCAGACTGTTGAGCTTCGGTTTCTGTTTGGGCGCGGAGTAAAAGACGGACGCTTGATAGTCGATCGGCGGAAACTTGACGTTGTGCCAATTGGGTTCTTCCAGCGTCAGCCAGTGGCGGTAGGCTTTCAAACGCCACTCGAGCAACCACTCGGGCTCGTTCTTCTTGCTGGAGATCAGGCGCACGACGTCTTCGCTTAAGCCCGGCGCGATCGCGTCGGCTTCGATGTCGGTGACGAAGCCATGTTCGTATTCGCGCTGAGCGAATTCTTCCAGCATTGCGGTTTCGGATGTCATCTATGAATTTCCTGGTGGTGATTGATAGGGCGTCCGAGCACGGGACGATGACGCGATTTTTCACGCTGAGAAAGAACTGCCGCAACCGCAAGACTTCGTTGCATTGGGATTGTTGAAGGTGAAACCTCTCTTCTCGAGGCTCTCGTGATAGTCCAGTTCGGTGCCATCGAGATACAACGAGCTCTTCTTGTCGACCGCAACGCGAAGCCCCGCGATCTCGGTCAACATGTCGTTTTCCTCGCTAACGTTCTCGTCAAAATCGAGCTTGTATTCAAAACCGCTGCATCCGCCGCCGGTCACTCCGACCCGAAGCGCCACGTTTTCGGGTAATTGCTGTTCTGTGATGACCTTCTTGAGTTCCTGGACTGCTTTTTCGCTGACCTTGATCGCCATTGCGTGGTTTCCTGATGTGTGGGTGAGTGGGTAAAAATCGGAGCGTTTGCGTCGCCGCCAGCGGGCGTGTTTGCTGCGTGCCCGCGAAGCTGCCGAGTCAACTAGGAGCAAGGAGCGTGCCAAGAATCGCGTTCGCACATCATTTGCGTCCTAACCGATTTGTGGATAAGGGTTTAGGGCGGGGCGAGGAGACTTACCATCATTTTTTGAAATGACGCAATAGCGTTGT
>JBDNIG010000551.1:0-2286 GCA_041688415.1 Rhodopirellula sp. | reverse complement strand
TCCTCAACCAATGTAATCTGCAAAATTCCTTGATATGTTGATTTTGTGTTTCCCCGTGTTTGCCGCAGTCCGCCACCACCGCCGAGTTTGACTCATCGCCCCAGACCACCCAGCTTGTCGGCGGGTTGCCGGTCACACCCTCTCGGAGAAGGACCAGAGACGCTACGCAGCAGTCGAAGCCCAGCGATTAGGACACGGCGGAATTACTTACATTGCTGGCTTGCTCGGATGCGCGACAAAAACAATCAGTCGAGGGATTGAGGAGTTGGATGACCTTGCCGACGATCCAGTCGCTGGGCGTATGCGACGTGCCGGCGCCGGTCGGAAAAAGAAAATTGCACCCGACTCGGAAGTCGAGCAGAATCTAAACTCTCTCCTCGAATCGCGAACAGCTGGCGACCCCGATGATCCAAAAATCATTTTCACCGATCTTACTCCGACGCGCCTCGAGCAAGAACTCCTTGCGTTGGGAACCCCGACCGGTGACGATGCGATTCGCCAGTGGCTCGATGATCAGGATCTTCGCCTGAGAAAGATCGCCAAAGTCAAGCCGGGTGGTGAGTCGCCCGATCGTGACACCCAATTTGTGAATATCGCACAGCTTATCAACCAGTATAGCGAAACAGGAAACCCCGTTTTCTCCGTTGATACCAAGTCCAAAGAGCTTCAAGGACTAATGTATCGCGCTGGCCGCGTGCGTTGCAGCGAACCCTTCCAAGCCTATGATCACGATTTTCCAAGTTGGGCCGATGGAGTGATCATTCCGCACGGAATCTACGATATGGCTCGTAATCGTGGTCACATCAATATTGGACTTTCACGCGATACCACACAGTTCGCGTGTGATAGCATCAAATGGTACTGGAATCGAGTTGGACAGCAAGCGTATCCCGACGCGACATCCATTTTGATGTTAACAGATTGCGGTGGTAGCAACTCAGCATCGAAGTATATCTTCAAGCATGATTTGCAAGAAGTCGTTAACGCAACTGGGGTGGAAGTGCGAGTCGCTCACTATCCGAGCTATTGTTCAAAATATAACCCGATCGAGCGTCGATTTTTTCCGCACGTTGCTCGTGCCTGTACCGGAATGCTGTTTGACACGCTTGAGCATGTGGTAGAACTGATGCGCAAGGCCACTACAACAACCGGCCTACGGACTACAGTAAACGTCATCCGAAAAATTTATGAAACTGGTCGCAATGCAACCGAGGCAATGAAATCCGTTGTTCGCGAGACAGTGACTTTTCATGATTTACTCCCGAAGTGGAACTATACTATAAAACCGCAATTCGGACAGTAATTCAACGAGCGGTCCTTAGCTCCCAAAACGAGAATCCCACCCAGACTGCGAAGCTAACATTAGAACCGGAAACAACTTATGACGGATAGGCCAATCTCGGACAGTCGAACTAGCGCTGGACCGCTAAATCTTTGGGATTGACAGGTAGTTTCAGTGATGCAGGTTTTGTTCCTGACTTCACCCTCCCAGCGAAGCTGGGAGGGTCGAAAAGCGAGCCTTCAGCGAGCTTTTCGGGGAGGGCTCGGTCGGCGTTGTCGCATTTCATTTGCTGTGTGGCACGTGCTCGGCCCCTCCCCGAACCTTGCTTCGCTCGGTTCGACCCTCCCCAAACAAGTTTGGGGAGGGTGAAGCCAAAAACTTGCGCAAACGCAGGTGGGCGTCAAGCCCAAAGATTTAGCGGTCCAGGCTAGCACCCGACGGCTGATACTGCACAAAGACAACGGCTACGTCGATCAGTTGATCACGTCCGAAGACCGACCAGATGGCAGCATTAGCTCACCGGAAATCGAACACATTTCCCGCAAACACATCCTGATGGAAGACGACGAGTAAATACATGTCTGATGCAAAAAAGTTATTTGATACTGGCGAAGATCAATCGGGTGGCCCTGTCAAATGTCTTGGCATGACGTTCAACGATAACGCAACTCGGCGGGAGCATTTTAGGGGATTACTCAAAGTAAAACTCCAAGATCCCGAGTTTCGGAAATTGGATGGGTTCCCGATCGGTGAAGCAGAGGACATCGTTGCTCTGTCTGATCCACCGTACTTCACAGCCTGCCCAAATCCTTGGGGACGGGAATTGCTCGCCGAATGGCAGGTAAAGCGATCTGAATCATGCGGAAATGATCCGTATCAATGTGAGCCGTTTGCCCAGGGCGATTGCACGGTAATTTACGTGTTAAAAAGGCTCATCCGACTAAAGCGTACTTTTTTTGATGGAGGGAGTAGAGTGTAAGTTCAAAATACTCGGAGTCGCGAAT
>JBDNIG010000550.1:0-4190 GCA_041688415.1 Rhodopirellula sp. | reverse complement strand
CCAGAGCGACTACTGGAACCAATTTCATAGCGAACGCAAGGCAAAAATCATGCTCGATACCCACCCTAACCAAACGCTTGTCGCAACCTACAATCCTCCAACCCTCGCTTGCTGACTGGCGGAACGCCGGTCACACCCTTTCGGACTTCACCAACCTTCGGATTATCGGCAAGCATTTCGCACGTCGCTTGGACGCTATCGACCCAAGCCAATGCGGCAACAGGTTTGTCGCGCGCTATGTACTCCGCATTCTCATGCAGATCGTCGGCGGCCAACGGCGAGTATCGAGGCTCTGCCACCTACTGCCCCTTCGAGTCTGCTATTACGCCGATACGCTCACGCGTTTGAGCGTACACTACACTTGCGGGGATTCCTTGCCCCGAGTCCAATTGCCGAATGCCAGCTTCGATATCCGCGTTCAATCGTTCTTTTGCTGCCACCAGTCTGATTCCATCAGCAACGATTGCTGCTGCGTCGCTATAGCTTCCCGTAGCAATCAAATGCTTGACAATTGGTGCGCAATCGCTTGGTATTTCAATACTCATTTCCGCTCCTGATGCTGAGGCGTCCAACATGGTTTTGCCGCAAGGCCGCGGGTCCCACTTGGCGAATGTCTCTCCCATTCTACCTTAAAACACTCCGCTATGTCTATTGGCGATTCATCCCCGCAGACGCCTCATTCGGTGATTCACATCAACGAGCGTATCATTAGCGTCGATCGCTTCGGTCATCACCGGCGTCGGCAAAACCTCTCGTTATCCGCCCTAGAGCTTGCGTTTGGCACGACGATTGCGGAAGATTTATGCTCGGCAGCCTTGTACTGCCAAATTGGCCTGCGTGATGGAATTGGCAGACATGCGGGACTTGGCGTGCGCACTCACAAAGCGTGCTCAAGCCAATGTCGTGTCTTATGACGTGTGGGTTCGAGTCCCACCGCAGGCACTCAACGGATTCTTTAACTTTGACGGAGCATAAAATGGCTACTGGACTCGAATGTTACGACGCGCTAAAAACTGCAACCGCCGATCTGCCCATCGGCAGCGACTACGTCTTAAACCAAATCGAACGGTTTGACTTGTTCAAACTAACTGCAAGCGATTTGATCTCACGGGGTTTCGACGAATTCATTGCTGAATGTGTGTCGGCTGACCTTCTGAATCAGGAACTGGACGAACTTTCCAAAACCATGGGAATCAACCTGTCTCATGCGTCGGATGCACCTCTTCTGATTGTATCCGAGTCATAGTGTAGCCGGGCGGCTAACTATTTAGGATTTGGGGTCAGCTCGCTTCGAGCCTGACCTCAAATCCCTGTTCAAGGCGAGCTGCTTCGTGGCCCAGAGCAGGCGGAGAAGAGGCGAACCAGCCGACGCTTGGTCCACCATTTGCGCTGTAGTGTTTTTCGTCGAATCGCTTTCACTCAGCTGAGTGCCGATCCAGAAAGCCAATGATTTACGGTGTTATCTGACCAGCTACCTGCCCTCGTGATACACCTCCAACACGCGTTTGTCGATTCAATCGAAAAACGAAATGGAGGGTCAATGCGTTGGGGGTGATAACATCGGCGAAGCTTGCACCATCCAAGAAAATTGCTTTCCTTCCATTGCCGACCCTGGAATTGTTCGCAGTATCACCATCATGATACCCCTCACGTTTATCAGGCAAGTCACCACACACGAGCGCGGTGTAGCGGAATTCAATTATACGCCAGCACGCCGCAAGTTCAACCAACATCCCAGCGCCACCTGCTTACACCCCGCCGCGGAGCGGCTCACTTGAACATGGTTTTGCCGCAAAGCTGCGGCTTCGTCGGTGGAGAATCTCTCGGTTCGTCACGGTCAATCTCTTCGGGAACGCCGTCTGGTTCGCTACACCGCAGACGCCTCATTTGGCGATTCATATCAACGAGCGTATCATTGCTGTTCGCAATTTAACGTCGCTCGCTTCGGTCACCTCGGCGTCAGCAAAACCTCCCGTTGGGCGATGCTGACGTTTGGTTGCGCGGGCAGTCTGGTTGATGTCGGAGCATCGAATCACGGGAACAACGTCAATCGCTTTGGCAGCGTCCTGGGGCTCGCGGCGATGCACATTGTTCTGCAGTTCGACGCCCTGACCATCCGTGCAAATCCGTGCCGATCTGTGGCTTAAACTTGTCCGATGTCTTGCCACGGATGAACACTGTTTTGCACGGATGTTGCGCCGTCGGCTTGCGCGTCTTTCGGGGTGGAGGCCGTTTTGGCAATTCAACGCATCGCCTAACACGGTTTGGCCGCAAGGGCCCTGCGGGCACGCCTACGTTGGTAATGCACCGGCGCTGGCGTATCATTAGCTGTTCGTAATTCAACGTCGATCGCTTCGGTCAACTCCGGCGTCGGCAAAACCTCCCGTTGGACGGCACAGACTGTCGGCTTGGCGACCTCAATGTTCAATGACTCCATCGCCGCTTTGATCCCACATTCTGTCGCGATCGAAAACAACGTAGTTCCGGTACGCGAAATCGGAACGACACTCGTCCTTGCAACTTCTGCAAGGGTTACGGACGACACCGAGGCGAAGCTCCGCTTTATTTTGAATCGCGACATACGGTTCGTCTTTCGTAGTGCAAACTGGTTAACGGCGCGACTTCACGAATTCTACGGGTCTGATGACGAATCCAGATCAACGGATGAATCGGACACAAGCTCCATCTGTTGGTACTGGCCCAACTGGCATTGGTTTGATGGCACAAAACTCGTTGTCAAATGCTCCGGCTGGAATGACTCGACTCACTGGTCAGGGTGCGAAGAATTCCCCGCACATCACGCGGACTACGAAATGTGGCGTTGGATCGTATCGGTCCCACAATACCACCGTCTGGTCGACGAGAAAGAAGTACCCAGAATTCGGCGAATCTGGAATCGTTACATCGCGAAGTGCCGTCCAACATGGTTTTGCCGCAAAGGCCCTCCGGGCACGCCTTGATTGGTTTGTCGCGCTCTGTGGCGTTGGTAGAATGATCTGGTTGTTCCACGTCGCTCGCTTCGATCAACGAGGCGTCGGCAAAACCTCCCGTTGTCCGGCCTCAAGATGCATGCTCAACTCGGCGAGACGTTCCGCGCGCTTCAGTTGACTGGAACGATTACCATCGTCTCCGAAACGTTTGTGTACGTTGAATTTGGCATGATGGGCTTCCTCACGCTTTCAACCAAGTGTGAAGGACGACGCGAGAGCGTAATGACTATTGCCGTGCCCGAATTCCTGCACTCTCACGAACAGATAGAGGAGATTCGGCGATGCGCCTTCATCGGTTTCTCGGTACCCGAAACCGAATCGTGGCTCATCAATGTCTGTGCTTTGCCTACCTGCACTTTGATCTCCGAGAATTCGGGCGATCACATCGAATTTGTCAGCACAGGCTAAACGATTTGCAGCGACGCCGGACAACATGGTTTTGCCGCAAAGGCCCTGCGGGCACGCCTTCGTTGGTAATTCAAGTTCGCTGGCGTATCATTGGCTGTTCGTAATTCAACGTCGATCGCTTCGTTCACGACGGCGTCGGCAAAACCTCCGTTGTCGGGCACTAGCGTTTTGACATGCACCTGTGACCAACTCGCTGATTACATCGAACTTTGGGACGACGTCGAAACCTTCGATGACTTCGCGGTGATCTTGCGCAACATTGACACGGAACTTCGGCGTTGCCCGAACTGTGGCGTCCACTGGCAGATCGACACTGGGCGGGGAAACTTGGCCATCCGTATTATTGCGCCAGAAACGTGGGCCATATTTGATGACCGGCCCATTCGGTTGGCACACATGGTTGCCCACCACGGTGGTTACGGCGATGCGACATGCACTTGGTCTGGTTGCAAACATCTGGTCTTGAATGGCAAGGCAATTTGTGAACATCACGCGTATCCCTCGTTGTCCAACGAGGTGGAGACCTGACTCGCGATTCCGTGCCCGACAACATGGTTTTGCCACAAGGCCGCGGCTTCGTCGGTGGAGAATCTTTCGGTTGGTCGCGTTGAATCGCTTCGGTAACGTTGTCTGGTTCGTCACGCCGCGGACGCCAGGGCGATTGCGCCACGATAGGTAATATGGGAAACTGAGCGAAGATTCGTGTTTGGGCTGCTGAATGACAGTTGCCAGGCGAATCCAGTCGCCTTGGAATATCTCGATGGAACGCTCCACTTCGCTCGTCAGTCAGCT
>JBDNIG010000549.1:0-5935 GCA_041688415.1 Rhodopirellula sp. | reverse complement strand
TTCCACGTACCCGATCTCGCCAGAGATTGGAATGATCTCGTCCACAGTCTGGCGACTTCGGCTATGTTTTCGTTCAGGTGTTGTCGAGCATCGCATGAAACGCCATTCGACTCAACTCGGCGGCAGTGCCCACGTTTAATTTTCGCTTGATGTGTTCGCGGTGTGTGTCGATGGTGTGCGTGCTCAGGACAAGTTGCTCTGCAATCGCTCCCGTCGTCAGGCCGTCACCAATCAAGCGGAAAATCTCATTCTCACGATCGCTGAGACGGTCTATCGGCTCTTGTTCCACCGGCGTTTTGCTAAGAGCGGACGTCACCAATTTCGCCTTTAAATTATCGCTCAGAAATCGCTCGTTCCTGAGAACCGTGCGAATCGCTTCGATCAACATTTCGTTCGTTTCCTGCTTGTTCAAATAGCCCAATGCACCTGCCCGCAACGCACGTTCTGCATACAGCGACTCCTTGTAAGCCGAGATCGCCAGGAACTTGACGCACCGATTTCGAGATCGAACTCGCTTAATCAACTCGATGCCGTTACCGAACTCGAGCGAAATGTCGACCAAAACCAAGTCTGGAGATTGCTCGGCAATGACAGTAACGCCTTCGTCTTCCGTCGCTGCGACTCCGCAGACCTCCCAACCTGGCTGGGCTGTAATCCGCATCGTTAGGCCATCTCGCATCATCGGATGATCATCAACGACCACCATTCGTGTCTTTACGTTTATACTGTTCATGCTGATTTCCTTTGCTTGGTATTGTGCAGCGCACTGTGGTTCCGTTGTTGTTCCCAGCCAGAATAGATAGTACACCGCCGATCACGCTGGCACGATACTCCATGATTTGTAACCCCGCTCCGTGATTGAGCTTGCCATTCGAATTCATTGAGGAGGCACCCACACCGATTCCGTCGTCACTGACCTCCAATTGAATTTGGTGTTGGTCAGCCGATAGCGAGACGCGGATATCTCGTGCCGCGCCGTGCCGCTGGGCATTGTTCACGGCCTCCTGAGCGATTCTGTAAAGGTGCGTTGCGACGGTATTGCTTTCAATCGTCAATGCACCACTGTGGACGAAGTGGCAAGCAACCTTATCTTCAACAGTCGTTGCGTTAGCGAGTTCGGCGAGCGCCGACTGCAAACCCTCGGCATCAATCTGTACCGGCATGATTCCATGCGATAGCGACTGAACATGCTGATTCGCTACCTTCAATCCCTGGACGAGCTTCGATGCGCTGAGCATCAGCCGCGAAAGTTCAGCGCGTTCGAGCGTCAACGTTTGACAATCGCCATCGATTGCTGCGACCCTTTGGTTATAGAAATCTTCGACTGTCCCTGCGATCAATGATAATCCCGTGAGCTCTTGCTGAGTCCCGTCATGCAGTTCTTGCCCGATGCGACGCTGCTCGTCGGAAGCTATCTCCAGGATTTTTGTCTGCAATTCTTTCCGCTGAGACACATCGCGAATGACGACAGTAAAGAGTGACAAGTGGTCGACGCGACTTGCCACCAATTCGGCATCAAAAGTTGTGCCGTCCTTGCGAATCGCCGTTGTCGTAGCCGAACTCGCCAGAGTTTGGATTGCATTGGGTATGTCCAAAGTCTGGCGACCTCGGCTACCGCAAAGCAGTGGTATGTCCAAAGTCTGGCGACTTCGGCTACCGCAAAGCAGTGGTAGAACGGATGCGCCAAGCAAGTCTTTGCGAGGATAACCAAACAAAACCTCGGTGACGGGATTGAGACTAGCGATGATTCCCTGGTCGTCGACGGTCAAGATCGAGTCTGCTGCGGAGTCGAGGATTGCCTCCAGGTGTTCCTTGCTTTCCTTCAGCGATTTTTCCAGCGAAAGCCGGTCCGTGAGATCAACGAACGTGATGACAACCCCTTCAATTAGATCGCCCTTAGACCGGTAGGGCAGTATTCGTCTGATATACAGCCGAGAATTCTCAACCTCGATCTCACTTTGAATCGGCGCAGATTCTTCAATCACCTTTCGACAATCGCTCAGTAAGCAATTATCGATGAATCCCGTTGTGATATCGCTGAGAGGACGTCCAATATCGGTGGATCGCAAGTTCAATAGTTCAACGGTCGGTGGCGTGAATCTCTGGATCAACAAGTCCTTGTCCAAAAACAAGGTCGCGATCTCCGTACTGGCGATCAGATTCAATATCTCGTTGTTGGCGACATCGAGTTCCGTCACTTTATCCAGCAACTCCAAGTTCACCGTACTGAGTTCTTCATTGAGCGATTGCAATTCCTCTTTCGACGTCTCAAGTTCTTCATTTGCCGATTGAAGCTCTTCGTTCATCGACATCATTTCTTCATTGGAAGTTTTGAGGTCTTCATTCGCTCCCTCCAATTCTTCGATCACGCTCCCAGTTCTTCGCTGTTGGACTTGAGTTCCAGTTCCAGTTGCTCGACGTTCGAAGAAGTCTTGGAATCCAGAGATCTCGCAGACGCAGTCTGATTGACCGCTGCTGAGCCACGAGCCTTGTCGGAGAAACTAATCAGCAACAGTGTTTCCGCGTCTTGCCTTGCTTTGGAGAGGCGGACAGGGATTCGGCTGCGACGACTCAACGCAACCTTTTGAAAGATTCGCCATTTTTTAAAGATCGGTTCGAAGAGGTCATCGGCTCGGGCAATCGATTCAGACGGCCCCAACATCAAGACGCCTTGATCCGCGAGCGAAAAATGAAACAGCGCGATGACCTTTTGTTGCATCTCAGGCTCCAAATAGATCAACAGATTATGGCAAGAAATGAGGTCGAGTTTGGAAAACGGCGGGTCGTTGATGACGTTCTGGCGAGAAAAGACGATCGACTCACGTAGTTGCTTGCCGATTTGATAGTGTGCTTCATCGGTCTTTATAAAGAATCGTTTTAAGCGTTCTGGTGAAACATCGCTCGCGATGCTCGACGGATAGATTCCAGCGCGGGCGACTGCGATGGCAGCTTCATCGACGTCGCTGGCAAATACTTGGATCGGCTTTGTAGTGGAACTCGCCAAGAGTTTCGGAGGTTCCGGCTTTGTAGTGGAACTCGCCAAGAGTTTCGGAGGTCCTTCAGCGGGATCGAAAGTCTTGGCGACTTCCGCTACGTCTCGACCCTCCCCGGCTTCGATCAACAGCATCGCGAGCGAATACGCTTCTTCACCGGTTGCGCAGCCGGGCACCCAAACCCGAAACGGATAGCGATCGGCATCGCGGCTCGCAAGCTCCGGTAGCAATCGATTTGATAGAGCTTGATAGGCTTCAGGGTCTCGGAAGAAAGCGGTCACGCTAATGAGTAAGTCACGGTACAACGCGGTGACTTCCTTGGCATCTTCCGAAAGACGCTCGACATACTGTTCCAAACGCACCAAGTGATGCAGTCCCATTCGCCGTTGGATCCGCCGCAAGATCATGTTCTTTCGGTAGCTGCTAAAATCGTATCGCGAGTGCTTACGGAGTTGTGCAAGAATGACACCCAGTTGCTCGTCCTCAGCCCATGCTTCAGGCACCACTGGCTGGGCAAGGTTGACATACGGTTGCCGCATGTATTGCATTAGCGTCGCGGGCATCTCGGCGGGCGCCAACACATAGTCGGCTAGTCCTTCACGAATGATGCTCGACGGCATCGCGTCAAACTCGGCCGTCGTCGGTTGCTGCGCGATCGCCATACCACCGGCGAGCTTGATATCGCGAATTCCTAGGGTTCCGTGGCTGCCGGTGCCCGACAAGACGATTCCGATCGAACGCTCGCCCTGGTCTTTCGCCAGTGATCGCAGAAAGAAATCGATCGCTGTTTCACGCCCCTGAGGTGTCGGTGGTTCGCTCAGTTGAAGCACGCCATCATCAATTGTCAAGAAGTTCCTGGGCGGGATCACGTAAACGTGATTTGCCTCGGCGATCATCCCCTGAGTTGCCTCGACGACCGGAAGACTGCTGACTTTGGACAATAACGCGACCATCTGGCTTTCGTGCTTTGGGTCCAGATGAGGAACCAAAACGAAAGCCATTTCGCAGTTGACGGGAACGGCGGTAAGCAGTTCCTTGAACGCATCCAAGCCACCCGCCGACGCAACGACCCCCACGATCGAAAACCTCGCCGATTTCAGCGGTTCTTTCGGTTTCGGTTTTTTCGGTTTCGATTTTAGCTTTGTCGCCATTTCAAGTCCGATCGGGTGACTTCCATTTGAATCTCTGGCTTAACGGTAGCCGAAGTCGCCAGACTTTGGATGCACATCGCCGCACACATCCAATCTCTGGCGAGATCGGCTACCGGAAATCAAGCATTCATCCAATCTTTAACAAGATCGGCTACCTCGTAATTAAGGTTCAACCTCCCCAAAACCCGTGATTGTATCAAGAAAAGCATCGCCACGGAACGCACTCTCCACGCGATTGGTTGAATCCGCCATGCCGGAATCAGAGACGCGGCGATTCCCCAAATAGCGCTGCGGTCAAATAATCATGGAACCATGCCAAGCAGGGATGCCGAAGTCAGCCAAAACGGGATCTCTTGCATTCTTTGACCTTCATTTCAAGGATCCAACGAAATGCGACCACTGAAAACCTTTTTCCGACAGTCCTGCCCCGTCTGCGGACGACCACTGAATGTCCCGATCGAATTGCTGGGCAGCGAAGCGTCGTGCAGTCATTGCACGGGAGTATTCACTGCCAACGGGCTTGAAACCGAGGAGCGGCATGGTTCCGGTAAATTCTTCGGCATCCGCCAGTCGCCTGAGAACGATTGCCGAAATCGAAAAGGCGTAACTCTGGAACGATTCGGTTACGTTAACGCCGATGCTGAAGCACTTTGCGGACGTGAGTTCTCATGAGCACTCTCCAAGCGACGATCCCAACGCGACGCATCCGAGTCAATCAAGCCGCGGCGCAAACCAATGTCTGCGGACATTGTGTCGTGACGCAAGCAGTCCTGATTCGACTTCGGTCGAGTCCCTATTTCGCGCTGCGATCGTTGACCTGCGAATTCCGATCAGGCGAAATCTATCTCGAAGGGCACGTGTCCACGTATCACATGAAACAAATGGCACAAGAAACCATTCGCGGAATCGACAGCGTGGTAGTCATCGTCAATCGAGTCGTCGTGAAGAGAAGGTAGGGTGGGTCAAGGAGGAACGACGCCGACCCACCACCGATGTCTATCAGGTACATTGGTGGGTCTGCGTTCCTTGACCCACCCTACGGGAGAACCGGTATGTCGGATTACCGTCGCTATTTCGTTCCCGGAGGAACGTATTTCTTCACTGTTGTGGTTCATCAACGCTATCCGTTGTTCGACAATTCGGAAGCTCGTCGAATGTTGCGCGAGTCAATCCTGTCAGTCCGCGAAGACTGGTCGTTCAATCTATTCGCGATCTGTCTATTGCCAGACCATTTTCACACCGTCATTGTCCTGCCATCAGGCGATAGCGATTACCCGAAACGAATGAGAAAGATCAAAGAACGCTTCACTACCCCGTGGCTCGAATCGGGCGGTTGGGAAGGAACTGTATCCGAATCACGCCGAAAGAAAGGTGAGCGAGGGATTTGGCAGCGACGATACTGGGAACACACCATCACCGACGACGACCTCAAACACTGCGTTGACTACACCCACTGGAATCCACGCAAACACGAGTTGGTTCGGCGAGTGCGAGATTGGCCCTACTCCACCTTTCATCAGTTTGTCCAGCGAGGCGAATATGACCTTGACTGGGGCGGCGTCAATCCCTGTTTCGGCTGGAACGCTCCTGATGAATGGGGCGAGTAGGGTGGGTCAAACGGCGCTTCGCCGTGCCGACCCACCAATTGCGTAAATGAACAATCGTGGGCCGGCGTCGTTCCTCCTTGACCCACCCTACTTCTACTTCTGCGAATTCCGATCAGTCGACCTGCTTAGCTGGACAGCGCCACTTTCAAACTGATTCATTGGGTTTCACGGTGACTTCGGCTCG
>JBDNIG010000008.1:0-11951 GCA_041688415.1 Rhodopirellula sp. | reverse complement strand
GGCGAAGCCGCGGGAGGGTGAAGTGCGTAAAGCATTTGGATTTCAATACTTAAAAGCCGCACGACCTCTTTGATTGGTGCAACATGGCGACGGCGTGGATGATAGCAGATTGGTTTTGTAGCGAGTGTCCGTCGCTAACCCTCTTCGACGCCGAGGGAATAAAAAATTGGCTTGGACCTTGAGAGGAACAAGGTGCCGTCTGCCAAAATTCACGGACGCGCCCGTGATTTTGAGAACGCGTTGGCAGCGAAACGGGGCGATGTGGATGGTGTCACATCCTCACTCCTCAGTTTTCTGCTAGACTCGGGAAAACACGAGGATAGCCAAGCGGCGACGGCTTCAATCATATCGCGTTGCGCTTCGGCCTATCACTGGAAAGCCCCGCCCCGCCCAAGGTATCTCAACATGTATCGAGCCCAGCATCTGCGCGCCCTCATTGTTCTGCTTGCGTTTCTGAATCCGACTTCGGTGGTCGTTGAGGCTGGCGATCCTAGTGATGGCCCCGATAGCGGATTGCTCGGTTGGTGGCAATTTAACGAAGGCGAGGGGATTTTTTCTGCGAATTCGGCCGCCCCAATCGATGAGGCGGAACTGCACAATGTGTCCTGGGTCCAAGGTGAGTTCGGTAACGCGCTGCGTTTCACCGGCAGCGACAGTTACGTCAGCTTACCGTCGATTCCGCAGCTTGACGGCAGCGACGAGATGAGCGTTGCGGCGTGGGTCTATTGGGAAGGCTCGGGGCAGTACCCGAATATTCTCAGCGGTGGGTCGTGGAGCCCGGGTGGATTCATGATCTTTGTTAACGAGCAGTCGTGCTCCTTTCGCATGGGACGTCCCGGACATCGACACGGAGTCGCCACCGAGCAGTGGACGGAAACTTCGGCACCGCTACTGGCAAAGTTGCCAATGAAGCAGTGGGTTCACGTCGCGGCCGTTTTCAAACGTCCTGAATTGACGACTTATGTCAACGGCGAAAAAGTCGGCTCGGCCAAGTGGGACTACCCCGTCGGTCAACGAGGTGACATGCAGGTGGGACGTTGGAGTGGTTCGGTTAGCCACCAAGGATTGATTGACGACGTGCGGATCTATGGTCGCGCCTTGGATACTGCGGAAGTCCGGACAATCGCCAAACCGATCCACCGCGAGACGGAGCACTACACGGATCTCGGCCGCGCCACCTCCAACGCGAAAGAACTACTCAGTCTTAAAACTCGACATGCAACCCTCCGCATCGGTGACGACGCGAGCATTCTTTCGCTTACCGAAAATGCGAGTGGCCGTGAATTGATCGCACAGTCGGTACCGATGGTTACCATCGAACAATCATCGGGCGAGCCAACATCCGGACGAACGTTGCAGGCGCGACGCATGCACATTTCCGATGGGCTGCTCGTCGCTGAGTTCCCACGGGTGGGTGGCAGTGTATCGCTTCGCGTTGAAGCCAATGATGATTATTTTGTGGTGACTCCGGTCGCCGTCGATGTCGCCGAAGTGCAGCGGTTGACGCTACTACAAGTTGCGCCCGAGCCGAGTCAATACGTTGGCTCCATGGCGGGTCTCGCATCGGACGATGACTCCGGTGTTTGTCTGCGCAGCTTGGCAGTCGAAGTCGCTGTCTCGCTCAGCGGTCAGCCCGTGCGGATGCGGGCGGCGAGCACGGTCGAACATGGGCTCACGGGCCACGGCGTCGGTTTGGCCGCTGGCCCGCGCGCCGAATTGATCCCGATGCTTCGCGCGATGGCTAAAAATGAAGCGGTGCCGCAGTCGGATTTCGGCGGCCCTTGGGCGATCGGTTCCGAGGCGGTTCGCGGGTCCTACCTGTTTGCCAATTTGGCGGCCAAGGATACCGAGGCGTGGATCGATTTGGCACGGCGTGGCGGTTTTACAAACATCCACCTGCACGGATGGTGGCAGACGCTTGGTCACTATCAACCTCGAACGAGCTATTTTCCCAACGGGCTTAGCGACATGCAGGCGACGGCGGAGCGGATTCGTGCCGCTGGGCTAATTCCCGGTATCCACACGTTGACGGCCTGCATTAGCACGAATGATCCGTGGGTCACGCCCGCTGCGTCACCGTATTTGATCGCATCAAACAGCTACACGCTTGCCAAACCAATCTCAGCCGACGAGACGACGATCTTGATCGACGAGCCGCCCGCGGACGGGCATGATCTGGTGTGGAGCTATTAGAGTAACGGGAACGCACTGCGTTTGGGGAGTGAACTGGTCCGCTATTCCGGCATCTCCGACACCGCCCCGTACGCGTTCTTGGACTGTGAGCGGGGAGCGTTCGGAACGCAGGCTGTCGCCCATCGACGAGACACGGCGGTGGATTATTTGCAACAGCGATACCTCGCGTTTTATCCGGAACCTGACAGTCCACTGGCTGGTGAATTGGCCGATCATATCGCCCATGTCTACAACGCCTGTGGGATGCAGATGATCTATTTTGATGGCTCCGAGGGGATGCGCAGCCGGTATGGTATCGACGCCATGCGGTGGAAGATATTTGGGCGACTCAATGGCGGGGTAACCGAAGCCAGTGAATGGGGACACAACAGTTGGTGGTTCCACTCGCGACTGGGTGCCTGGGACCATCCGGTGTGGGGAATGAAGCGTTTCCACGACGCTCACATCCGCCTCGCCTCGCGGTTTCGAAAGAGCGAACTGTTGGAACCGCAACTGGGATGGTGGGCGCCGCGCGGCCCGTCCGAGATCGCCCGCGGACACTTTCCTGATGAAATGGAGTATTTCGCCGCAAAAAACCTGTCGATTGATGGTCCGATGTCGATCCAGGGTGTGCATGCCACCGGCAAACCTTCGAACGCTCGCATGGAAGAGCAACTGACGATCCTGGGATGGTACGAACGCATCCGTTTGGCTCGCTATTTTGACGACTCGACACTGCAGCAGTTGCGTGAACCGGGCAGCGAATTCCGCTTGCGACTGAACGACAATGGTGCGTGGAAATTCACTCCCGTCCATTTTACAAAGCATCGAGTCAGCAGGGGAAACGCGGAATCGTCGGACGAGATCGCCACTGAGCAGGCTGAGAGTCTGCGACGAGACCAATGGACGATCGAGAATCCGTCTCACTCCCAACCGCTTCGCATGCGGCTCGAAGCACTCTACGGCGTGGCTGCCTACGAGGGTGACGAGGCAACCGTGCTTGCCGACTTCGCGGATCTTGACAAATGGAACAATCGTCGTGATGCCGCCGGTGTTGAGAGTCAATTGGAATTGGAAACCGAGGACGTTCGCGCCGCGGGACACAGCGTGCGGTTCCGCGCCACCAACTCCGGCGACACCTCGCGTGGTGCATGGTCCCAGATCGGCACGACCTATGAGCATCCCTATTTCAGTATCTTGCCTGGCGACGCGTTGGGGTTGTGGGTCAAGGGCGATGGCAGCGGTGCGTTATTGAATATTCAGCTTCGCACACCGCGAGAGTACCATGGCAGCATCTCGGATCACTACGTCGACCTCGACTTTGTTGGCTGGCGTTATGTGGAGTTGCTATTGCGGGAACGTGATGCCGAGCGGAGCAGCGACTATGTCTGGCCCTACGCCGTCGGCAACGGTAGCCACGCGGTGTACCGCAACAGCGTCGACCGCGCCCACGTTAGCGAAGTGAACGTATTTTTAAATGAGATCCCTGCCGACGGACAAGTCGACATACGGCTCAGCCCGATTCATTCGCTAGCGACCCGCAAGGTAGAATTCAGCAATCCTCGTTTGCAAGTCGGAACCGACAGCATCACATTCCCAGTCACGATGCAATCCGGTCAATACATTGAACTGGAGAACGACGAGGACTGCGTTTTATACGACGAGCGTGGTGAGTTGGTGCAACGATTTCGACCGCAAACCGATTCGATTCCCACGATAGCCCACGGTTCCAATTCGGTACGTTTCGGTTGTTCGGCAACTCCGGACTCGAATGCGCGCGCGGAAGTAACCGTCATCGCGTTGGGCACACCATTCGGCGAGCTTCGTGACGCATCCGAAATCAACTGGCAGCATCTGGATCGGGAATATGACATTCCTCGCGTGGTGACCCGTCTTGATACGGTTGAGAATGTTTGGAACATCGTTGCCCGGCGTGACCGGTCCGATGATCAAACGAGTCATCCCGGTCCACTGCTGGAGTTCGAAGTTGTCGTTGAAAAGCTTGATGAACGCTCCGAAGATGGCGACGCACTCGCCGAAGCAGCCTATTTTGATAGGCCAACGCTGACGATTGACGACACGGTCGTGCGATTTCCCGTGCGGTTGACCGAGGGCCAGCGGCTGATCTGTCACGATCAACGACACTGGCAAGTCGTTGGCGTGAACGGTGATCAAGTCGCTTCGGGGGAACTGCCCGAAGCGTTCCCCCGTCTTGTCCCCGGCATGAACCGGATCACGCTCGACTTTGAGAACGTCTTGAGCCAGGAGATGCGTGTCCTCGTCAAGACCGCCAAAGTCTATTAGCGAATGAGCACCGTGGCCACGCAACAACGGGTGGCAACATCAATTGACTCCGCTTCGTTCTCAAATACGTGCTCGGCTCCCCGTGGTCTGATAACATTGTTCAATAAGCACCCACGCGTAACTTAACGACAATAACTGGATTAGCCGTAACGCGTTAGCGTCCGGTTCTCGTTAACCGTGAGCTAACGCTCTGCGGCTGATTAAACCCAAAAACTTGCGTGCGGGTGCTTAGTACTGGTATTGCCCAAATTGTCGAACTCGTCTTTCGGGAGAAATTCAGATGAAGAGATTTGTAGTCGCTGCCGTTTTGTGGTGTCTCAGCATTGTGCCGACCCACACCGATGCGGCTGACCTGACGGTCCGCGTGGAACTGGAAGAAGACGTTTACACCTATCAAAAAGCCGAGAACGGTGCCGGACCGATGTGGTGTTCGGGATCAACGTGCATCGTTCGCAGCGGTGATAGCGTCTTTGTCTCGGGAATGGAGACAATGCCCGATGCGAAGCCGCTCAATAATTGTCGCTGGATGCTATTTGCCAGAGACGCAGAGCGGTGGAACCGAGTTGATGTCGACAAGACGGGACGGACGCGTGAGCCATCGCCGCTGGCAGCCTTCGCCGACGGTCGCGTCTTCCTATCGGTGAATCCGACGCTGGATCCGACAGCCTATTCGGGGCCAGCTCAACCGAATGTGCTGCAGTTCGATGCGAAAAATCCCACCGCAGACCCAGTAGCCGTTACGCCGGTGTGGCAAGGTACCCCCGCCTTTTCGGAGCACTCCTACCGTAGTTTCGCGGCCGACGGTACCGCGGGAGAATTGATCCTATTGCAAAACATCGGTTACACGCACGCCGAATGGACCTTTCGTGACCGCGACGGCCAATGGAGTGCTCAGGGGCAACTGAAGTGGCCATGGGGTGCCGAATATGATCAACCGCAGCCTATCCGAGTCTGCTATCCCAACGTCGCACTTCGCGACGGTGCGGTTCACTTCTTCGGCGTGAGTGATATCGTCGAACCCAACCCAGCCTTTCGCAAATTCAAGCTAGAATTGACCGGCCAAAAATGGGACTACGATTTCCGTCGACTCTTCTACACCTGGACTCCCGACATCACCCAGGAGCCATTCGCCGAGTGGGTCGAGATTGCCAGCCGCGAGTCAACTGGCGGCCGGTTGTTCCCGTGCGATCTTTGGTTGGCACCGAACGGCGATGTGCATCTGCTTTGGACTGAGCGCGCGATCGATCCACGTTTGCGTCAAGAGTTCTTTCCGGATGCCAAACAGAGTGAAGCGTTAAACTATGCAGTGATCCACCAAGGAAAGGTGACGCATCGCACGTCGATCCTGAAGACGAACGAGGGAACGCCGGGGATCGTCGGGTCCGCGGGCCGATTCCAGGTAACACCCGACAATCGACTGTTCGTGGTGCATCTGGCATCTGGTACAGACGAGGACGGTCACCGCGTGTTCGAAAATCGGATCGTTGAGATGAGGCGTGATGGAACGATCGGCCCAGCGACTCGGATTCCCTTCAAGAAGCCGTTCACCAGTTTCTTTACCACGACGGTGCGAGCCGGCTCGCCTGAATCGTGGACGCTCGAAATGCTCGGTCCGCGCGACGGTACTCCGAGGACCCTAAGCTACGCGCGAGTCCGTTTGATTCAACCATGATCCGAGAGACTCGCTCGTCGCCGCCCCGTGACCACCGCCGTTCGCCGACTCGATCCAGTGATCGGGCCGGTACTGAAGAAAGCCGAAAATCAACGTTTTCCGGTTGGGAACCGGCTGTGCACTGGATTGCCGCAGTGCTTCTGTTCGTGGTCGTGGGTTTCCAACCGATTCGCGGCGATGACTTTTGGTGGCAACTCAGCCGCGGTAGCGTCGTTGCGGGTGGTTCGTTCGACCCCAGTCGCACGTTACTGACAATGGAAACCCAAGCGGATGCGGATTGGCTGGGCGGTTTGCCGGTCTACGTACTTTTCCAAACGTTTGGCGGTTATGCGGTCATGCTCACGCGAGTGCTCGTCATCGGTGCATGCGTTTTGTGGTTGCTTGCGCCCCGTCGAATCAACGCGGACGAGCGACTCATTGACCAGAAAGACCGTACCGGATGGCGATTGGTGCGGCCGGTGGTTTGGTGGGTGGTTGCCGCGGCGGCGATTGCGTTGGCCGACCGGTTCAACGGCACACCACAGATGTTCGACTGCGTTGCGATCGCCGCGATGGCAGGACTGCGATACTGGGGCTCCTGGGCTATTCTTTCCCCGAGCTCCAGTGGGCCCGCGGCGTCAAAATCGGCTGCTCGCCAACGAATCAAGTTGGCGATCGTTGCCATGGTGTTCTTCGTCGTCTGGAGCAATATGTCCCAGGGGATCTTTGCCGGATTCATTGCGTGGTTGACGTGGGGGTCGATCTCCGACGAAAACCGGGCCCGCTCACAATGGGAGCTCTTCGGTACCCATTGGATGTTAGCGGGAGGCATGTTTTTGGGTGGGATGATGAATCCGCGGGGGGCCATGGCTTGGGTGGATTCACTGTCCGCGCTCGTTCCGTCCTGGCAAAACTCGGCATCCATTCTGGTCGACACCCCGTGGCAACCATTGACGCACGGGTGGACCAGCCCGACTTCGCTGTTTTTTCTGTTGCTCAGCGCGATCTGGGTGGGCTATCAAACGCGCATGCTACGTCGGTTTCCGAGCGGTGTGGGATGCTTCCTTTGGTTTCAGTTTCTAGCTTGGTCGAGTAGTCCGAACGTGGCTTTGGCATCGACCTGGATGGCGGCCGATGTGCTTTTGGACTGCCGTGCCAGCGGTCGATGGTTCGTTACAAAACCAACACGGTCGGCGCATGTGCCGGCTACGATCTTGGCCGGACCGGTTTGCGTCGCCGCAGCGTTGCCGATCAGCAACCTAACGACGACGATGGGTTGGGGAATCGATACCTCGCTCGACAACCGACTCTTGCAAATCTCGCTCGAATCGACTCGTCCGTATGGCACCGCATTGGCGGGTAATACGCAAAGCGGCGGCATGTTGGCTTGGGAAATTTTGCAACGGTCCAGTGAAACCGCATTCAATAGGCTCGCATCGACGGACCGACCGCCGCTTCGACTTCAAGACGTGCCGATCCGATCGATTATCACGGGCCGTTTGGATCAGCATCGGCGAATCCTCGATGACCTGCGCGAACAACGACTCATGAGCTACCGCCTGACCGACGGTTCCGAGGGTGGCTATTGGGTGCCGCTTGAAAAACGTCAAACCACATTGTTGGTTGTCTCGCAAACTCAGACGGAGTTGATTCGCGGACTGGAGCCTTCGATTTGGAAACCGTTGTCTCTCGATTCGCCCGTGATTGCGTACGCGCAGGCCGGCGACGCCGCGTACGTCGAACGGATGATCGAAATTTTGACCAACCGAGAAATCGTCGAATATCAATCATGGAATTTTGATTTCCCGAGTTCCACCGGATCGATTTTCGATCGTGATCACTGGGGGGGGCGTCTCGTCCTAGCCAGTGCCGATCGAACTTGGCGGCAGGCGGAAGTATTCCGCGCGATGGGCCTTCATTACGCGGCCCTTCGCGTGCTCTTCGTCGGAGAACAAGCGTTTCCCGACTCGTCGCCGATCCAATGCGCGATCGCACGCTGTCAAAGCGAACTAGCCGATGAGGAACGAATTGACGCCGGGCGGCCAAGTCGGTTTCGACAGCATGCGGCGTCCGGTTTCCCTCGGGATGCGTCCTGCGACGCGCCAGACGCCCGATCGGATCGAACAACCAACCTGGCTTCCCTGGCATGGGATGCGCCAGCCAAAGATCCGGTGGCGCAGGACAAGCAAGCGCAGGCCGACGCCGAAACGGAACTGCAAATTCGAGTCCAAAAGTACTTGCGACACGGCCCGTCGGCCCTGATTGTCTTGACGGACTTCGACTCACGCGTTGCTCCGGTGGATTCGCAACTCATGTATGCTGGATTATGCGGGGCGATCGAAGTCGGCAATCACGAACTAGCCGAGCGCTATTTGAATTGGTTTGACGAACATTCGGTCGACCCCGTCTTGAAACGGTTAGTTCAAATTCGCAACGAAGAATTACACCCCGGTTCTGCACGCCGCCAAGATTCGCAGCCATGAGGAATCCATTGCCAATCATGAGACATGTTCGTTCTTCATTTTCGCGACCCGTGAGATGTTTTGCATCGATCTCAAGTTTGATCGTATTGGCGGGCGTCCTCGGTTGGATCGACACCAGTCGCGACGCGTCACCGCCGCCAATCAGTCGGATCGCATCGGAAAATTCTTGCGTCAACGTGCAAAAATGTGCAGAGTGTCACGCCGGGATCGTCGCGGATTTTGCTACCGCGCCTCACTCCAACACGCTGCGACCAGGCACCGACGAAGACATCCTAGCACTCTTTGCTGGGCAGAGTGTCCAGCAAGGAGGACGCACTTTCTCGTTCACGATGGACGGCCACGATCTTTGGTTTGGAAGCGATGATCTGGAGTACCAACGGCGGGTGGATTGGGTGTTCGGCTCGGGACGGCACGCCCTGACACCGGTCTCACTCGATCCAGACGGGATCACGCAGTTGAGCATTTCTTACTACGCCGATGGTGAATTCCGATCAACACCTGGAGTTTCGGAAAACCGGCTCGGTTTTGCTCAATTGGGGGCCCATGAAAGCGAAGCGGACGCACGGCGGTGTTTCGGTTGTCATGTCAGCCGCATGAGCGACGATTCGCTATCGAATATGAAAGTCGACTTGGATTGCTCGCGATGCCATTTCGGAGCCGACGAACACGCTCGCTCGGGCGGCGATCGATCGCCCCAGCCGTCTTGGCACGAGCTCACTCCACTGGAATCGGTGAATCGTTGCGGGGAGTGCCACCGCCGAGCAGACGAGAGGAAACCGGACGAAATTTCCACCGATGAAACACATCTTATCCGGTTCGCGCCGGTGGGGCTCGTGACGAGTCGATGTTTCGAAGTCGCCAACGCCCCGGAAAACGCGGGCATTTATCCGCGTTTGGATTGCGTCACCTGTCACGATCCGCATTTGCCGTCCAAGACCGATCCGACCTATTTCGAGGCGATCTGCCGAAGTTGCCATACGCCTTCGCAAACGCATGCAACGGTCACACACGGACTCGACACGCCCGATCCCGCCGCCACCAACGGAGGGGCATCCGCCGACCGCGGGAATCGTTTTGTCGCCTGCAGTGCGGAACCGCCGGAATCGGCGTGCCTGTCCTGCCACATGCCCAAGACCGATTTTGCACCCGGCCTTCGCTTCACCGACCACTGGATTCGTTGAACGACGACCACTGACAAAAAACTAACTTCACGGAATGATTTTTGCATTAGCTGCGTCTTAACGACGCGACTCCTTGACTTACCGCAGCGACGAACGTTAAAATGCAATCTCGCATGGTGGTCCATTCGCAAATGGCTCCATTTGCTGGCTTTCGAGGAGATCTTTCTCATTTCCCCAACTTTTAGAACTTTCCTAAAGAGGTATTTTCATGACCGTTCATAGACGAAACGGCTTCACCCTGGTCGAACTGCTGGTGGTGATCGCCATCATCGGTGTGCTGGTGGGCTTGCTTTTGCCCGCAGTGCAAGCAGCGCGTGAAGCTGCCCGCCGAATGCAGTGCTCGAACAACCTGAAACAGATTGGGCTATCGATTCACAATTACCACGATACGTTCAATGCGGTGCCGCCACTGCGCGATAAAAACAGCACGATCCCAGGCGTCAAATCCTGGAACACGCAGAATTACAGTTGGTTGCCGCGGATCCTGCCGTTCATTGAGCAAACAAGCCTGTACAATCAGGTCGACTTCAGCCTGCAAACCTGGTGGTCCAGTGCCAACCGTCCCAACCCGGTGTGGACGATCGCCAACCCGACGGTGGTTGCTGCGTTTCGGTGCCCCTCCGAGCCTGGCACGGGGGCAAGTAACTGGACCGACCCAACCGGGGTTCAACACAACGGTCGACCGACCAGTAGCAGTTGGGGACCAACGAATTATTTCGCCTGCGTGGGCCCTGACAGTGTGGCACAGTGGAATGGTAACGGTGTCGGATTTTTTGATGGCATCAAGACGTCTTCCTCTTCGCGCGCACGGTTCCGCAAGTTCCGGGACATCTTAGACGGTCTCTCCAATACCATCGCGGTCTCCGAAGGTATCATCGGCCACCCTCACCTGAGAGTAAACGCGACGGTTAGCGGTTCCCGTTATAAGCAAACCACCGGGGCCAATCTGAATGCGATGGCAAGCAACAATGGGTGCCCCCAGACGGGGACGCCCTACACGGGTACCACCAGCTCGAGAGGAAATAGTTGGTTGTGGGGCTATACACCCACTAACTTCGGATTCACGACGCTCATGGTGCCGAACTCCAACCAATGGGATTGTTCCCAGAGCAGCAATCGAGCCATGTATGCGGCCCGATCGTTGCACACTGGCGGCGTTCAAACGTTGAAGGGCGACGGGTCGGTTAAGTTTGTAACCGATTCGATCAATTTTTTGTCATGGCGTGCGATCGGCGGCATCGCCGATAGAGTGGTCGTCAACAGCGACGATCTATAAACGTAGCCCGAAAACCCAAAGCAGGCCGCCCCAGCGGCCTGCTGATTTAGTAACCCGACGCGTCAGCGAGGAACCAGGCTGCATCCCTCGCTCACGCGTCGGGTTATGATTTACACGCTCGTTTCGTAAGAACGATTCAATCGACAACCCGCTCAGCGAGGACTTGCACGTCGTTTCGCTGCCGCGTTTTCGAATCGAGACCTGGCGATCTAATTTCCATGTTCACGCCCGGAGCACAATTCGGGCGAGAGCGCATGTCACGTTTTAACTCACTCCACCAAGCGGAATCTTGGGTGGTTTTTTCTGTCCCTCGTAAAACACGAATATTCGAATGCTTACACGTTTCAATCAATTGACCGTCTTGCTAATTCTAAGCGGTTGCCTCTTTGTGCCCTGTATCGGATGCGGCTCCTCAACAGACCCCGTCGGCGTAGACGATGACGGCGGCGTGGAGGAATTCGAGCAGGCACAACAGGACCCGGAGTATATCGAGGGTGAAAAGAACCTCTAAGCACTCCGGCAAAACCTTGTTAACGTAAGGAAAACCGCGTGGCCATCGCCACGCGGTTTTTTTATTTGAATAGCGCTGCCTGATTTCGGGCCTCGACAACGTGGCTAACGGCCTGTTGATTTATTCGTAGATTGGCCACTCTTGGCCGATGCCCGCACCTCTGACGGGCAAGAGTGCCCATCCTACGTTCACTCACTCGACGCTTCCAATTAAAACAACAGACCGCTAACGCTGGACCGCTAAATCTTTGGGGTTGCGAGGTGTTTGCAATGCGCAAGTTTGCTTCCGCATCTCCGTCTCGTGCAGGCCAGTCCAGTTCATCCAGTCTCCCCTCTCCCCCGAAGAGGTCGTGCGGCTTTTAAGTATTGAAATC
>JBDNIG010000548.1:0-11585 GCA_041688415.1 Rhodopirellula sp. | reverse complement strand
CGTCGGACAGGATCAGGCGCTCGCCATCGTCCGCCAGGCCCCACCCTTCGCCCGTGAAGCGGTGCGTGAAAAGCGGCCGCAGGTCCCGCGCGTCGTACACAAACGCGGTGTTCTGTTGCCACGTGAGCTGGATCAACTGACCGTCGCGCAGGATCAGGCCTTCACCGAAGTCGTTGGGTGCGAGGCGGTGTTGGCGCAGGATGCGGCCCGTCGCGAGTTCCACCTCGCGCACCGTCGAATACCCGTAACCACCGGTGCTCTCGAACAACTTCCCGTCGTGGAAGAGCAGCCCCTGCGTGAACGCGTAGCGCTCGTGGGGATAAGTCGCGACCACGCGGTATCCCCAGACCGGCGTCGCACTGGATGTCGCCGGCGAACCTGCGGAAGTGACGGCCGCACCGCGGTCGGCCTGGGCGGGCGCGGCAACGGTCGTTTGCGGCGTGGGTCCCGCGCCGCCCCCTCGCCCGCAGGCGGCTAACCCGGCAAGCACCGCGAGGGCGGCAAGCGGTTTCTCAACATGCGTCATTATGACGTCCAGTTGGTTGGTGGCATGGTGCTGTATGCCGGTGGGATTGCCGAAATGGTCACCGGCGAGGGTAAAACTCTCGTTGCGACGCTGCCCGCCTACCTCAATGCTCTCGAAGGCAAGGGCGTTCACGTCATCACGGTCAACGATTACCTCGCCCGCCGCGACATGGAATGGATGGCACCGCTGTGCATGAACCTGGGTCTGACGATCAATGCGATCCAGTCCGGCATGAGCACGCAAGAAAAACAAGCGGCTTATCAATGTGATATTACGTATGGAACCAATAACGAGTTTGGCTTTGACTACCTACGTGACAACATGCGACCGGCCGCCAAGGGTGACGATCGCTTCCCCAGTGACGCGCAGCAGTGCCAGGGTCCGCTGAACTATGCAATCATTGACGAGGTCGACAATATTCTGGTCGATGAAGCCCGCACACCCTTGATCATTAGCGGCCCCGCCGATCTCGATCTCGGTCGCTACGCCGAGGCCGATCGTGTGGCGCGGCAATTGCAAAAAGACCTGCACTTCGTCGTCGACGAAAAACAGCACAACGTCACGCTCACCGACGATGGCATCCGGGCGGCCGAGGAACTCGCCGGTGTCGAGAGCTTCTACACGGCCGGCAATATGGAATGGCCGCACCTGATCGACAACTCACTGAAGGCTCACTTTCTCTACAAAATCGACGTCAACTACGTCATCAAAGACCAGCAGATCGTCATCGTCGATGAGTTCACGGGCCGCTTGATGGAAGGCCGCCAGTGGTCCGATGGGCTGCATCAAGCCTGTGAAGCCAAAGAGGGCGTGCCGATCAAGCAGGAAACGCAAACCTTTGCCACCGCATCGCTGCAGAACATCTTCAAGATGTATAAAAAGCTGGCGGGTATGACCGGTACGGCGATGACCGAAGCAGACGAGTTCTGGAAAATTTACAAACTCGACGTGGTTGCGATCCCGACGCACCGAGAGATGCAGCGGATCGAACACGCCGACCTGATCTATCTCAACGAGAAAGACAAATTTCGGGCGATCGCCGACGACGTCGAACGCGCCCACAAGTGGGACGTTTTGACCCTCAAGGACGGCAGCGAGATTTGGGGCAAGATCCAAAGCGAAACCGACGATGCCGTCGCGATCGTGCCCAAGAACCAAAAGCAGGCCGAGAGCGTTTCACGCACCACGATCGCGGCAATGGAACGCGCCGGTCGTCCAGTGTTGGTCGGTACGGTCAGTATTGAAAAGAGCGAACGGCTCAGCCACATGCTCGAGACTCGCGGTATTGCTCACAACGTGCTTAACGCGAAAAAGCACGGCCGGGAAGCAGAAATTGTCGCTCAGGCCGGACGCATTGGGGCGGTCACGATCGCCACGAACATGGCCGGTCGCGGGACCGATATTATTCTCGGCGGTAACCCCGAAACGATGGCTTGGGCACAGTTGCAGAACACTTACCCGACTCGTTTGGAAGTGCCCGACGACGTATGGAAAAAGCTCGTCGATGAGATTGACGAAAAAGAACAGATGAGTGCCGAGGGCGAGATCGTTCGCGACGTCGGCGGTCTGTACGTGCTCGGTACCGAACGCCACGAATCACGCCGAATCGACTTGCAGCTACGTGGCCGCTGCGGCCGTCAAGGTGACCCCGGCGGCAGCCGCTTCTTCTTGTCGCTCGAAGACGACCTGATGCGGATTTTTGCCGGCGATTTCGTCAAGAGTGTGATGGAGCGGATGGGGATGAAGGAGGGCGAAGCGATCGAGTCGTCACTCGTCACTCGCCGCATCGCAGCCGCCCAGAAGAAGGTCGAAGAACGCAACTTCGAAATTCGCAAGAGCCTGCTCGAGTACGACGAAGTGATGGACGAACAACGCAAACGTGTCTATCGCTATCGACAAAATCTGCTCGATGGACACTCCTCACGGAACATGATCCTCGGCCTGATTCGTGCCGAGATTGAAACGCATGTCGAGACCTTCCTGGAACCGAATTACGGTATCGAAACCTTTGCAACGTTTGCTGGCACGCAGCTCCAGTGCCAACTCGACGCTCGTGATTTCTCGAACATGGATTTCGAGATGGCTGATAGTTACGCCAAGGATCAAGCCCAGCGGAAATCGGAAGTTACTGTTGCCGAAGCTGTTGAAGAGAATCTGCCCAGCGGCATGGAAGAAGAATGGAACTGGAAGGCGATGGCCACGTGGGCCAACACGCGACTGCAAACCAACTATCAGGACCACCAACTCAAGCAGCTTGACCGCGACGAGATGATAGACGAGTTCGTCGAGAAGGCTCACGCCGTGATCGAGAACACCGACCTTAGCGAGGGCGAGCCACTGCTCGACGCTGAATATGGTCTGCGAGTCCTGTGCGCTTGGATGCGTAATAAATTCGGCATCGAAACGACACCGGACGAGTTCCGCGATATCGAAGACAGCCGCAAGGTGTCGGGGACCTTGATCGAGCGCGCCGAAGCCGCGTATACCGAGAAGGAAGCCGAGTATCCCGTGCTGACGGGGATCTCGCGATTCACCGAGAGTCAGGGACCGCAAGTCTCGCTCGATCGCGAAGGTCTGATCGCATGGGTCCAAGGTCGCTTCGATACCGAATTGTCAGTGGATGAGATCAAACTCAATCGCGATGATTTAAAGCAACAACTGATCCAGCACAGTAAGTCGACCGCGAGTCATTCCATCGCGGCGCTGGAGCAAGCGACCGCGAAGGTCGCGGAGATCTTCTCCGGTGCCGACGATGAATCGACAGCCTTGCTCGCCAGTGGCGACAGCGGCAATCTCGAATCACTCGTCGAGTGGCTTGGCAGTGAACTCAATCACGAGACCACCGTCGAGGACTTGTCTCGAATGGACCGGGCGGAGCTAACACTTGCGGTTCAAGGTGCCGTGGATGATCGGTTCTACCCCGAAATGCGACGGATGGAGCGGCAGATTCTACTCAATATCGTCGACGATGCTTGGAAAAATCACCTGCTCTCGATGGACCACCTCCGCAGCAGCGTGGGGCTCAAGGGCTACGCCCAGATGGATCCCAAGGTCGAATACAAACGCGAAGGCATGCGGATGTTTGAGACGATGTGGGGAACGATCGGAGAACGTGTGTCCGAGCTGATCTTCCGCATGGAATCGTTCAACGAAGCCTTCATTCGCAGCACCTGGGTGGATGCCCGCCCACGTCACGATGATGCTCACGAAGCGGGTTCGGTCGCCCGTATGCCCAGCGACACGGCGGCCCAGCGGGCGGCCTCAGGGAGCGAAAGTCGTGGTGACGGCGAAGTCAAACCGGAACCGATCCGCAAAGTCGAGCCGCGCATCGGACGAAACGCGCCGTGCCCCTGTGGCAGTGGCAAGAAATACAAATCATGCTGCATGAGA
Organism: Rhodopirellula sp.; assembly: GCA_041688415.1. GTDB lineage: Bacteria > Planctomycetota > Planctomycetia > Pirellulales > Pirellulaceae > Rhodopirellula. The sequence continues at coordinate 7,669 of JBDNIG010000548.1, read as the reverse complement.
AAAATGGTGTAGTAGATAAGCGATTATCCCGAAGGGATTTCAGCCATTAGCCGTAGGTAAGCGCAGCGCCACCTACGGTCACTTTCCTCGATTCACGCGTCCTCCAAGGAAACACGGATGTTTCTTAACCTCCTCTACGCTATTGCTCTGACCCTACTCTCTCCGGTCATCCTGTACCGCTGCATCCGCCATGGTCGATATCGCCGCGGTGTCCCTCAGAAACTTTTTGGGCTCTCGCGGAAACACGCCACTCAGCTTCTTGGCGACTGCGACGAATCGATTTGGTTGCACGCGGTCAGCGTGGGCGAAGTCAACCTGCTGCCTGAACTGGCGCGGCTATTATCGGCTCGTTCGCCTCAATCCACAATCGTGATCAGCACATCGACGGACACCGGCTACGACCTCGCGGTCAAGCACTTTGGCCAGGAACATGTGTTTTTTTGCCCACTCGATTTTACGTGGGCTGTCCGTCGCTCGCTGCAGAATCTTAAGTGCAGGCAATTGGTTCTTGCCGAACTCGAACTTTGGCCCAACTTAGTTGCCACGGCGGCACGCCTGGATTGTGCCATTACCGTGATCAACGGCCGACTCAGTGAGCGGAGCTCGGATCGCTACCAAAAGTTTGCGCGGTTGCTGCGGCCGACGTTCGCCTCACTCACTGCGGTTGGGTGCCAAGATGAAGTGACGGCAGGCCGTTTCATCGCGTGTGGAGTCGAGCAATCTCGAACTCGCGTGACCGGCTCGCTCAAATTTGACAACGCACCCCGTTCGCGTGACACACCCGAAGTCACCGCTCGAATCAACTGGGCCGGTGTCGACGCTTGGCACCGGGTATGGTGTTTCGGCAGCACGCAGGCGGGCGAAGAAGCGATGGCAATCAACGTTTACCATCGCCTGCGCAGCGAGCATCCGGAGTTGCGGCTGATCCTCGTGCCTCGTCACCCCGAGCGGTTCGATCGGATCGCCGAGTTGCTCGTCAGCAGCGGCGATCGTGTGATTCTTCGCAGCCGCAACGAAAGCCAATTCAACGATGAGTGGGAGGGCGACGAAGTGATCCTCGTCGACACGATTGGCGAGCTTCGGCACTGGTGGGGCGTGGCTCACATCGCGACCGTCGGTGGCAGCTTCGGCGACCGTGGCGGCCAGAACATGCTCGAGCCGGCTGGCTACGGATGTGCGGTCTCGTTTGGCCCCAATACTAAAAACTTTGCCACGATCGCTGGTCAATTGATTGAGGGTGGAGGGGCTGTTCGCGTCGCCGACGAAAAAGATCTCGAGGCCTTCGTGCGGCGTTGTCTCGACGACATTCCCGCAGCAGACAGTCTCGGGCGAGCCGCTCAAGAAACGGTGGACAAACATCGCGGTGCCTACGACCGAACGATCGAACTTCTAGGCATGCGTTCAATCCCTCACGAAGCGAAAAAGCACGCCACCTGAATTGAGACTGCGTTAACGATGAAACAGTTTCCCGGTCGGAATCGTAATCTCACAGTTTTCGCAAACCCGCAGTGCGAGTTCGTCGCCCGCCTGATACGAGTGGTAACGGCCGTCGGCTTGTCGGTCATCGACTTCGACCGTCTCTGTATCCGGGTCAATGATTAGGTAGATATTGACACTTTCGCGTTGATAGAGCTGACGTTTGTAGTTGAGATCGTTCGGCCGCGTGGATCCTGAGAGCACCTCAGCAACCAGTACCGGGGTTCGTTCAAGATGGCGTTCCGGAGGTGGTCCGCAAACGACAGTCACGTCGGGACGTACAACCGTGTCACGGTTGACGATCCAGTCGAGTTCGACAAGCGTTTCCGCATCACAAGTCGTCGACTCGATCGCAACGCCCAGCAAGCGGCTCAGACGCGAAACAATCGCCTGATGCATTCCGAACGGACTGGGGCTCATTGCGATCGCAATCCCTTCCCACAATTCCCAATCGCCCTGCCACCGCGAGTAGTCATCAATGGTATAGCGTGGTGCGAATTTGAGGGCGGTCGACACAGCATAGACTCCAAGGGGGTATGCGTCGATTGTAACATCCGCGTACCGAACTGTCGTGAACGTGCTGAGCTGAATCCAATCTGATTCTGGCAAAGCATCCGGCTTTTTGATGCAAACTCAGATTTCCACGTGACGGACGCCATTGATTTCGTCGAAGTGGCCGATGTTCCAGAGCACGCCTGGCTGTTCGGGGAACTCGGCGACGAACGCCGGGTCGCAGACTGGCAGAGGTGTCAGGAACAGCATCGTGATGGAGGCGACCCCCGATAGCCCCAAGGAGAATGCGGTGAACCAAGGGAGAACGCCAGCGGCGATGTGCAGCAGCTCGTCTTGGCGCGATGGCGTTAACTGCTTTTCAATGCCGTACTGGCGAATCACGTCGCCCGTTTCCAGCGGATTGGTGAGTGCCAGCATCTCATCAAATGTGCAGTCGTGCGAACGACACTGGTGGTGTGCCTTGACGGCCCGAAGCGCGGTGCGGCGACGCTGAAACTCAAGTTTCGAACGATAAGCATCGAGCGCTTTCTGGCGACGATTGACCATGAACTGCGTGCAGACTCGTGGTGCGAAAATAGCGGCCTGCACTCCTGCCTTGCTAATGTCCTTGGCGGCATACAGTGGCAACCGGATCGACGCTTTCGTCATTTCGATTTCCCGAACTTGAGTGAACGAATCGCGATGCCTGGCGATCACATCATTCCAACGTTTCTCGCGTGAGGCGAACCAAGACGCATGATGGAGCATGGATTTCGCCATCTTGTCGCTGGAGTCCTTCGGTGGCACCCACACGGGTTTGTCGACCCAAGTACCAAATTGCTTGAGTTCTTGATCGAGTGTGAACGGTTCCGTCGCCAATGAATCAACGATCGACGGCCGCACGCGAGCAGCCCGAGCAACGGATGGCTGAGTCCGGGGCAGGGCAGGGCGGTTCGATGAGATGGCCCGAGTTTCAATAGCAGTTGACATCACCAAAATCTCCGAGTGGGGTTCAAGATCGACAGGAAGAGAGGCCTAATCGCGTTCAAAGCGGGGCGCGGGTCATGTTCGATCTCTCGCCCTGGTTTGATGGCAACCTCTCAATTTAGCGAATGCGGATCTGGCAGTGGGGATGAAAACCCGGAAAGTTGTCTTTCCTGGAGACTTGCGGATCCGCCATGGACCAACGCTGTATGATATTTTTGTTCCGCTCGTGATCTTCGTTTTACCTCTCCCGACGAAGTTGGGGGAGGTCGAGCAGAGCCGTTCAGGCGAATGCGAGGGAGGGGGTTTCAGCAAGTTTTTAGCAGCCCAATCCCACCTTACGCCTGGGCCTCAACAGGCAGCCAAAGATCGACGCAGTTGCACGTCACTTCGGGATGACGCTGTAGTTCTTGATACCAAGGTTGCATCCGCACCTGGGGACTCTGCGGCTCGTCGATCGGCATCGTTATCATGCGAACATGCGGCCGACCACCGGCGAGCATCGACCAGAAATCTCGCGACACCGGATTGTCAAAATGATCTCGCATCCGCATCGGCAGATCTAGCGATTCGCCAATATACAACACCTCGCCCGTGGCCGATTCGATCCGGTAGATCCCGCCGCGGGCGTCATCGCCAGTCGGCCATCCGAGTTCGTCGTGGGGCAGGGCAGGGCAGTTATCAAATGGATCGGCCGAGGTATCGACAGGCTTTTGCGCTGCGGCCTGAGCGACCACGGCGGCGGCGAGCTGACGCAACTTGAGTGTTCCCCAACGCAACGTAAATGCGTCACAGTGCGGCGCCAGTTGACCGGCGAAAGAGTCGAACTGCTGCAGAATTTCGGGATCCATGAAGAGGTCGTCGAGCGTCCAAGTTGGATACCGATCGGCCGTCATTCGCCACGCAATTTCACTGGCGTAACGATACCGATCGAGCATCGTATCGGGAACGAGCGTCGCCTCGTGGGGCTGCAGTCCTTCGGCTGTTAACGTTCCGACAAATCGCACCTGCAGCAAGTGCTTGCGAAGTTCTCGCGAGTTCGCCATTGAACCCGCATCACGACACGCGGCGACAAATCGATCGCTGAGGACGGGGTCGAGTAAGACCCGATCCACCGACCACCCATCACTGCTCTGACGGTATGCTTCAACGATCAACTCATCGGAAACTCGGTCGGACGGTAGCGGCGATTCGTCAAATCCCAACGCCATCTGCAGCCCCAGGCTCCGCGTTGCCTTTCGCTGCTCCACCTTACGCTGCTTGTCGCTCTTTTTAAAATCTTTCTTGCCAGCCGCCGTTGACGGAACGCTGCGCAGCGGATCAGCGGAACCGACGAGCGGGTCGCCAGGGGTAATTTTCTCGAGTCGTTCGCTGCCCAATTTGACGTACTCTTCGCTCATGTCGAACGTGATGTATTTCCGTCCCAGTTTTTTAGCCACCGCAGCGGTCGTCGCACTGCCGCTGAATGGATCGAGCACGACATCGTCTTCGTGGCTGCACGCGCGGACGATGCGTCCGAGCAGATGTTCCGGCATCTGGCAACCGTGAAAGCCGGCCCGTTCCTTGAACGTTCCCGCGACTCGTGGGAAATACCAAACATCCTCATCCGCTGAAAAACCCGATGGCAGATCTTGGGGACGGAGGATCCACGTGTCGTCAGGCATCCGTCCTTTGGAATTGGCGCGCTTGTCGTTGTAGACCAATTGCCGAGCCGACGGCACACGTAGATTGGGATCGTCGGCGTTGAACGTAAAGTTCGCAGAGTCTTTGACGAAGTGAAACAGATGCGCGTGCGAACGCGTGAACTTATATTTGCAGTGTACGCCAAAGGTGTAATACCAAATCACCCAACTGCGACATGAGAACCCGATTCGCTGCGCGAGAACCTTGAGTTCGGCGGCATACTCGTCGCCGATCGCCAACCAGAAGGCACCATCGGGCTTGAGCGCCCGGTGGGCACCGCGAATCCAGTTCTCCGACCATCGCAGATAGTCGTCGGATTCGAGCGAGTCGTTGTAGACGTCGTACTCGTAACCAATGTTGAAGGGTGGATCGGCAAAGACCAAATCCACGCTGCCGGCGGGCAGTTCGTTCATCCCAGCCACGCAGTCACCCAAGTGGATCTGGTCTAGAAAATCGGTGGACGTCATGCACTCGGTTCGTGGTGGTAGGATGGTTCGCGAGTCAATCTTGCGGGCGAATAATCCACCAAATCCGCTGAAGAATCAAGGCCTCGTCCAATTCTGCCTCCCGCATCTGCCCCGCAAGCGTCTTGACGTTATCGGGGACATCGCTGAGGCCAGCCAGATTTGCGATATGTTCGAGTCGACTGTCGAAGTCTGGCAATTTGCCCATCCATGCGGGCATCACGATCGTGGCACGCACGGGTAGCCCCGCCACGACTGCTGGGGAAGGCTCGGGCATTTCCGCGGGCAGGAACTTCTTCGGTCCCTGCAGGTCGTCGAAGCCGAGGTCGTTGCTGCCTAGGGGTTGAGCCAAGAGGGCGCTGGTCGCATCGACCGAGCCGGTATGAGGCAGTTCGCCGAGTACCAGGTTCATGCGGTCGTCAAGCGACCATGGCATCGACTCCGGCGGCGCCGCGGCGAATGACTCGACCGCCGAGACGGCACGAACCCACTCGTCGGCGCTGGCGGTGAGCAGGCCACTCGGCGTCATCGCGTCCGGTGTGCTACGCCCGACGATGGAATCGGTCATGATCAACGAGATCGTTCGCAATAAATTAAAATCGCTGGCGATCAAATCGTCGGCGAGGTCGTTGCGAAGTTGTTGCAGGTCGGAATCGTTGGCACTGCCGGTCAGGTCGTAGGGGGTCGAGGTCAGCGGTCGACCATGCACCATTTCCCACATTGCTCCCACCAAACCTTCCGCGAGTGACCGAGAGCCTACGAGCTGCTGTGCCCAATCGGAGCTGAGCTCATCAGCCTGAGCCAGGCGTCGCCGTCCATCGGGCGTGTCGTAGAACCATCCCGATGGCCCGTTGGTCTGCCAGCCTAGCCAGGGCGAGAGACTCGCCGCGAACTGCCAATAATCATGCTGCGAAGTAACCGCATCGCGGCCGCTCGTTGGCAAATCGTGGCAGCGTACGCATCGCATGTCAGTGCCGAGTGTCAACGCGGCGGTGCTCACGATGGCTTCGTGTTGGCCGAGCGGTCGCAATAACTCACCGATCGACGGCGCAGCCTCCGCGTCGCCATCCTTGGAGTCAGCCTTGGAGTCAGCCTTGGAGTCAGCCTTGGAGTCAGCCTTGGAGTCAGCCTGTTCGATGAACCACGACGCGACGAGCCGATCAAAACCCCGACCATCGTGGAGTGTCTTGGCGACTTGAGCAATCATCTGCTGATCGACTGGCCTCGTGAGACTCCCGTCAGGACGCGAAGAAATCGCTTCCAATACGGGCCCAGCCAGCGACTCCGTATTCTTGCGTCGAGCGAGCAACGATAGCATCGCTTCGCTATCGCCAATCGCATGGGCTTCGACATTCACGAGAAGTCGACCCGTGAGCCGTTTGGCAATCTCTTCGGGCGGCAACAACTTGGTGGGCTGGACACCAACGCGGTCCCAGTAATGATTCAAGTGATCCGACAACGACGTTGACACCAACGTCAGCGATTGAGACTGCGGTCGGGACGTCGGCACCAACGCGATCAGAGGCTGCGATTTCTTCTCATCGAATATCTCGATCGGATCATGACTGGGAACCTCAGCATCGGACGCTGCATCGGCTAACGCGATCGGCGGTGCCGGGACACGATTATGCTCAATGGGCGAGTCCGATTTAGGAATGCTAGCCGAAGTGTCCAGTGGCGGTCCCCCACGAACTCCCGTGTCGGATTTCGTCACGCCATCGACGACCTGTAGAGCGTCGGCATTTTTGGCGATGATGACATCACTGCGGAAACGGATGCCTACCGCCACGCCCGCACACACCAGCATCGTCGCGGCGGTCACCCATGCAATCTTCCGCGCTGAGGTGGATGGATTTCCTGCAGACTTGCGGTGTCGCGACGACCGAGAGCTGGCTTTTCGCGTGGTGGCCACGCTGCGCACAATCGGTCGCTGCAAGCATTGGATGATAATGTCGCTTTGATCCGGCGGTGTCTGCCCTGTCAACACTTCCGCCAATAATGCATCGAGCATCGCGTCAGCGACTTCGATGTCGTTGGCACTGTCACCAGATGGGAGAGGGTCAATTGGTTCGGGGGGTGCCATGGTGGTCCGCCTCGCGGGACGGGGAGTGGTATTAAGCGTTTCCGGCAGGAATCATCCGTTCTACACTAAAGTTTCGGGACATCGATAGTTTCTTTCAGGCGTTCGCCAACACATTCTCGCAATTGTGCTTTGGCGCGCTGCATCAAATTGCGGGCACCGTGATCGGTAATGCCGAGCGATGCGCCAATTTCGACACGCGGGACGTTTTCGACAAACCGCAGTCGCAATGCCTTCCGCGCCCGATCGGTGAGTAATTTCATGCACTCACGCAGGGCATCGACCGCTTCATCACCGCTGAGATCCTTGCCCGCCCACTGCTGCCAGCTTTCGTCGAGCACCGCTTCTGAGTCGGTGACTCGCATCCGGCCCAATTTGCGATGGGTGGAAACCAGTAGATTGTAGGCGGTGCGGCGAAGGTACTCCGACGTCGCTTTGTCTGAATGTTGAACGAAGTTGTCGCGACGAAGTACCCGCAGAAAAGTCTCCT
>JBDNIG010000547.1:0-4304 GCA_041688415.1 Rhodopirellula sp. | reverse complement strand
TGCGGAATGAATTACCCAAATCGGCTTAGATGCAGTGGTCGAGTCATTATACTCAACTGTCTCGGCCGCGCCAGGCAAGTTGAACGCCGCACAGATGCATCAAAAACGCGCACCACTGCAGCACGAGGAACAACACGATCGCAATGGGATGCAGGATCGCCCCAGTAGGACTCTGCGGGAGCTTCCACGCTGCCACCCAGCGAGGCAGATGACTGAGGAAAACCGCCGCAAAACTGACCGCGGCCGCGTACCAAACCGCCATGGAATGGTTGCCGTCGAGATACTGAGTCAACGCGTAGCCAAATGTAACGTAGGGCAATATGTTTGCGCCACCGAGGAGGATCGTGAACGGTATGAGCAACCGCCAGTTCGCGATGCCTTCGTTCGCATTCTTGAGCAACCCTCGCACCACTTGCCCGGCACCGTGGTACATGCGGCACGTCGCCAATCCAGCCCCATCGACGCAGTCGGTCAACATGCCGTTGAGCCGGTAGATTCGTGGCAACTGGATGCCATCGTGACGTGTCGCTCGGATTGCCTCGTGCGTGCCACTGCGCTGGTACGCTTCCTGATCGGTCACGAACACCTGCCCGCACCCCGCCGCGTAGCCGGAATCGGTTCTCGATCGCATTCGTGAAAACGGCAAATAGCAGAGCAAAATGTAGTGCATCATCGGGATCAAGATTTTTTCCAGCAGGGAACCGGTTTCCTGATTCGGAAACGCACTGAGCAGCGCGATCGGTTCGCCCTTGGCCGGGCCGGACTCCGCATACTGCGCCTTGCGGCGTGTGAGTTGTTGCAGCGCCGTTGGTTTCAAACGCACGTCGGCATCGAGAAATAGCAGCAAATCGAATTGCGCCGCCTCGGCCAGGCGATAGCAGGCGTGCTGTTTGCCGTTCCATCCCGAAGGCAACTCGACGCCGTCGAGCAACCGGACGCGAGAATCGTGAGCGGCGATTTGCCGGACGAGATCGCCGGTACCGTCCATCGACTCATCATCGAGCACGATCACTTCTAGAATGACGCCCGTGTTGGCGAGCACGGCATTGACGCTCCGGCTAATCCCGACGGCTTCATTGCGCGCCGGTATCAACACCGAAATCGACGGTTCTTCCTCGGTCGGACTCAGTTCACCGCCTCGCCACCTGAGAAACTTTGGCAAATTACCCGCAAACATCAACGCCGCGATGCCAGCGAGGAGCAGTGCCAGCGACGGGAGCACCCAGAACATTGCGATCATAAACCAATCACCCACTCGATCGACCTCCAAATTTGTCTCCATGAGCAGAGTCGAACTTTCTCAGCGACAACCATGACTTGAGTCGGCGGGCCAGGTCGTATGCCCCCGACGCCCCCTGTTTCCCACGCAGCAGATTCTCAAATGGTTCGGCTGCGCGAGCGACCGCAAGTGAGGCGAGTTTCGCTTGATTGGTGCGTAATCGCGCGTTGAGACCATCGGTCCACTGCGATTTCGATAGCGCTCGATGTTCCGCGAGCGACACGACATCTCCGAAACGGAGGAAACAATTCGGCAGTCGCTCGTCCCAGAACACGTACTCCAACGCGAGCGGCACGACGAACCCGCGATCCAACTTCGAGCACAGGTGAGCGAGTCCCGGCATCAGCTCAGCATCATGATCGCGAACATCCGCAAAACGACCCTCCGGCGTCAGCCACAATGCTGTCGCGGGGCGCTGCAAAAGCGTGGCGGTCGTTCTCAAAAACTCGGCGGCGCCGCGACTCGAACTCAGATCGACTCCAAAGAATCCCAACTTTGCCAGCACCTTGTATTTCTCCAGTGCCGCGGCATCGATCGGCGCGTAGAACTGACGCGGGCTCATCAACCGGCGATTGATGAAGTGCGCGATCATGGGGTCCCACCACGATGGATGGTTGCAATAGACGATCACGGGCACACTCCCATCATCCGCCATCTCCGCCCGTATCTCGGCCCATACGCTTTCTCCTTCGCGTTCGACCGCGATGGCGTGGAAGTGACGCTTCAAATAGGAATCGAGAAACCGATGAAACCCATTTTGAAACCACGCGGCAGGCGCAGGTGCGAGTTCTGACTTCACGCGGTCGATTCCGCCGTTGTTGTCCGTAGTTGTCCGGATCGTGCGTCTTGGTCGAGTGAGTCCGCCGCGATCCAACCGCTCATCAACACCATCGGCATCCCCGGCCCCGGGTGGGCGGCACCGCCAGCGAGATACAGACCGGGGACGTCTTTGCGTCGATTGCCCGGTTTGAATGCTCCGGTGAACTTGCCGTGACTGGCGAGTCCGTAGATCGCACCGTTGAGCACGCGATAGCGATTGTGGATGCCCTCGGGAGTCAGCGCATCCTCGGTCACGATCGCGTCACGAATGCCATCCAACCCCGCCGTCCGCTCGAGTTTGTCAAGAATTACCTCGCGGTAGTGCGGCAACATCGCTTTCCAGTCATGCCGGCTGCGCAGGTAGGGGGTGTGCACGAGAACGTACAATGACTCGCCGCCCTCGGGGGCAACGTCTCGTTCGGAAATCGACGGGGCACAAACGTACGCGGTCGGATCGGGGGCGACTTCGCCACGCCGATAGATGTGATCGAACTCGTCTTTGGGGTCTTTGGAAAACACGAAATTGTGATGCAGCAATTGCTCGTAGCGGCGATTCAAGCCGAGATACAAGACCACACCGCTGCACGCGGCTTCGTAGTTGTGCTTGCGCTCGAACGTTTTCGCCGCCGGCGTTCCTTGCAGTAGGTCTTGGTAGGTGCGGACGGCGTCGCAGTTGCTAACCACCGCATCGCAAACAATCGTCTCGCCGCCCGTGGTGACCACGCCACTGACGCCCGACGCATTGGTCTGGATCCGCGTGATGTCGGTCCCGGTGCGGATGTCGACCCCGAGTTCACGTGCGAGCTTTGCGAGCGCTTCGGGGACGGCGCGGGTACCGCCGATCGGATACCAAATTCCTTCTTCGGTTTGCATGTGAGCGATACTACAGAGCACCGCGGGCGAGGCGTAGGGTGACGAGCCCACGTACTGCGTGAAGTGATCCATCATCTGGGAAACGCGATGCTCGGGCACGTGCGAACGCACCACCGACGCCACGCTGCGACCCATCCGCAGCGACATCACATCCTTCAGCACCGCGGCAGAGAATGCGCCACCGACCTCCATCGTATCGGCGAGACCACCGATCGAACGCCAAAAGAAGAAGCGGTCCGAAACGCCGTGGAGCTGTTCGCTCACCTGGATGAATTTTTCGTATCCATCGGCGGCCTTCTCATCGCCGGTGAACTCGCGTAGGTGCTGTTTCATCGCGTCGACGTCGGCCACGAGATCGAGCACCGTATTCTCGCTCGTGTTGGCAGCCGATGAGCCTTCGAAAAAACACCGCCATTGCGGATCCAACGGCACCATTTCGAGGTAATCGTCCAGACTACGATCGGCTTCGGCAAAAACCCGCCGCAGCACGCTCGGCAGCGTCAGGATTGTGGGCCCCATGTCGAATCGATAGCCCCCGGTGTGCAGCACCGCTGCCTTGCCACCGACCCACTCATTTTTGTCACACAGCGTCACCCGGTGACCTCTCGCCGCCAACACGCAGGCGGATGACAACCCCGCCAACCCACCCCCGACGACGACCACGTGTTGCCGGTCGGCGGTGGCGACGGAAGTTTGTGAATGGTTGGAAGCGATCATGAGACGGAAGTTCACTCGGGAAGGAAAAACGAACAAGTGCCACGACTCACTGTTTTACCCGACCACGTCTTCCAACGGCAGAGGTCAGTCGTCGCAACGCCGCGATTCGCTCGCCAAAAACGCTGCCGTGAGCCCACTGCAACACACCCGTCAACAATTCGGCATCCGAGTCGCGGCGCGGCGAAAGGTGCGGAGCCACACGTCCCGAACGAGTCAAAATCACTCGCGGCGTCGTCATGGCCAGCAACCCCTCGGGGCCGCGGGTTACTCCAAAACCGCTCCGGCCACGGCCGCCAAACGGCAGTCGTGGGTCCGCCGTCGGGGCGACTAAATCGTTGATCGTCACCGCACCGACATCGAGCCGCGCCGCCGCCCGCGCGGCCTCGCTGCGTCCGCCGAATACCGCCGCCGCCAAACGATATCGACAGCCGTTGACCTGCGCCACCGCCGCGTCGAGCGAATCCACCTCCAGCAGCGACAGCACGGGGGCAAACAGATCCGTCTGCAGGACCGCGTGGCCGTCGGGAACGCGCGAAAGTACGACGGGGTGCATGTTCCCACTGCGACGCAGTTCGTCCGCGTCAAATCGCCCGATCTGGTCCACGCTGCCCGCCGC
>JBDNIG010000546.1:0-7340 GCA_041688415.1 Rhodopirellula sp. | reverse complement strand
GACGCGGCGACGATCCGGTGCAGCCCCAGACGAATCTGCGGACTGACCAGAACGACCGGGTGATGACCCAACGCACTTAATTTCTTAACACCAACGGAGATTTTCTCGCAAGTCGAGTCGACCGCGGATGGGCTCATCCGTACAAAAAGCCCACGATCGGTATGTTCCATTCCGGCAGCGATCGCATCTTCCATCGCCGGGCCAATTGCGATCACGTGCAGTTGTCCCCGTTCGTCGCGATATCGCGTGCTGATCGTGCGTGCCAGACGCTGTCGGACGTGCTCACTCAGGGCAATCGGATCTTTCGTGTTGCGAGCGTGATCGCCCAGCGTTTCGAGAATGATCGCGAGCTGTCGAATCGGCACATCTTCACGCAGCAACGTTTGCAGCACCTGCTGCACATCGCTGACACTGAGCAGATCGGGGATCAGCTCCTCGACGACCGCCGGTGCGGCTTGCTTGAGTTCGTTGATTAAGTGCTTGGTGGCGTCTCGGGTCAGCAATTCATCCGCATGACTTCGAGCAATTTCCTGCAGATGTGTTGCCAATACCGCGACCGGTTCGACGGGAGTGTAGCCGTAAATGGCCGCTTGCTCACGACGCCGCGGATCGATCCATACCGCCGGTCCCCCGAATGTTGGATCCCGTGTCGATTCGCCATCGATCACGCCAGTCGTATTGCCACCGTCGATCGCGAGGATGCGATCTGGCCAAACCCGCTCGGTCACCATCGGATTGCCCGCGATCCGAATTTCGTATTCATTATCTGCTAGATTCATGTCATCGCGGATGCGAACCTTCGGCAATACGATGCCGATGTCGCCGGCCATCGAGTTCCGCACGCCCGTGATCCGCTGCATCAAATCGCCGCCCCGCTCGGGATCAGCCAACGACAACAGACCGACACCGATCGCCAGCTCCATCGGGTCGACGGCGAGGTAATCCTCGACCCGCTTGTGGGGTGCCAACGCCGCGGCAGTCTTGGCGTCTTGTACGGCCTGCTCGTCGATGATTTCTTGCGCGTTCTGCCGCCGTAGCACGACGGCCAATCCCAGGCATCCGGCACCCAGGGTGGCCATTGGAAGTGTCGGTAGATTGGTCATAATCAACAGGCACAGGAATCCACCGGCCACGGCCAGAGCTTTGGGGTTGCTGAACACCTGCTGCAAGAACTGTTCGGGCAGGTTGGCCTTGTTCGCACTCCGCGTGACCAGCAACCCGGCGGCAAGGGAGATCGTCAGTGCCGGCACTTGGCTGACCAAACCATCGCCGATCGTTAGTTTTGTAAATAGCTCGCCGGCTTCGGAAAACGACATGCCGTACCGCATCACACCGATGTACAGACCACCGGCCACATTGACCAGCGTGATCACGATCCCCGCGATGGCATCGCCGCGGACGAATTTACTCGCACCGTCCATGGCCCCGTAAAAGTCGGCTTGCGCGGCGACGTCTTCACGACGCTGCTGAGCCGCTTTCTCGTCGATATTGCCCGCATTGAGATCCGCGTCGATCGCCATCTGCTTGCCCGGCATCCCATCGAGAGCAAACCTCGCCGCCACTTCGCTGATCCGTGTGGCACCCTTGGTGATCACAATGAACTGGATCAATACGATGATCACGAAGATAATGATCCCGACCTCGATCCGATCCCCAGCGACGAATTCGCCGAAACTCTGGATCACTCCACCGACGGCGCCGCTATCCCCGGATTCCGTACTCGTGAGAATCAGCCGCGTCGTGGCGACGTTGAGGACGAGTCGGGCCAGCGTCGTAGCGAGCAGCAGGGACGGGAAAATACTGAATTCTAACGGCGTTTGCACGTACACCGTCGTCAACAGCACGATCACACCGACGGTGATATTGGCAGCCAACAACAGGTCCATCAGCAACGGCGGCAGCGGTACCAGGATGACCACGAGGCAACCGATGATGCCCAATGGCAACACCAGATCTCGATAGCGCATCAACGACTGCATGGACCGTCCTTTGTCCCAAAAACTAGAAAACCTGTCTCAAGTTCGAGGGTAGCAAGTCCGAGAGGAACGCGTCCAGATCGTTAGCCGAGGTTCGAGTTTCACGCCACTGACGGGCAAGAGTTGCCCATCCTACGTCAACTGTGCGTTGCAGACGTAGATCTTCAACGAATGACGCGGCATCTCGATGATGCGGTTGCTCGGGGCGACCGGCCCATCGACGTCGGGATAGATATCCTTTGGTGGGACCGCGGACGTGTCGGCAAACAGATTCCAGACCACACCGCGACCGATCGATGGCAGTTCAAAGTCCAGGTTATCCCCGGTGCTGTTGAACATCGCGATCAAATCACGACCCAGCCCCTCGGGATCATCCGCCCGACTGGGGGCCGCGATATAGGCTGTCATCGCGAGTGTTCCTTGGTCCCAGTGCAACAGATTGCCTTCGGTCCCATACCAGGAAACGTCGGGGACTTTGCGTCCATCGAGCGGTCGACCGGTGAGGTATTCCTTCCTCCGGATTGTCGGCTGGTTCTTTCGGAACTCAATCATCGAACTGACGAAGCGTGTCAAGTCAGCATTTTTCTCAACGAGCCGCCAATCGAACCACGATATATCAGTGTCCTGACAGTACGCGTTGTTGTTGCCCCTTTGCGTGCGGCGAACCTCGTCGCCACTGACGATCATCGGGACACCTTGGCTGATCAACAACGTGGCCAGCATGTTGCGGATCTGCTGCGAGCGAATCGTGGCAATCGCTTTTTTGCGGGTGGGCCCTTCGACGCCGTAGTTGTCACTGATGTTATGGTTGTCGCCGTCGCAGTTGTTCTCGTTATTGGCTTCGTTGTGCTTCTCTTTGTAGGACACCATATCGTTCATCGTGAAGCCATCGTGGCTGGTGATGAAGTTGATGCTGCAGAACGGCGGTCGGCCAGCGTGTTCATACAAATCACTGCTGCCGGCTAACCGTGTTGCCAACGGTCCGAGCGTGCCAGCGTCGCCGCGCCAAAAACCACGAACGTCGTCGCGGTACCGTCCATTCCATTCGGCCCACCGGTGATTACCGAAGCTGCCGACTTGATAGGCACCGGCGGCATCCCAGGCTTCAGCGATGATTTTCGTGTCCGCCAACATCGGGTCTTCAGCGATCAGTTCCACCATCGGCGGATTGGGAATCAGATTACCGGTGCGGTCGCGGCTGAAGATACTGGCCAAGTCGAACCGGAATCCATCGACGTGATAGTTGTGAACCCAGTGTCGCAAACAGTGGAAAATCATCTCGCGGACAATCGGATGATTGCCATTGAGCGTGTTGCCACAACCGCTGTAATTGCAGTAGTGCTGACCTTCGCTGAGGATGTAGTAGACTTGGTTTTCCAAGCCTTTGAACGAGATTGTCGGTCCGTTCTCGTTGCCCTCGCAGGTGTGGTTGAAGACCACGTCCAGGATCACTTCGATGCCCGCATGGTGGAGCGCCTTGACCATCTGTTTGAATTCGTTCACCTGCGCACCGGGGGCCTTGCCGTGGGCGTATCCGCGGTGCGGGGCAAAGAACGCCATGGGGTCGTATCCCCAGTAGTTGGCTCGCTCGAGTTTCTCGCCGTGCGGGTCGCGAATGGGAAATTCGTTCACCGGCATCAGTTCGACGGCGGTGATCCCGAGCGATTTCAGGTACGGAATTTTCTCGATCACACCGAGATAGCTGCCCGGTGCGGTGACCTTGGCGGTGCGACTCTTGGTGAATCCCTTGACGTGCATTTCGTAAATGATTGTCTCGCTCATCTCGCGGCGGAGATGCCGGTCGCCTTCCCAGTCGAATGTCTGGTCGACGACGACGCACTTGGGTGGGCGAACCAAGCCGTCTTTGCCGGTTTGGTAGGTGCCCGCGAGAGCTTGGGCGTAGGGGTCGATCAGGCGCGCCGAGGCGTCGAAACGATGTCCGTTCTCCGGTTCCCACGGGCCGCTGGCCTGGAGATGGTAGAGGCCACCGGCCTCCAGTCCCGGAACTTGCAGGCTCCACACATCTCCCCAGCGATCCGTGTCGCGATCGAATTCGATGACCTCCGCCGGTTCGCGATCGTTGACTTTGTTGTACAACAGCAATCGCATCTCAGTCGCCGAACGGCTGAACACAGAAAATTGTGTACCGTTCGCCGAGGGCGTCGCCCCGAATGGGAGCGCATAGGCAAATTGAAGGTCGGGGCACGGTTGTCGCATCAGCATTGAAAGATCGCTCCTTGAGTCATTCATTATCGGCACGGCCGAGCCAATGGGTATGCCACGAACTCATTGTCGTTGGCAATCATCGGCTCGGCGGTCCAGTGAGGTTCCAGTGGTCAGGTCAACCCTACCACTCGGTCCCCACCGAGGCCGCAAAATCGCACCGGGAAACAATAAAATCCGCACGTCGCGCGACCACGCGCTCCAATAAGGCAATCGGTTCAATTCAGGCAATTCATGAGAGCCATGACGAATAATCCACTCCCGCAAAAATAGCGGGACGTTCAGGATCGTCGGGCGCCCGTAGTGGGGCGTGTGATGGGGCGGTGAAACCTCGCGGGTGACGGACGTCACCTCGATTAACTCCGCAACGATCTCCTTGATAGAAGAAAAATGAAAATACTTGAGGATCGCATCTTATCTCCGCGCACGGACAAAACCGAGAACCAATTCGCGTGTTCGCGTGGGTTACGCCGCTGCCGTCCCTAAATTCCCCCTAGTGGTGAATTGCCTCCCCGCGGGATACCGCGCGCAGGTAAAATTTCCAGTGAACGACGGGTTTTTCGTAAAGAACTCGTGCAACTCTCGACAGATCAGGCATTTTAATCGCGATGGCGGACCAGACAATTCAGCAGCGGGTCGACGAACTCGCCGATCAAATTCGCCATCACGACCGGCTCTATTACCAGGCCGCCACACCCGAAATCTCGGATCTGCAGTACGATACGCTAATGGTGGAACTCGTTCGTCTCGAACGGGAGCACCCCGAACTCGCGGCGCCGGACTCGCCGACCCAGCGGGTGGGCGGCGATACTGTCGAGCACCTCGTCTCGGTCGAGCACCGCGTGCCGATGCTATCGATCGATAATACCTACAGCCGCACCGAACTCCAGGCCGCAATGCAGCGGATCGAAAAATCGCTGGCTCCGTCGCTCGCCGACGGAGAAACGGTGGCCTGGGTGATGGAGTACAAAATTGATGGGGTCGCCGGTTCAATTCGGTACGAGGATGGACACCTCGTTCTGGCTCTAACGCGGGGCAATGGCATCGTCGGCGATGACATCACACACAATGTCCGCACCATCCGTGACCTGCCGCTGCGACTCGATACCGACAATCCGCCAGCCGTGGTGGAGCTGCGTGGTGAGATTTACATGACCGATGCGGATCTCGCGGACCTGAACGTGCGGCAAATCGAGGCCGGTGCCGAGCCCTACAAAAACACGCGCAACGTGACGGCCGGTACGATCCGCTTGCTCGACCCCAAGATCGCCGCCACCCGCAATCTGCGATTCTTCTGTCACGGCAGCGGGGAACTGGTCGGCGTCGAGGCTGATAACCACATGGAATTCCTCGACTGGGTGCATCGCATGGGCGTTCCCTCCACGCCCAATGTCATGCGGCTGGAGTCGGTGCAGGCGGCCCTCGACGCCGTGGCCAAGCTCGAAGTGGAAATGCCGGATCTGCCATTCGAAGTCGACGGGATCGTGTTCAAAATCGACTCGTTCGCCCAGCGGGAACGACTCGGTGTTCGCAGCAAGAGCCCACGCTGGGTGATCGCCTACAAGTTCGAACGCTACGAAGCCACCACGCGGCTTCAGGCGATCGAGGTGCAAGTTGGCAAGACCGGGACGATCACACCGGTCGCGTACCTGACGCCGGTCGACATCGCGGGCACGACCGTGTCGCGAGCTTCACTGCACAACGCTGACGAAATTGAGCGGTTGGATGGTCGTGTGGGCGATCTCGTCGTCGTCGAAAAGGCCGGCAAAATCATCCCCAAAGTCGTGCGCGTCGAGAAACATGTCCGCACCGGTAAACTGCCCGAGTACGAATTCCCAACTCAGTGCCCGGAGTGCGATGGACCGCTGACGCGCGACGAGGGCGGCGTCTACATCCGCTGTACCAATCCACAATGTCCCGCCCAATTGCGACAACGACTGATTTACTTCGGTAGCCGCGCGGGCATGGACATCGATGGATTGGGCGAAGAAGTCGTCGACCTGCTGCTGCAAAAAAAATGGGTGACCGCGTTTGCCGATCTGTACCGCCTCGATGCCGACGCGCTCGCGGACCTGACCTGGCCGCGCCAGCGGAAAGGCAAAGGCGACGAGATGATCGACGTGCAGTTCGGTCGCAAAAACGCGGAGAACCTCGTCGCCGGAATCGACGCGAGCCGCACCCGCGGACTCGCCCGTGTGCTGTCCTCGATCAGCATTCGACACGTCGGACCCCGTGTCGCGAAATTGATCACAGACAAATACTGGAGCCGATCGCTACTTCAAGCCGCCACGGCCGAGGAGATTGCTTCGATCCACGAGATCGGCGAGCGGATTGCCGAGAGCCTGGTGGGGTTTCTGCATGGCGACCATGGCCCACGGGTGCTGGCGGATTTGGAATCGGTCGGCGTCGTGCTGAGCGAACCCGAACCACCGCAACGCGCCGACGATCAGGGCGATCTGCCATTGGCGGGGAAAATCATCGTCGCTACCGGGACGCTGGCCAACTACACCCGCGATCAAATCAAATCGCGGATCGAAGAACTCGGTGGGCGGGCGGCGAGTAGCGTTAGCAA
The DNA here is from genome assembly GCA_041688415.1 of Rhodopirellula sp. GTDB lineage: Bacteria > Planctomycetota > Planctomycetia > Pirellulales > Pirellulaceae > Rhodopirellula. The sequence goes on along the minus strand of JBDNIG010000546.1, from coordinate 569 downwards.
GAACACCGATTTCTTGATCGCGGGTGAAAAAGCCGGCAGCAAACGGAACAAGGCCGAGAGTTTGGGCGTCGAAGTTATCAGCGAAGACGAGTTCCAAACGCGGTTTGAGCACGGCGACCGACTCGCGGACGCCTCGGATTAGGAAAACTACCGTTTTCCAAGCCGGGAAAGTCACGACCGAAATTTTACAGAAACGCGGCGATCGACTGCTGGCAACCTTTGACGAGTGCTTCGGTGACCGGGCGAAACTCGAAATGGAATGGCGACGCTACATGCGTACGCTGCGAACGGATATGGAACGTTTGGCCGAGGAAATGCACTAAAGTCGGTGGCGCTGCGCTGGCCAACGGCTGAAATCCCCTGGGACGTTGATTTTATTACTGACGCTATCTTGTTCGGCGCGCTTCAGCCCCAAAGGGGCAACCCTAAGCCTGGGCTGTTAAAAATTTCAAAAATTTGGTATTGCAACGGGTTTTGGCTTGCGCAGCTTTTGTTCCTCTGGAGTAGGCGTTAGATCGAGGCTGCGAGTGTAGTGGAGCCCATACCCAAAGTTCTCTTTCATCCAACTG
>JBDNIG010000545.1:0-4664 GCA_041688415.1 Rhodopirellula sp. | reverse complement strand
GAGAAGCAGTACCGGCTTGCCGCTGAAGCGGGCAATGCTCGGTCTATGCATACGATCGGGCGTCGGAGTGTTTTGAGCGAGGACGAAGGTCATCAGAGGGAAGGCATAGCCTGGCTCGAACAGGCTGCGGAGGCTGGTAATAGAAAAGCCGCGCAACTCCTTGAGGGACTCGCAGGATTAGATCTTCTTGAACAGGTGAATATCATCTGCCAACGCACCAAAGATCAGCAGGCTCGCGAGTATTACGAGACACTTCCACGTCGCCAGCACACGCGACCTGTTGGGCGACGCACTAGCCAGCCTTAAGCGATCGGATGACGCTGAGAAGCAGTACCGGCTTGCCGCTGAAGCGGGCAATGCTCGGTCTATGCATACGATCGGGCGTCGGGGTGTTTTGGGCAAGGACGAGGGTCATCAGAGGGAAGGCATAGCCTGGCTCGAACGGGCTGCGGAGGCTGGTAATAGAGAAGCCGCGCAACTCCTCGAGGGACTCGCAGGATTAGGTCTTCTTGAACAGGTGAAGATCATCTGCCAACGTACCAAAGCGAACAGCGAGTACGACGACTGATAGGGTTAACGGATAGACACCATCACGGACGCGGACACCCGCGCCGACGACCACATGATCGTCCGGTCGAAGAATTCTATTGGATGCTCATGGTGCATCCGAACGTCATGCGAGCCGTACCGATTCGAAGGTTACGATTTGGTCCGTATATTTGTAACCGTTCACGGCCTGCGGCCTCGAACGAGTAAAAATCGAGGTCGACTCAATTCAAAATTGCTCTCGGCGATTTCGCCCGCATCGGCTAAATTGCCCGAATCATGGATGGGAAAACCAAAAATCAATGTGAGGGATGCGTGCAATTGGCAACGGAAGTTGCCGATTTGAAGAAGCAGCCAAAGGTGAAGCGTATTTGGTTCGTTATCGGACGGCGGTGCTCAATCGCTTTGCGAAGTGCCTCGCTGACCAACGGTGCTGCCAGGCTCTCGAACACTACGCCTGCGACGAACTGTGCGGATTCCTTACGGCATGTGCTCTGATGCGTCCCTCGCGGCTGGAGGGCATGAAGGCGAAGAGTGTACGAAAGAAAATGAAACAGGCATCGTTTGCCGCAGCGGTCAATCGCCAAGACATTATCAATGGGGCCGAAGATCTTGGCATTGAACTGAATGAACACATCGACTTCTGCATCGCCGCGATGCAGACCATTGCGGCCGACCTGGATCTGGTCGCCGAATCGTAGACCCGTCAGGCCCGCGGTGGTTCTTCGCTTCCCACGCGTGTTACAATAACCGGCAATTAGAAATGAAGAACTCATCCTTTAGGTATACCCCAACCCGATGACCAAACAGCGACAGCACGCTTACACGACCAAGACTGAGGAGCCCAACCCGGCTCCCGAGACTTCACATGCCGAGCGAGCTCGCACGATGCTCTCGCTCAATCAGGTCGGTGTGATATCCACCCATTCGAAAAAGTGCCAGGGGTTCCCATTCGGCTCGACAATGCCCTACGCCCTGGACGACGCCGGACGGCCACTGTTCCTGATCAGCTCGATGGCGATGCATACGCAGAATCTAAAGGCTGATCCCCACGCGTCCTTGTCCGTCACCACTCCTGAAGCCTGAAGCCCAAAGCGATCCGTTGGGCGCCGGCCGAATGACTTTGATTGGCAACGCCGAGCCTGTGCCGGAGGATGATCTGGCGGCGGCGCGTGCCGCGTATCTCGCACGTCACGAAAACGCCAGTTACTACGTCGATTTCGCGGACTTCTCGTTTTGGCTTCTGCATCCCGTCGACCTCTATTTCGTTGGAGGCTTCGGTGTGATGGGCTGGGTCGAAATTTCGGAATTCGAACAGGCGAAACCCGATCCGTTGGCCGAGGCGGCCCTGGGTATTCTGCAGCACATGAATAGCGACCACTCGCAGGCGTTGATCGATATTGCTTTGCACGAAAAAGGCGTGGCCGCCTCCGAAGCAAAAATGACGGCTGTGGACCGTCTCGGCTTTCACCTGCGTCTCAAGACGTCCGAACGCGTCCACTCGGTGCGCATCGGCTTCCCTAACGAGGTACGTCGTGCTGATGAGTGCCGTGCAGCACTCGTCGCGATGGTTAAGCGGGCGCGATCCGAGAACGCACCAGGAGCGACCTAATCGACCGCGGCAAGTCTCAGCCAGCTTGAACTCGCATCGGTGAAGGGACCGAAGCGAGTTTGGCTATTGGCGATCGACTTCGCCGCCTCGGTTTGTCCAACCGACGTGGGTTTGCGGCGGCGTCTCCCTGCTTCGGTCGATGAAACGGGGAGCATGTCGGAAAATGAGAAAGCGGATCCGGCGTCGGCCACCGGATTGCAGGACTGACGTCCAAGCCACCAAGAATGAGTCCGACCGACTTTTCTTCCCAGGACAGTGGCGAACATTAATGTGTAGGATGTGTCCTTACACCAAGAAACAGCTCGACAACGAAAAATCATGCCTGATTTAGCAGACGACACATTCGCGTGCGAACTCGTTGAACCGACGCCAAACGAATTGGCATCTCAGGTCGCCGACGTGATTAAGTCGATTTCTGATTGTGCCCCAGCCTCGTTGGCGGCACGGTGCAGCGCCCTGCTATATCAATCATCGCTGCACTCAAGCGTCGTGCGTGTCGAGGCGATGGTGCAACTTGCGATGACCAAAGCGATCGGCAATTCCACAGCTACCAATGATGATCTGAGGTTGCTTTTCGACGCCCTAGGCCAAACTTCGCTTGCTCTTTTCGCTGATTCACCCGACGATGTTCAGGCTTCAACGGTGTGGTTTCAAGGCCAGAACTTTCGGGTGCTAAATGGAGTCTGGCGAGCGAACGCTTGCTATGTACAACGAGTGCTTTGGATTCTCGAAACGCTGCCTGACGATGGGAGGTTCGATGAATTCACCTCGTGTATCAATTCGCTCTTGACGTTATCGGAGGTCTCTTGTGACCGCGCTAAGATCTTGCCAAATGTCATCGGAAAACGTGAGTCAATACCGCGCATTAGCAAGCCTGATATTGTTCTCCCCAGTGTGGTTAGGTTCTCGCAGAACGACCTCGATTCTCTCGGTATTGATCGCAACTTGCTTCGGCCCTTCATTGCATCACCGGAGCGAATGCGGGATTCCGAGAAAGTATCTATCGCCAGTTCGCCAATGCACCGATACCCGCTGGTGGAATATGGGACAGAAATCGTACTGGCGATGCCGACTGCGATTGGGGTAGCGATTCGAGAGCTCGTCGTGCAATTCGCGATTGGCAATGGCATGCAGGAGGCTTTCGCCAAAGCACTGGTGAAAAGCTATTCGCACTGGCTGAACGACGAACGTACGTTTGGGGCCGATCGGCAAAATCCAATCGTGTTCGAGAATACACCGATCGGACCACTTGCCGAACTACGATTGAAACAGGAGGGCGGGGAATTCGCGCAAATACTCTTTCTTGTCGACAGTACAGATTCGATCGGCGTGACCGACACAGTCGGGCCTTGGCCAGCCCACTCTCAACTCAGCCGTACCTTGCAGGAAAGGATCGGCAAGTGCTTCGAGCAATCGCAAGCGACCGGACGGTACGAACGTGGAATTACGTTGATCGTGACCTGTGGAATTGGGCGGACGCTCTCCCTTCCGACACTGAGTTGTCCCGACAACGACTGGCATATCGAGACGGTTGACGTCGATGATCTGGTGCATCTTTCACGAACGGAAGAGATTGATGCGTTCTATCTCTTGAAAGTGCTTCGCGCACGTGCCAAAGCCGAGACGCTTGGTATTTCGTTCAATCGTGACATCGACTTTGTAAATTTTGTCGCGTTCGTTCGCCATCACGACGGCAATGTCATCCCGCACTCTGAAATGCCGGAAGACGCTAGGAACAATTCATTTTACATCCAGATCGCCCCCGACTTCATCGCTGATCTGCGGTCCTTCTCGCACCAACGGACCGACATGCGTCTCGCCACTCGCGCGGATGGGTCAGCAATGCGAGTCCGGAGATCGGTTGCACACATTTCCGATTTTTCATGCCTTACACCGACATATACGTCGCCAATGATGACGGAAGCCGAAGTTGCATCGGTCTACGTAACGCCGGATTCCCATTGGTGGTTTGTTCTATGCGATCAGCCGCTCAATCCAGTCGGTTACGAACGTTACCAAATGTTGCCCACATGGCTACGCCGCACGATCCCGGTGGTGCAAGCGATCGCCCAAGGAAAAGTGTTCGATTCAGTGGAACTGCACTTTAGATTCACATCTCCCGTGCTCTATTTAGTCGACGAGATTCCCGAGACACTTCCGACGCTGGAAGAGATCGAAGACGAAATTGAAGTTGAAGTCGCTTCGGAACGTAACATCATTGCTCTGACTATCGGACCGAAGTTCGAGGACGGGTTCGGGCACGCAACCAACGTTTCTGAATTGGCCTTGATCCGGCAAGTGATTGTCGGGTTGGCAGAGTGGTCCGGTCGCAGCCTTGATGCGAACGAAATTGAGCAACTTGCCCATGCCATAACCGGCGGACCCAACGGCCGCCACATGCACGCGATGGTCGGACTGACTTTCCGCGACGGATTCGCAGAGCGACTGAACCGAGAAGTGATCACGCCTGACCAGCTTGACGACGGAATCCTGAACTTGGGCATGG